>JACQYA010000186.1 GCA_016208425.1 Betaproteobacteria bacterium
AGCTCAACTCTCTGCATTTGTTGCTTCACGGAAACTTGTCATAACCGACCCCTCCCCTCAAAGCCCTCAAGCCCCCAAACTCCTCGACCAAGTTCGTGATCGCTTGCGCTTGAAGCATTACAGTATCCGCACCGAAACGCAATATGTCCAGTGGGTTCGCCGCTCGATACAGTTTGAGGGGGCTGCCCCATTCCATTCCGTCCCTCAATCACCTCCACAGCCCCCTCCATCGCCCGACGAATCGCCGCTGCAGCTATCGCTGTTTCCCTCGCCCGTAGCGCCGCCGCCGCCACAACCGATGTGGCTGGCGCAATAGCCCGTGCCAGCCCCGGTTCCCGCCTGTGTTGCGGCCATGCAATCGAGCCGATAAACGAAGCCGCCGGCGATGCCTAGCATGGCGTCAAGCGCAAACAGCAGCGGCAGCTTTTGCGGCGTCTTCGGGTTGATTCCTTCGCGCCGGCAGGCCAGATGCCAGGCGCGCTTGATGCCATCCTGCGCCTGCGTCGGGGTGCGCATCGCTTCGGCCGGCGTGTGGTGCAGGAAACGGCCGAAGGCGTCGGCGCAGAAACGCTGGTACTGGCGGGTGAACAGGATAAACTCATGCCAGGCGTCGTCGACCGCCTGCGAGGGCATTGCTACCATGCGGCTCTTGGCTTCGCGGCAGAGATGGAAGTACGCGCGCAGCGCGTCGAAAACGAGCCGCCGCTGCTCCTCGTTCAGCTCAGGCCGGCGTGCGGCGAGGCGTTTGTCGAGAAATTTGGCGTAGGGATAGTTGTCGATGAAGGCTCCGCGATTTCTGAGCAGCGAGCGCCACCAAGCAACCGCCGCGATCATCAGCGCGACGAACATCAGGACAATGACGATCTTCATAGGCGCCCCCCGAATTCACGCGATGCTGAAACAGAGATACTTGATTTCCAGATACTCGTCCAGCCCGTGCCGGGAACCTTCGCGGCCTAGCCCGGACTGCTTGACGCCGCCGAACGGCGCGACTTCGTTGGAAATCAACCCGGTATTGATGCCGACCATGCCGTATTCCAGCGCTTCGCCGACGCGGAAGCAGCGCGCCACGTCGCGCGAGTAGAAATAGGCGGCGAGGCCGTATTCGGTGGCGTTGGCCATCTCGATCGCTTCTTCCTCGCGCTCGAAACGGAAGAGGGGCGCGACCGGGCCGAAGGTCTCTTCACGCGCGACGCGCATTGCCGTCGTCACGTCGGCCAGCACGGTCGGTTCGAAGAAGGTGCCGCCGCGCGCGTGGCGCTTGCCGCCGGCCAATACCCTTGCGCCGTGCGCGAGCGCGTCGGCGACGTGCGCCTCGACTTTTTCCAGCGCGGCGGAGTCGATCAACGGCCCTTGCACCACGGCGTCCTCGAAGCCGCTGCCTACCTTGAGCGGTGCGACGCGCGCGGCGAGCTTGGCGGCAAATTCCTCATAGATGCCGCTTTGCACCAGCAAGCGGTTGGCGCAAACGCAGGTTTGTCCGGCGTTGCGGTATTTGGCGATCATCGCGCCGTCGACCGCGGCGTCGAGGTCGGCGTCGTCGAAAACGATGAACGGCGCGTTGCCGCCGAGTTCCAGCGAGAGCTTCTTGATCGTCGGCGCGCATTGCGCCATCAGCAGACGCCCGACTTCGGTCGAGCCGGTAAAGGACAGCTTGCGCACCACCGGGCTGCCCGTCAGTTCTTGCCCGATGGCGGCGGCCGAGCGGGCGCTGCCGGTAATCACGTTGAAAACGCCGGCCGGAATGCCGGCGCGCTGCGCCAGTTCGGCCAGCGCCAGCGCGGTGAGCGGCGTCTGTTCGGCCGGTTTGACGACGACCACGCAACCGGCGGCCAGCGCCGGCGAAACCTTGCGCGTAATCATCGCCAGCGGGAAATTCCACGGCGTGATCGCCGCGCAAACGCCGACCGGCTGGCGGAGGGTCAGCAGGCGCTTGTCGCTGGCGGTGCTCGGGATGCTCTCGCCGTAGGCGCGCTTGCCCTCCTCGGCGAACCATTCGACGAAGGAGGCGCCATAGACGACCTCGCCGCGCGCCTCGGCGAGCGGCTTGCCGCATTCGGCGGTAATCAGTTGCGCCAGATCCTCGGCCGACGCCAGGATCAGCTCGAACCAGCGGCGCAGAATGGCCGCACGCTTCCTGGCCGTCTGCGCGCGCCAGCCGGACCAGGCCGCCTGTGCCGCCGCGATGGCGCGCTGCGTCTCGGCCGCGCCGCAATCCGCGACCTCGGCCAGGATCTCGCCGCTGGCCGGATCATGCACGGAAAACGATAGTGCGCTGCCGGGCGTTATCCATTGTCCATCGACGTAAGCTTGCCGCCGCAGCAGCCGGGGTTCGTTGAGATTCATCGCCGTTCGATTTCCGTGGGGGAAAACGGCAGTTTATACTTCGCGGATGCCTTTCAAACAACTCCCTTGCCTTGCCGCCGTCTGCACGGCACTGCTGCTTTCCGCCTGCGGTGGCGGCAGCGTGTCGCCGGAACGTGCCCCGGCCGTCACCCCGTCGCGCCCGGCGATCAGCGAAAAGGGCCGCGAGGTGGCGCTCTATGCGCTGGGCTTGATTGACACCGGCTACCGCTTCGGCGGGAAGAACCCCGAGGCCGGGCTGGATTGCAGCGGCATGGTCAGCTACATTTTCGGCCAGGCGGCCGGCCTGAAGGTCGGCGGCAGCGCCGCCGACATCGCGCGCAAGGGGCGGGCGGTCGAGCGGAACAGCCTGCGTCCCGGTGACCTCGTTTTTTTCAACACGCGCAACGCGGCGTTCTCGCACGTCGGCATCTACATCGGCGACGAGCGTTTCGTGCACGCGCCGAAAACCAGCGGCCGCGTGCGTATCGAGCAGATGGGCAACAGCTACTTCGCGCAGCGTTTCGAGGCGGCGCGCAGCTATTTCGATTGAGGCGGTCGGCCCGAAGTCGAATTACATGCGGGAGAACACCATGAAACGCAGTTTTGTCGAGATGTTCGCCGCCCTGACAATTCTGTCGGGGTCTGCCGGCCAGGCGGTTTCCGCCTCATACACCCTCGTCGACACCGGCCAGGTCAAGACTTACGGCAACGGCCCGGCCGAAATCGTCGCGCCGCTGGCGGGCCAGCCCTTTTACGGGCAAGACGCGCAGGTTCAGGGCGCACGCCCGTCCTACCGCGACAACGGGGACGGCACGATCAGCGATTTGAATACCGGCCTGACGTGGGTTCAGGCGCGCGGCTCGAAGATGACCTGGGCTGCCGCGTTCAGCGGAGCGGCCAGTTCTCGCGCCGGGGGCTACAGCGACTGGCGTGTGCCGACCATCAAGGAGCTTTACAGCCTGATCGATTTCACCGGAAAGTCCGGCGCAACGGCAGATTCGAGCATCCCCTATCTCGACACCCATTACTTCGGCTGGGCCGCCGGCAATACGGCGATAGGCGAACGGGTGATCGACGCGCAGGACTGGTCGGCGACCGAGTATGTCGGTACGACGATGAACGGAGACGCCACCATCTTCGGCGTCAATTTCGTCGACGGGCGAATCAAGGGCTACCCGAAATACAAGCCGGGCTCCGGCGGCACCGTCGGCCAGACGATGTATGTGCGCTACGTGCGCGGCAACCCGTCGTATGGCACGAACCAATACGCCAGCAACGGCGACGGTACGATCACCGACCGGGCGACCGGCTTGATGTGGTCTCGCTCGGACAGCGGCGCCGGAATGAACTGGCAGGATGCGCTGGCCTGGGTACAGACGAAAAACGCTGCCCACACCCTGGGCTACAACGACTGGCGGATGCCCAACGCCAAAGAGTTGCAGAGTTTGGTCAACTACACGCGGGCGCCGAAAGCTACCGAAGCTTCCCGGCGCGGACCGGCGATAGATCCTTTGTTTGATATCTCGGCCATTACCGACGAAGGCGGTGGCGCGAACTATCCCTTCTATTGGGCGGGCACTACCCATCTCGACAACAACGGGGGCGTTTACGTGGCTTTTGGCCAGGCTTTGGGCTGGATGCAAACCGGCGCCACCTACCAGTTGCTCGATGTACACGGCGCCGGCGCCCAGCGCAGCGACCCGAAGTCCGGCAATCCGGCAAGCTACCCGCACGGCTTCGGCCCGCAGGGGGACGTCATCCGCATCGACAACTACGTGCGTCTGGTACGCGACGACAAGTCTGCCGGCACAGCGACCCAACCCCTGAGCGTGGCGCGCTCCGGCAGCGGTTCGGGCAGCGTCACGAGCACGCCGGCCGGCATCGATTGCGGCGCGACCTGCAGCGCCGGATTTGCCGGCGGCAGCCCGGTGAGCTTGCAGGCCGCGCCGGCTGCCGGCAGCAGCTTTTCCGGCTGGGGCGGGGACTGCTCGGGTACCGGCACTTGCACGGTAACGATGGGCGCCGCAAGAAATGTCACCGCGAATTTCGTTGCGCCATCACCGCCCGACGGAACGGTCGTCGAGTATTTCAACGCGGCGGCCGGCCACTATTTCATCACGGCATTCCCGGAAGAAGCCGCCTGGCTCGACGCCTTGCCGAGCCCCGCCGAGTGGGTGCGAACCGGATTCGCCTTCCCGGTAAAAACCGGGAGCGGGCCCGGGCTATATCCGGTCTGCCGCTTTTACTACGCGGCGGCCGTCTCCCATTTCTATACGCCCTATGCGGCCGAATGCAGCTTGCTCAAGGCGGGAACAGGTTGGGTGTATGAGGCCGACGCCTTTTTCCTACAACTGCCCGACCCGGCCGGCAACTGCCCGACCGGCGCCCAGGTGCTCTACCGCCTCTACAACAACGGGATGGGCGGATCGCCCAACCACCGCTATACCACCAGCCGCAGTGCGTGGGAGCACATGAAATCGCAAGGCTGGGTCTCGGAAGGCACCGGCAACACGGGGGCTTTTGCGTGCGTTCCGCAGTAAACTGACCCGTGCGGGCGGGAATGACGGAGCCAATATCGGGCCGACCAAGAGCCGCCAACGCAAGCGCCGGCGCGTTCAACCGCGGCCGGGACGGCCTTTGCCGAAGCCATCCATGCGCTCCAGCTTGCTCTTGAAGAAGAGGCGCGCCTTTTCCTTTTGCTCGGCGTTCAGCAGGTCGTACACCGCCAGCCAGCGGTCGCGGTTGGCCTCGTGCTGTTTGCGGCCGGCGTCGCGGAACTCATCCATGCGCTTGGCGATGGCGCGCAGATCGGCGCCCGGCTGGTTTAGCGCGGCCAGCCCTTCCTCGCGCTGCTTGCGCATCTGTTCGCGCATGCCGCCGATGTTGCCCCGCGTGGCGCTGTCCGCCTCCTGCCAGGCGGCCTCCTGCTTGGCGTCGAGCTTGAGGTCGTCGTGCAGGCGCGCCATCTCCTTCATGCCATAGTTCATGCGCATTTCCATGCGGTCGCCGGGCGGGCCGCAGCGGCCGTCTGGCCCCATCGCGAAGGCGGTGCCGCCCAGGCCGATGGCGAGCGCCAGCGCGGTCGCAAGAATGCTGGTAGAGTATCTGGTTTTCATGGTGAAACTCCTTTCAGGGGTTCGGGTTGTCGGGTCGGGAAAGCGGCCGTTGGCGCCTCTTTCGACGACGCCATTTTCGTCCGATGGCGATTGCAAAAAATTTCACGGCCGGGCCCGATCGTTGCAAATTGTTTCCGCGCACAGACTGGCTCCCGCGCCCGGCATAGAATGGTCGCCATGTCCGATCAATCTGCAAGCATGAAGAAAATTCTTCTCGTCGACGATGACGCGGAACTGCGCCAGCTGCTGGCCACCTATCTCGCGCGTCACGGTTTCGATGCCCTGCTGCTGCCCGATACGCGCCAGCTCGACGCCTATCTGCAACGCTTTTCGCCGCATCTCGTGGTGCTCGACCTGATGCTGCCGGGCGAGGATGGACTGGCCGCTTGCCGCCGTTTGCGGGCGCGCGGCGAGCTGTTGCCGATCATCATGCTGACCGCGCGCGACGACCCGGTCGACCGCGTGGTCGGCCTCGAAATGGGTGCCGACGACTATGTCGGCAAGCCCTTCGACCCGCGCGAGCTGGTCGCCCGTATCGAGGCCGTGCTGCGCCGGGGCGTGCGGCCTCACGCCGCGCCCGACCCGCAGGGCGGCACGGTGCGTTTCGGCGCGTGGACGCTGGATCGCGGCGCGCGCCTGTTGTCGCGCGAGGGGGAGGCCGTGGCGCTGACCAGCGGCGAATTCGCGCTGCTCAACGCCCTGATCGCCAACGCCGGTCGGCCGATGAAGCGCGAGCGCCTGCTGGAACTGACGCGCGGCGACGAAAGCGAATCCTTCGACCGCGCCATCGACGTGCAGATCCACCGCCTGCGCCGGCTGATCGAGCCGGATCTGGCGCATCCCCGCTATCTGCAGACGGTATGGGGTGTCGGCTACGTCTTCGTGCCGGACGGCCAAGCGCCCGGCGGGGCGCCGAAATGAAGCTGCTGCCCGCCTCGCTGGCCGCGCGCACGGTGCTGCTGGTGATCGCCGTGATCGCGGTTGCCGAGGTCGCCACCTTTTCGCTGATCGGCCATTTTCGTCGCACCGCGCATGTGGGGCAGACCGTGCAGTTCGTCGCCGGCCAGGTAAGACTTTTGCGGGTCGTGCTGCCGGGTCTCGGCCGCGACGCGCGCCAGCGCCTGTCGGCGGCCGAAATGGGCATACCGGAGGGCGAACAGGGCATGCGGTTGCATGCGGACGGTGCCGCCGTTCCCGCGCACCAGCCGAAATTCGGCTTTGCCCGACGCCTCGCCGACGAGCTGAACGCCCGCCTGGACGAGCCGGTGCGTTTGCGCCACGCCGGCCCCGGGCAACGCGGCGGCCTGTGGATCGGCTTCAAGGCGGGAGGCGAAGACTGGTGGCTGGTTTTGCCGCCGCCCCGCTTCGAGCCGCAGGCGCTGCCTCCCGATTTGTGGGTCGGGCTGGCCGCGACGCTCGCCGCGCTGTCGCTGATCGCCGGCCTGTTCGTGCGCGGCATCGTCCGCCCGCTCGCACGTCTGGGCGAGGCGGTGGCGGCGACCGGCGACGGCGCGGCGCGCACCGTGACCCCGGAAGGCCCGCAGGAGGTTCGCCGGCTCGCCGCGCGCCACAACGCGATGCTGGGCCGTCTGGCGCATGCCGAAAGCGAGCGGCGCGAGATGCTGGCCGGCCTCACGCACGACCTTCGCGCGCCGCTCGCCCGCTTGCGCGTGCGCCTGGCGCTGCTCGACAACGACGCGGAAAGCGAGGGATTGGCGCGCGATGCCGAAGATATGGAACGCATCGTCGCCCAGTGTCTGGTCTTTCTGCGCAGCGGTGAAAGCGCCGAAGAGACGCCGCCGCCGCTATTGATCGCCGATGCCGTGAGCAACGAGGTGGCGCGGCACCGCGAGCTGGGCCGGCCGGTCGGGTTGACGGTCGGCGATGCCGTCGTGCCCTTGCGGGTCGCCATCGCCCCCGGCAACCTGCAACGCCTGCTCGATAATCTGATTGACAACGCCCTGCAACACGGCGCGCCGCCGGTCGAAGTGGCTCTCGCCCCGGTCGCCGACGGGCAGCAGGCGGTAAGCTTGAGCGTCGCCGACCACGGTTCGGGCATCGCGCCCGACGACCGCGAGCAGGCGCTCAAAGCCTTCGCCCAAATCGGGTCGGCGCGGGCAACCGGCGGCAGTTGCGGCCTCGGCCTGGCCATCGTTCGGCGGATTGTCGCGGGTTGTGGCGGCGAGCTGGCGCTGGAGGAGACACCGGGCGGCGGGCTGCGGGTCGCGGTGCGGCTGCCGGTTCCGTGATATGTCTATGGCAAATTTGCCGGGGGCGGTCTCCCATTTTTTCTTATGGGGAGAACCGGGAATCCGGCGTCCGTGTCCAATGCCCGGGCGGCGTGCCGGGGCGCGGCGCGGCCGGCGATACGGCTCCGATCACGGCCAAGGTCGCCCCTGTCAGGTCGCCGCCGGTTCTCGCTTGACGTAACCGCCGACCAGTTGCAGCAACTCCTCTTCCCGGTACGGCTTGCCGAGATACTGGTTGACGCCGATCTGGAAGGCGTAGTTGCGGTGTTTGTCGGCCGTGCGCGAGGTGATGATGATGATCGGCACGTCTTTGAGCCGGGCATCTGCGCGAATGTTGCGGGTGAGGTCGAATCCGTCCATGCGCGGCATTTCGATATCGACCAGCATCACGTCGGGAACGAAGTCGGCCAGGTGTTCCAGCGCTTCGACGCCATCCTTGGCGGTGATCACCCGATAACCCTCGCGCACCAGCAGGCGGGTCGTGAATTTGCGGACGGTCAGCGAATCGTCGACGACCATGATGGCCGGCACTGCAGGGAGCGCTGCGCCGGCCTCCACAATCTCCTGCACCAGCGCGACCGGCGCGGCGAAAGCGGCGTTGGGCAGGCGCCCGGTCAGCGCGATCGGGTTCAGGATCAGCACGACTTGCCCGTTGCCGAGAACGGTGGCGCCGTCGATACCGGCGACGCGCGCGAGCTGCTGGCCGATGTTCTTGACGACGATTTCCTGGTTTCCGCGCGGTTCGTCGATCTGCACGGCGACGCGCCGGTTGCCGCTGCGCAGCAGCAAGACCCAGTACTGGCGGTGCGTTTCCGGCTCCGCTCCGCTATCGCCGAGCAGATGCGGCAGAAAACCGAACGGGTAGCGCTCGTTCATCCATTCGACTTCGCGGGCTTCCCGGATGCGCTTGATGGCATCCTCCTTGAGGTCGAGCAACTGCGCGATCATCACCGAGGGAACCGCGTACAGCTTGCTGCCGGCGCGCACCAACAAGGCCTGCGTGAGTGCCAGCGTAAGCGGGATATAGAGGCGGAAGGTCGTTCCGCCGCCGGCTTTCGATCCGACCTCGATGCGCCCGCCAAGGCTCGTCACCTCGGTTTTCACCACGTCCAGCCCGACGCCGCGACCGGCGATCTGCGATAGCTCGCTGGCCGTCGTCAGGCCGGGCGCGAAAATCACGTCAACCAGCGTTGCCGTGTCGGTGCCCTTTTCCGGGGCGAGCAGGCCGGCGGCTATCGCGCGTTCCCGGACGCGCCCGAAATCGAGCCCGGCGCCGTCGTCGGTCAGGCTGAGGACGATCTGGTTGCCTTCCTGCACCAGACCCAGCGCGATCTCGCCGATTTCCGGCTTGCCGGTCGCGAGGCGCTTTTCCCGCGTCTCCAGGCCGTGCACGATGGCGTTGCGCAGCATGTGTTCGAGCGGCGCGGCGATCTTTTCCAGAACGCTGCGGTCGACTTCGAGCTGTCCGCCCTTTATTTCGAGATTGGCGCGCTTGCCCAGCTCCTTCGCCGTTTGCCGGACGACGCGGTAGAGGCGGTCGGAAATACTGTCGAAGGGCACCATGCGAATGTTCATCAGCTCCTGCTGCAACTCGCGGTTCAAGCGCGCCTGCGCGAGAATCGCGGCGTTGGCCTCGTCGACGTTTTTGAGCAAAACCTGCTGCACGGTGCCGACATCGTTCACCGATTCGGCCATCATTCGCGCCAGTTCCTGGAAGCGCGTGAAGCGGTCGAACTCCAGCGGATCGAAATCCGGGGTTCCCTCCTCGGCGTGCGCGGCGCGCGACTGCATCTGCGACTCGGCCTGGATCTCTATTTCGCGCAGTTGGCGGCGCAGGCGGATGACGTTCTCGGTCAGATCGAGCAAGGACTCCTTGAGACCGCGCATTTCGCCCTCGATGCGGCTGCGCGCGATCGACAGCTCGCCGGCCTCGTTGACCAGGCGGTCGATCAGGTCGGCGCGAACGCGCAGCATCGCCGCTTCGTGTACCGTTTCGCCGGCCTGGGCGACGGCCGCGGGCGGCGCTTCTTGGGCCGTCGCCGGCAGCGCGGCGCCCGGTGTTTCGGGCGCCGGCGCCGCCGCGACACCCGCCGGTTCGCCCGGCAGATCGAGCGCCTCGCCGCGCAGCAGCCGGTCGACGATCTGGCGGATGGCGTCGAAGGCGCCGTCGATCTCGTCGATCAGCGCGGGCGGCGCGCTGCCGGAACGGCGGGTTTCTTCGACGCGCGTCTCGATGGCGTGCGTGATTTCGCCCAGATTCATCGCGCCGGCCATGCGCGCGCTGCCCTTCAGCGTGTGCAGCAGGCGCGCCAGCGTATGCGCGACCTCGCCGTCGGCCGGGTTGGCGCGCCAGGCGCGCAGTTTGCCGGCGATCTTCTGGTTCAGCTCGATAGCCTCTTCGAGGAAGATCGGCAACACCTGCTCGTCAAGCTCATCGCTTATCTGCCGCGCATCCGCGGCCGCTCCGGCGACCGGCGTTGGTCCGGCGCTAGCCGGAACGTCGCCGGCCGCCGGCGGGCTGTCGGCATGATCCGCCGGCTCGGGCAAAAGCGCGCTCGCCCGCGCGGGAGGCCGCTCGTCGCGGGCGGCTCCGCCGCTACGTTCACCGGTTTCGATCCGGCTGCCCTCCGGGTGATCGGCGGCCTCGGCCAGGCGTTCCTCCAAGGGCGTGACGTACAGTCCGTCAAGCGCGAAAACCAGGTGCGGCGCGCCTTCCGGCTGGCCCCTGTCCTTGACGGCGGCCAGCATCTTCTCGAACTCGGCGATCGCCAGGCCCATGGTTTCGAGCGCGCCGGGGCTTGCCGTCGCCATACGACCTTCGCGCGTTCCGCCCGCGCTTGCCGTGCGGCGCAGCAGCGCGTGCTCCAGCGCCAGGCCGAGCCGGTTGATCGGTGCCAGCCCGACCGTCGCCGCGATGCCCCCCAAGGTGTGCGCGGCGCGGTACATCTCGGGATGCGGCATCTGCTCGGGATCGGCTTGCAGCGCGGCACACTCGCGTTGCAGCGTGGCCAGGTGGCCGTTCGCTTCTTCGCGGAAAATATCGTAGAGCGTCGAAGAAACGGAGATGCGGGGCTGCGGGCTGTCCGTGCCGGCCGGGGGGAGCGGGGGAGGAGGGGGTTCGGTATCCGGGGGAATCAGATCGAAATCGGCCAGATCGACATGCTCGGCCGCGGCCTCGCGCTTCGCCCCCACAACGGTGTCGCCAGGAACCGCAACGGGGGTGGCCGGAAACTCCAGCCGAATGATTTCGGCGCCGTAGTCCGGTTTTTCCGGTTCCGGCGCCGCGTCCGGCGCAGGCGTTTCGTTCTTGCCGGACAACGCCGTTTCCATCGCGCAGTCGTCGCGCGCGCGCAGGGCGCCGGTCAGCGCAAGCAGCCGGGCGGTGTCGGGGAGCGCCCGCGGCGTCGCGCCGGAGCGGCTCTCCAGGTGCTCCACCCAGCCCATGAAGACATCGCGCGCGAGATCGAGCATCTCGGTGAGCGGCTGGCTGACTTCGAGTTCCTGGCGCAACCAGAGATTGAGCACCTGTTCGACCGACCAGGCGACCTCGCCCAGGTCGCGCAGGCCGACCATGCGCCCGCTGCCTTTGAGGGTGTGGAACGAGCGCCGCAAATGCGTCAGCGCCTCGGCGTGATGCGGCTGCTCGGCGAGACGTTTCAGTTTGGCATCGACGTTGCCGATGACTTCCCTGGCCTCCTCAAGGAAGATCGCCAGCAGCTCGGCGTCGATTTCTTCCGCGCTGGCCTGCGACAGCTCCAGCGTCGCCGCCGACGGCGTCGGCGCGTCGTGCGTCTGCGGCTTGAGCGTGGCGATTGCCGCATCGATGTGGGTTGCCCGGGCCGCCCTGTCGCCTCCGGACTCCAGCGCCGAAAGAACGGCGCGCGTCTGCTGGACGAGCTCCTTGTCGGCGACCAGGTCGGCGTCCTTTTGTAGCGCCGAGAGGTTCTGCCTCAGCTCTTCGCGCAGGCCGCTATCGTCCGGTTGCTCGCGGATCGCTTCGAGCAGCGCGTGCGCCTCGCGTTTCTGTTGTTCGACTTCCTGCTCGACCGACGCCGGCGAAAGTTCCTCCCCATCGCTCCCGCTTCCGCCGGCGGACTGCATGCTGCGCACGAAGCCGGCAAAATCGGTGGTGCCGTGCGGCAGCGAGTCGACGTAGAAGCCGAGCACGGAAAGCTGTTCGGCGACCCGCTCGAAATCCGCTTCCCGCGGCACGTATTCGGGCGCCGCAAAATGCCTGATGTCGGCCAGGCACTGCCGCAGCGCTTCGACGGCGCCCTCGTGCCGCATCATCGTCAGCGCGCCGACAACCTGGTGCAACGGTTCGTCCAGCGCGGCGAGATCCCCGCGTTCGCCCTCGCCCCGGAAAAAGGCGTCGAGCACCGGCTCGATCTGCGCGAGGTTGAACTGGATCTCCTTGGCGACCTGAACGACCAACAGTTTTTCCTGCGCGCGGCGCGACATGTCGTCGAGCGCCGGAATTTCCGAACCCGGCTGCGGCGGATGGCCGGCAATACACCCGTGTATGCGCGCCACCATCACATCGACCTGGTGCGCGAAATCGGCGCCCAACTGCGAAAAATTTTCTTGCGCGTTCTGGGTCAGGATGATGGCCGTGGCGACTTCCATCGCCATTGTTTCGGAGTGGCGCGCCGGCTGTTCGAGCAGCCAGTTGGCGGCGGCGGCGGTGGCCTGGGCAAGACGCCGCAGGTCGGTGTGGCCCAAGCGCTCGCACACGGCCTGGACAGCGAGCGCGTGTTCCCCGAACACCGGCAGCGCCTGCGCCGTCCCCACGCAGAACTTGCTCCAGCTCTCCTCCTCCGCGGTCACCGCTTCGCCCAGGCGGCGGCGCGCCGCTTCCAGCGGAGCGGGGGGCGCATTCCTGTGGGGCGGGACGATCGGTTGCAGGCGGTAAGCCCGCTTCACCTGCTGCACGGCGCTATCGTTGCTGTCGGCGCTGGCCACCAGATACAGCGTGTCGCGCATCAACCGCTCGGCGACATTTTTCGACCCTTCCAGCAGGCGCCGTATCTGCAAGTCGATCCGTGCGCAAAGCTGCTTGACGCCGACCTCGACCGGCAGGGCGCCGTCGGCCAACGCGGCAAGGAAACCGCCGGCGACCCACCAGAAAGCGCGCGCCGACGCCAGCTCTTGCGTCGATTCGATGGATTTGACCGCACCGAGCATTTCGGCCACCGCGGAGCGGTCTTTCGGCGATTTGAGCCAGCCCAGCAAACCGCGCTGAAAACGCGCTCTTTCCAGATGCAACTGCTTCTTCAACTCGGCGGGATCGAGCGCTTCGACCGCCGTTTCCCGGCGCGGTGGGCGGGCGCTCAAATCGGGAAAAAACAGATCGGTGGCGGAAATCCTTTCGATACCGCGCGCAAGCTGGACTTCGCGGTACAGGGACAGCAGGCGCAAAGGTTGATCCGGCTGACCGTCGATCAGGTCGTCGAGATAGTGGCGAACCGCCGCCAGCGAGCGCCGGGCGAGCGCGATACTGGCGGCGTCGGCCGGCCGCTTCTCCTGCGCGATGGCTTCGAGCAGGAGTTCGACGGCTTCGGAAAAGCGCGTCACGCCGTCCAGGCCGACGATAGTCAGCGCTCCCTGCACCTGGTGCAGGTGGGTGCGGCAAAACGTGATCTGGGTGAGATCGCCGGCCGCGATTTTTGAAACGCCGTCCACCACGCCATCGGAAAAGTGCTGCAACGCCAGGTCGGCGCGCTCCAGCGCCAGGTCGACCTCGTTCTTTACCCAAGTCAGCGGCCCGACATCGAATTCCGTCGCAACATTCATCTCGGCCGTATCTCCGTCGCTCGGCGGAACCGGGTCACTCAGGAAACCTTGAAACCGGCCACCGAGCCTTTCAGTTCGATCGCCAGTCCGGCCAGTTCGCCGACGGCGCTGGCGGTTTTCTTGGTGCCGGCCGTCGTCTGTTCGGTGACCCCCAAAATACCCTGCATCTTGTCGGCCACGTCGGCGGCCGACTCGGCCTGCTGTTGCGTGGCGCTGGAAATTTTCTCGATCAGCCCGGTCAGGTTGTTCGAGACTTCGCCGATTTCGGCCAGCGCCCGGCCGGCCGCATCGGAAAGGTTCGCGCCTTCGACGACCCCTTGCGTCGATTCTTCCATCGCCGAAATGGCGTCCTGCGTATCGGCCTGGATGGTCTTCACGATGGCCGCGATCTGTTTGGTCGCTTCGCCCGAACGTTCTGCCAGACGCTGTACCTCCTCGGCGACGATGGTGAAGCCGCGCCCGGCGTCGCCGGCCGAAGCGGCCTGGATGGCGGCGTTCAAAGCCAGCACGTTGGTCTGCTCGGTAATGTCTGAAATCAGTTCGACGATCTCGCCGATCTCCTGCGAAGACTCGCCGAGGCGTTTGATGCGCTTCGAGGTTTCCTGGATGTGCTCGCGGATCTCGTTCATGCCCTTGATCGAGGCTTGCACCGCCCGCGTGCCGTGGCCGGCCGCCGCCAGCGACTGGCGGGCGACCTGCGCCGACTGCCGGGCGTCGCCGGAAACGCCGGTCATCGAGCCGGCCATCGCGAGTACGGAACGCCCGGCATCCTGGATTTCGAGCGACTGGCGTTCCGCCGCCGCGAGCAGTTCGGCCGACGTTTTTTGCGCGATTTCGGTGGCCAGCGTGACGCGCCCGGCGGCGTTGTTGATGCGGCCGACCAGCACGCGCAGCTCCTCTATCGTGTAGTTGATCGAATCGGCAATGGCGCCGGTAATGTCCTCGGAAACGGTGGCGGTCACCGTCAGATCGCCGTCGGCCAGATCACCGACTTCGTTCATCAGGCGCAGGATCGCGTCCTGGTTCTGGCGGTTGACCAATTCCATCTTCTGCCGGCTGTGGTCGGCTTCCTCCTGATCCTCTTCTTCCGTCTGGCGGCGCGCGTCGTCGAGCGCGATTTTGACGATCATGACCAGCAGGCCGAGCGCGAGCAGGACAAGGACGGCCAGCGCGATACCGAAAAAGGCGCGTTCCGCATTGCCGCCCTGATAGGCGCGGGCCAGCTTGTCGCTGGCATCGAGCAGGGCTTCGCTGTCGGCAAAAATCTGCCCGCCGGCCTGTTTGGTCAGCAACAGCTTTTGCGTGTTTTCGAGAATCCCGCCGACCGCCGATTCGTGCACTTTGAACGCGGCTTCGAGCTCGCCCAGTTTTTGCCTTACAGGCTCTTCGCCGGGCGCCGGAATGCGCGAGGTTTCGCTGCCCTTGGTCAACGCGTTGAGAAGATCGCGGAAGGCGACCGTGTCCTTGCCCAGCACCAGCGCGACTTCGGGGTCGACGGTATCGCCGGCGACCAGAGCGTTGGCGCTTTTCGCCACGCGCTGGCTCAACGCCGCCAACTGGTTCAAGGACGCGGCGAGATCCCCTGCGCTGCCGCCGGATTGCAGTTTCAGCGCGGCGAACTGCTCGGCGCTTTCCAGCAACTGTTTGTTCTTTGCGTTGATCGTGTTGACGTCGCGGCCGAGCGCGGTCAGGGGTTTTTCCATCTCCAGCAAGGCGGCGGCGTTCCGCTCGGTCTTTTCCCACTCCTGCGCCAGCGCCGCCAGCTGTGGCGCGACGTTTTCCGGCGACGGCGGAACGCTGGTGTCGGCGAGCTCTCCCCCGTTGCGCAGGCGATCGAGATTTCTTGCGAAGCTTTCCCGCGATTCCCGCAACTGCGCGAACGCCAGCGGGTTGCCGCGCACCGCGACACCCGACGCCTTGGCCAGGCGCTGCGAGAGCATGCGCATTTCGTTGGCGGCGGCAACGTAGGCTGCGTTGTCGCCCGCTTCCCGGCTGTCGCGATAGACGAGGGCGCCGATCAGCACCATCACGATCAGAAGCGCGGTGCCCAGCATCAGAAGTTGCCGGGAAACCGGATACTGGCCGAAAAAACCGGGAGACGGCGAAAGGGCGGGCGCGGCCCGGCCTGCGGCCGGCGCGGTTTCCGCCCGGCGCGGAATCACGACCGTGTCGTCGGGATCGAAGGGCTCGCGGGAAGAAATGGCTGGCGACTTCATGTTAAACGCCATATTGCGTCTCCGTTTGTACGGTAGTGTGGGAGTCGGTCCGTATCTTCAACGTTTATCTTTCCTCTGCTGGCGACGCTCAGGCGCCGACGTTCATGAATTTTTCGTCATCGAGCAAAGCGCGGACATCCAGCTTCCTCCAGCAGCGGTGGTGGTCGTCGGTGTACGATCCGCGCGCCCACGCCGGCGCGAGCGGGTCGTCCGGCGCCGGCGCCAGCGCTTCGGCGCTGCGCAGGCCCAGCATGCGGGTCACGAGCAGCGCCGCGTTGCTGCCGTGACGGGTGCCGATCAGCAACAGCCGGGAGGCGGAATTCTGCGGCGTCGCTTCCTTGCCCTGGAACGCCGAAAAGTCGACGACCGAATACAGGTTGCCGCGAATGTTGGCGATACCGGCGAACCACGGCTTGGTGAGCGGAACGTCGGTCAGCGGCGTCAGCGGGACAATTTCGCCCGAGTCGGACAGATCGAGCAGCCAGTGGTCGGCGCCGGCCTGGAAGCCGAGCAACCCCGCAGCGCTGCGTTGATCTGCCCCGGCAAGGCGTGCGGCGAGGTGTTCCTGGAATTCCCTGAGGCTGATCTTTTTTGCCATGCTGTGGGTCAGAGCGCCGCGATCCTGGCCAGCAACGCTTCCCCGTTGACCGGCTTCACCAGATAATCGAGCGCGCCTTGGCGCAAGCCCCAAATCTTGTCGGTTTCCAGCCCCTTGGAGGTGCACACGATGACCGGGATATTCCTCGTCGCTTCGTCGCGCATCAAGGTGCGCGTCGCCTGATAGCCGTTGATTCCGGGCATCACGACATCCATCAGCACCAGATCGGGCAATTCGCTCCTGGCTTTTTCGATACCTTCCTCGCCGTTTTCGGCGGTCAATACCTGGTAGCCGTTCTTTGTGAGCAACTCGACCATGAAGTAGCGCTCGGTGGGGGAATCGTCGACGATGAGGATTTTCTTGACGGGCATGGTTTGACTCGCTGATATCGCTTTTCGGTGAACAATAACCGGATCAGGCGGCCTGTGGCGCGAAGGCTGCCACCGTTTGCAGGAGGCTGTCTTTTGAGAACGGTTTCGTCAGATACTGGTCGGAACCGACCATCCGCCCGCGCGCGCGGTCGAAAAGACCGTCCTTGGACGACAGCATGATGACCGGCGTAGCGCGAAAACGCTGGTTCTTCTTGATAAGCGCGCAGGTCTGATAGCCGTCGAGACGCGGCATCATGATGTCGCAGAAAATCACGTCGGGCTGATGGTCGGCGATTTTCGCCAACGCATCGAAGCCGTCTTCGGCCAGCACCACCTGGCACCCCGCCTGCACGAGAAAAATTTCCGCGCTGCGCCGGATCGTATTGCTGTCGTCGATGACCATGACTTTGGTGCGGCGCAGGTTTGCAGCGTCAACCACTTCGTTTCTCCAGAGATCGCCAACCGTTCAATCGCGGGCGGCAATGCCCGCCACCCTACCGTATCCAGAGATACTATACCGCAACGTCGCAAATTTAGACTCTATTGGCCGCCGCTGCTTACAATCTGGCGCGGTACGGCGGCTCCTTATGCGCGCGCGCGTTTGCCCGGTGGTTTTTTCCGGTTGCGGATCGCTGCGGCGAGCGCCTCGCGCGCCCAAGGCAACATTTCGGCGGGACTTTCCAGAGCCTCCTCCGGCACTGTCCAGTAGTTCATCGTCTCCGTGCGGCCGTCCTTGAACGAATAGCGGAAAGGCGCGCCGCCCGCATCGGCGAAAATGGCGGCGCTCTGCTCGTCCGCTTTGAGGTAGATCGTTTCGTCGGCGATCAGCGCGAAAAAGAGATCGTCGCAGTAAAACCCCCAGCCGCCGAACATCGCTTTGGCGCGTATGGCGCCGAGCGGGGCGAAAAGTTCGATGGCATGGAGGACGATTTCGGGGGGCGGGCGGGGAGGCATGAGCGGTAACCTGATAACAGCGGGGGCTTCTAGCCTACACCACCGCCGTCACATTTCAACCGCGGCGCCCCCGCGCATCAAAGCTTTAAGCGCTGCCACAACGCGGTCGTCAGCGCCGCCTGGTTCAGCGTGTAGAAGTGCAATCCGGGCGCCCCGCCGGCGAGGAGCTTTTCGCATAACGCGCCGACCACATCGAGACCGAAGGCGCGGATCGACGCCGGGTCGTCGCCGAAGCTTTCCAGCTTCTTGCGCATCCAGCGCGGGATCTCGGCGCCGCAGTTGTCGGAGAAACGCGCCAGATTGCTGTAGCTGGAAATCGGCATGATGCCGGGCACGACAGGCACGCTCACGCCCAGCGCCTGGCATTGGTCGACGAAGTGCGCGTAGGCGTCGAAGTTGTAAAAATACTGGGTGATCGCCGAGTTGGCGCCGGCATCGACCTTGCGTTTAAAGGCGAGCAGATCGTCCTTCGGGCTTTTCGCCTGCGGGTGATACTCCGGGTAAGCGGCGACTTCGATGTGGAACCAGTCGCCGGTTTCGGTGCGGATGAACTCGACCAGCTCGTTGGCGTAGCGGAAGCTGCCCGGTTCGGCCATGCCCGAGGGCAAATCGCCGCGCAGCGCGACGAGCCGGTTGATGCCGTTGGCGCGATACTGTTGGAGAATCGTGCGGATGCTCTCTTTCGTCGAGCCGATGCACGACAGGTGCGGCGCCGCCTGATGTCCTTCGGCCTGGATTTCGCGCACGGTGTCGAAGGTGCGGTCGCGCGTCGATCCGCCGGCGCCGAAAGTCACGGAAAAAAACTTTGGCTTGAGCAGCGCGAGCCGGGCGCGCGTGGCGCGCAGTTTCTCGGCGCCTTCCGGCGTTTGCGGCGGAAACAGTTCCAGGCTGAAAGTGTGTTGCGAGGGTCTTTGAAAATCGGTCATGGCGGGTTCAGTTCTTTTCCTTGCCCGGCAGCAGCGAGGAGAGGATGGACGAAAAGATGCTGTAGAGAACGGCGCCGAACACGGCCGGCCAGAAACCGCCGACGATAAAACCTTCGAGCATCGATCCGACCAGCCAGAACAGCAGCCCGTTGACGACGAAAACGAACAGCCCGAGCGTGAGCAGCGTCACCGGCAACGTCAGCAGCAGGAGCAGGGGGCGCAATACGGCATTGACCAGCCCGAGCACCAGCGCCGCCAGCAACGCCGCACCGAACGACGCGACGTGGATCGAAGACGGCATCAGCCAGGCGACGGCGAACAGCGCGCAGGCGTTGAGCATCCAGAGCAGAATCAGGCGCATGGCGACCCCTTTTCGGTGTGTTTCAGTGCGGCTTCGTCATTCCGGGCTTGACCCGGAATCCAGCGGTGCGCACCCGGACCCCGGCATTCGCCGGGGTGACCTTCAAGATCAGTAACGGTAATGGTCGGCCTTGTACGGGCCATCCACCGAAACGCCGATATACGCCGCCTGCTGCTCGGTCAGCCGGGTGAGCTGCGAGTTGAGCTTCTTCAACTGCAAGCGGGCGACTTTCTCGTCGAGGTGCTTGGGCAGCGTGTAGACGCCGACCGGGTAGTCGGCGGTGCGCGTAAACAGCTCGATCTGCGCGATCGTCTGGTTGGCGAACGAGGAACTCATCACGTAGCTCGGATGGCCGGTGGCGCAGCCGAGATTCACCAGGCGGCCCTTGGCGAGCAGGATGATGCGCTTGCCGTCCGGGAAGATGACGTGGTCGACCTGCGGCTTGATTTCTTCCCACCGATACCCCTCGACCGACGCCACGTCGATTTCGTTGTCGAAGTGGCCGATGTTGCAGACGATGGCCTGATCCTTCATCTTCGCCATGTGCTCGTGCGTGATGACGTGGTAGTTGCCGGTACAGGTGACGAAGATATCGGCCTTGTCGGCGGCGTACTCCATCGTCACCACGCGGTAGCCTTCCATCGCTGCCTGCAGCGCGCAGATCGGGTCGATTTCGGTGACCCAGACCTGTGCCGACAGCGCGCGCATGGCCTGCGCCGAGCCCTTGCCCACGTCGCCGTAACCGGCGATCAGCGCGACCTTGCCGGCGATCATCACGTCGGTGGCGCGCTTGATGCCGTCGACCAGCGACTCGCGGCAGCCGTAGAGGTTGTCGAACTTGGACTTGGTGACCGAGTCGTTCACGTTGATCGCCGGGAACTTCAGGTCGCCGCGCTCGTGCATCTGGTACAGGCGATGCACGCCGGTCGTCGTTTCTTCGGTGACGCCCTTGACGGCGGCCAGACGCAGCGAATACCAGGCCGGGGCTACGGCCAGCTTGGCCTTGATCGCGGCGAAGAGGATGGTCTCTTCTTCCGAACCGGGGTTGGCGAGCACCGAAACATCCTTCTCGGCGCGGGCGCCCAAGTGCAGCAGCAGGGTCGCATCGCCGCCGTCGTCGAGGATCATGTTCGAGTGGCCTCCGCCGGTCCACTCGAAGATGCGGTGCGTGTAATCCCAGTACTCGGCCAGCGACTCGCCCTTCACGGCAAATACCGGAACGCCCGTCGCGGCGATGGCGGCGGCGGCGTGATCCTGCGTCGAGAAGATGTTGCACGACGCCCAGCGGACTTCCGCGCCGAGCGCGGTCAGCGTCTCGATCAGCACGGCGGTCTGGATCGTCATGTGCAGCGAACCGGTGATGCGCGCGCCCTCGAGCGGCCGGGTGGCGGCGAATTCCTCGCGGATCGCCATCAGGCCCGGCATTTCGGTTTCGGCGATGCGGATTTCCTTGCGTCCCCAGTCGGCGAGACCTAGGTCGGCAATCACGTAATCGTTGAAATTTTCAGCCACAGCAGACTCCTTGATAACTGTGGCCGGGAGGGGAAAGACGGCGCGCCGAAGCGCTTGCGATCAGGCTCACCCGTCTTCCCGCGCCCGGCACGGGTTTTTGGATGAGCGCCGTTGTGAACCGAGCCTGGGGGGGTGTCCCCTGCAGCGCCCCTCGGATAGATGCGGATTGTACTTCAAGCGCCGGTGTTTTTCCGGCGGCGCCCGGATTGCCGGATCGCGGCGGCAGGCTACTTGCGGTTGCTGCCGGCCACCATCTTGAACTCGTAGAGCCGGCATTCGAGGGCGCCGTTGAAGAGCGGCGTCTTCTTGCTCGGCGTCAGGCGCATCAGTTTGGGCAGCCGCGTGTCGGCGCTGAGCAGATAACAGTTCCAGCCGGCGAAGTTGCGTTTCAGCGCGCTGCCCAGTTGCGGGTAAAAAGCCGCCAGCTCGTCCTGCTCCGAGAGACGTTCGCCGTAAGGCGGGTTGGCGACCATGACGCCGCCCGGCGCGGGCGCCCGGAGGTCGAGAATATCGCCCGAAGACAGCGTGACCGCCGGCAGCAGCCCGGCGCGGTCGAGGTTGGCCAGCGCCGCGCGCACGGCGACCGGCGAGCTGTCGCTGCCGAAGATTTGCGCGTTTTCGGCCGGTTTTTCGGCATCCATCGCCGTATCGAGCAGATCCTTCCACGTCGCCAGATCGAAATTGCGCAGGCGCTGAAAGCCGAAATCGCGTCCGGCGCCCGGCGCGATGCCGAGCGCGATCTGCGCGGCTTCGAGCAGAAAGGTGCCGCTGCCGCACATCGGGTCGATCAGCGGCGTTCCCGGCTGCCAGCCGGAAAGGCGCAGGATGCCGGCGGCGACGTTCTCCTTGAGCGGCGCCTCGACCGTCTTCTGGCGCAGACCCCGCTGATAGAGCGGCGCACCCGACGTATCGAGGTACAGCGTGCACTCGTCGGCCGTCAGAAACCCGTGGATGCGCACATCCGGCTCGCGCGTATCGACGCTGGGGCGCTTGCCGCCCTCGCCGCGGAAACAGTCGCAGACTGCGTCCTTGATGCGCAGCGTGATGAACTCCAGGCTTTTCAGCGGGCTTTTGATGGCGGTGACGTCCACCCGGATCGTCCGCTCGGCGCCAAACCACGTCGGCCACGCCGTGGCGAGCGCCAGGCGATAGATGTCGTCTTCCTTCGCGTAAGCGGCGTGCGCCACCCGCCACAGGATGCGGGTGGCGATGCGCGAGTGCAGGTTGATCGCGTAACAGGTCGCCCAGCCGGCGGTGAAATGCGCGCCGCCGGGAATCGGCTTGCAGCCGGTGACGCCGGCGGCGGCCAGATCTTCGACCAGCAGGGGTTCAAGGCCGCGCGGGCAGCTTGCAAAAAAATTTTCCACGAAGGACTCCAGTTGGGCGATCCGAAAAGGGGGGTTCAAAAAGGCTTGAGCACCACCAGAAACACAACCGCCAGCAAGACCAGCACCGGCAGCTCGTTGAACCAGCGGAACCAGACATGGCCGCGCGCGTTGCGACCCGCCTGAAAATCGCGCAGGATACGGCCGCAAAACCAGTGGTAGCCCAACAGGCTCGCCACCAGAGCCGTCTTGACGTGCAGCCAGCCACCCGAAAAGCCGTAGCCCAGCCACAGCCACAGACCCAGCGCGACGGCGAGGATGCCGAGCGGGGTCATGAAGCGATAGAGCTTGCCGGCCATCAGCAGCAGCCGGTCGCGTTCGGCATCGCTTCCCGGTTCGACCATCGCCAGGTTGACGAAAATGCGCGGCAGGTAGAAGAGACCGGCGAACCAGCTCACCACCATCCAGAGATGCAGGGCTTTGACGACTAGCAAGAGGGTTCCTTCCATTCGTTCCTGGCGGCTTCGATGCCGTCCTCGACGCGCGGATAGCGCAGCCGGACTTTCAACTCCTTGCCGATGCGCCGGTTGATCAGGCGGCGCGATTCGCCCATGAACGACAGTTGGCCGGGGGTGATCGCTCCGGCGGCCTCGCCGCGCGGCAGGCGCACTGCCTTGGGCAGGGAAAAACGCTCGGCGACCAGATCGAAATACTCGCCGATCTTCATCTCCGAATCGTCGCTCGCATTGTAGATCCGGTTGGGCCGGGCGTAACGCAAGGCCGCGCAGGCGATCAGCGCCAGATCGTCGGCGTGGATGTGGTTGGTGAACACGTCGTCCTCGGCGCGCAGCACGGCGGCGCCTTCCCGCAAACGCGCCAGCGGCAGCCGGCCGGCGGCGTAGATGCCGGGCGCGCGCAGAATGCCGACCGTCACCCCGTTGCGCCGGCCGAAAGCGCGCAACTGGCGTTCCGCGTCGGCCCGGCGCAAAGCGCGGGCGGTGCCCGGGTGCGGCGTCCGCGTTTCGTCGGCGCGCTCGCCCCGGCAATCGCCATAAACGCCGCTGGTGCTGATGTAGATGATGCGCTGTGGTAGACTTTTTCCCTTGCCCAAAGCTGCCAGCAAGCGGCGCGTGCGCATATCGCCCGGCGTACCGGGACGGCCGGTGGAGGAAGGCGGCGCGAAGTGCAAAACGAGGTCGGCCAGCCCCGCGATCCGTTCGAGGCTGCCCGCGCGATCCAGGTCGGCGAGCACGGGAACCGCCCCGGCAGCGCGCCACCACGCACACTGGCCGGCGTTGCGCAGCACGGCGTAGACCCGGTAGCGGCCGGCCAAACGCGGCATGGTGCGGCGCGCAATATCGCCGCAGCCGACAATCAATAGTTTTTGCACCGCGCAATTTTACCGGAACCTGCGCCAGGGAGAGAGTCGATGAGCTTTCAGATCAACGTCCAGCCAAGCCGCCACCAATTCTGGGCCGAGGCCGGGGAAACGATACTCGACGCCGCGTTGCGCCACGGTCTGGCGATGCCTTACGGGTGCCGCGACGGCGCTTGCGGCGCGTGTCGCGGCAAGGTGCTGGAGGGCGAGATCGACCACGGCAAGGCGCGGCCGCACGCGCTTTCCGACGAAGACCGCGCGGCGGGTTTCGCGCTCTTCTGCTGCGCCACGGCGCACGGCGACCTGACGATAGAGAGCAAGGAAGTGCGCTCGCTGAAAGACATTCCGGTCAAGACGCTGCCGGCGCGCGTCGAAAGGCTGACCCGCGCGGCGCCCGACGTGATGGTCGTCGAGCTCAAACTGCCGGCCAACGAACGCTTGCAGTTTCTCGCCGGCCAGTACATCGATATTTTGCTCAAGGACGGCAAGCGCCGCGCCTTTTCTTTGGCCAACGCGCCGCACGACGACGCCAGCCTGCAACTGCACATCCGCCATATCCCCGGCGGGCAGTTCACCGGGCACGTCTTTTCGGCGATGGCGGAGCGCGATATCCTGCGCTTCAACGGCCCGCACGGCAGCTTCTACCTGCGCGAAGACTCGCCCAAGCCGATGCTGCTGGTTGCCGGCGGCACCGGTTTCGCGCCGATCAAGGCCATCGTCGAGCACGCCATCGCGGAAGAAAGCCGAAGGCCCACCGACATCTACTGGGGCGGCCGCCGTCGCGCCGACCTTTACCTCGCACGGCTTGGCGAGCAGTGGGCGGCGGAGCATCCCAACATCCGCTTCGTCCCCGTTCTTTCCGACGCCACCGGTGAAGACGCTTGGGACGGGCGCACCGGCTTCGTGCACCGCGCGGCGATGCAGGATTTCCCCGATCTTTCCGGCCACCAGGTCTATGTGTGCGGCGCGCCGGCGATGGTCGCTGCGGCGAAAGCGGATTTCGTCGCAAAGTGCAAGCTCCCGGAGGGCGAGTTCTTTTCCGATGCTTTCGATTTTGCCAAGGATGGCTCCAGCAAACCGCCCGACCAAGCGTGCTGACCATGTCCCACGCCTATATAACGCATCAGCCGCTGGTCAACCGCCAGAGCAAAATCATCGCCACCCGGCTATCGCTCCATCTCGGCGCGGCGGGCAGCATGAAAGTGGCGGTCGCCACCCTTGACGCGCTGGCCGAAGCATGGCCGCAGCAGCAAAAACCGGCCTTCATCGACTGCGCCGGGTCGCCGGGAAGCTCGCCGGTCGACCCCGGGCTGCTCGACTGGATCGTGCCGGACAACGCCACGCTCGAATTGCCCTCCGCCGCGCTGCTCGGCGCCCGGGGCGGCGACTTCGTGGGCGCGTTGCTCGCCCGGCGGCCAGCGCTGTGCCTGAAGTTCGACCAAGGCGCCGCGCAGGCCGTCGGCACCGGCGTCCCCTTCCGCTTTATCGCCTTCGACGCCAAAATTTACACGCCGGAGCAGCTTCGCGTGCTGGCCGCCAAAACACGGCCCTACGGGATCGGGTTGGCCTTCAACGTCGGCACTGCCGAGGATTTTCGCGCCTGCCTCGATGCCGGGATGAACGCCGCCGCCAGCTGGTTCTTCAAGGCTCCTGCCGGCGCGCCGGCGAAGACGCTCAACCCCGGCCAGGCGCAGATCGTCCGCGTCATCAACCTGGTGCGCAGGAACGCCGACGCCAAGGAGATCGAAGCCGCGCTCAAGCAGGATGTCGCGCTTTCGTACAAGTTGCTGCGTTACATCAACTCGGCCGGGTTCGGGCTTTCGTGCGAGATCCAATCTTTCCGCCACGCGGTCAGTATCCTCGGCTACGAGAAGCTGAACAAATGGCTGTCTTTGCTGCTCGCCACCGCCAGCAAAGACCCGATGGCGCCCGCCCTGATGCACACCGCGCTCGCCCGCGCGCGGCTGATGGAGTTGTTGGGGCAAGGGCTGGTCGACAAACAGGAACACGACAACCTGTTCATCACGGGCGCTTTTTCGCTGCTCGACACCCTGCTCGGCGTGAGCATGGACAAGGCGCTCGAAGCCATGCACCTGCCCGAAGCGATCGGCGACGCGCTGCTCGGCAACGGCGGGCTCTATGCGCCGTTTCTCGACCTCGCGCTGGCCTGCGAAGGCAGCGACGGGCAAGCGGTTGCCGGACAGGCCGGCCTGCTCGGTATTTCCGCCGACCACTTCAACAGCGCGCAACTGGAAGCGCTCGCGTTTGCCGACGCGATGGAGTTGTAGTTGTAAAACCAGCCAATCGAAAATCGTAGGAGAGCAATGCGTAGGGGGCGATAATCGCAGCGCATTGCAGCGATCCATGCGGCGCAATGCGCGTTGCTTATTGCGCCCTACGCAAGTTGTAGCTTGTGCCGCGAGGCACAACGCCGCACAAGCTACGAATCCGATACTCCGCGACAACAGCGCCAAACCGGCGCGGGAAAGTGGAACATGACCAGCGCCAAGCCACACAAGATGCCCAAACCTCCCACGACCCCGGCCAGTCCGGCCGCGTCGCCGGAAGATCCCCCGAGCCAGCGCTTCCCCATCGTCGGCATCGGCGCTTCGGCCGGCGGGCTGGAGGCCTACGAGCAGTTCTTCCGCCAACTGCCGCCGGACAGCGGCCTGGCGTTCGTCCTCGTGCCGCACCTCGATCCCGGTCACGCCAGCCTGCTCACCGAGATCCTGCAACGTTCGACGGCGATGCCGGTGGTCGAAGCGCTGGATCAGATGGCGGTCGCCGCCGATAGCGTGTACGTCATCCCGCCCAACCGCGACATGGCGATCTTCCACGGCACCTTGCAGCTTTCGGTCCCGGAGGCGCCGCGCGGGCAGCGCATGCCGATCGACGCCTTTCTGCGTTCGCTGGCCGAAGATCAGGGCGAGCGGGCGGTCGGCATCATTCTCTCCGGCACCGGCACCGACGGCACGCTCGGGCTGCGCGCCATCCTCGGTGCCGGCGGCGTCACGCTGGTGCAGGAGCCGGCTAGCGCGAAATACGACGGGATGCCGGCGAGCGCCATCCAGGCCGGCTACGCGACGCATATCCTGGCGGCGGAAGCGATGCCGGCGGCGCTGCTCGCCGGCGCGCGCAATCTCGTCGAATACCGCAAGCCGCCGCTCCCGGCGCCGACCCCGGCGGGCGGCATCAACCGCGTGCTGGCGCTGCTGCGCTCGGCCACCGGCCACGATTTTTCGCTGTACAAGAAGAGCACGATCAGCCGCCGCATCGAGCGGCGCATGGCGCAGCACGACCTCGTCGACATCGAGGTTTACCACCGCTATCTCAAGGAACACCCGCCCGAAGTGCAGTTGCTGTTCCGGGAGCTGCTCATCAATGTCACCAGCTTTTTCCGCGACCCGGAGGCGTTTGCCGCGCTCAAGCAGGACGTTCTGCCGCTGCTGCTGGACGGCAGGCCCGAAGACTATGTCTTTCGCGTCTGGGTGGCCGGCTGTGCCAGCGGCGAGGAGGCTTACTCGATCGCCATCGTGCTGCGCGAGCTGATGGAGGAAAGACGCCAGGACTTCAAAATCCAGCTCTACGCCACCGACCTCGACGACGACGCCATCGCCGTCGCGCGCGCCGGCCACTATCCGCCCAACATCGCAGCCGACCTCACGCCGGAACGGCTGCGCCGCTATTTCATCAAGGACGACGCCGGCTACCGGGTAAAGAAGGAGATCCGCGAGATGGTCGTCTTCGCCGTCCAGAACGTCATCAAGGACCCGCCCTTCACCAAGCTCGACCTGCTCAGTTGCCGCAACCTGATGATTTACCTGGAGCCGGAGTTGCAGGCACGCCTGATTCCGGCCTTCCACTACGCGCTGAAGCCGGGCGGCGCGCTCTTCCTCTCGTCGTCGGAGAGCACCGGCAACCACCCCGAGCTGTTCGCCCCCCTGAACCGCAAGTGGAAGCTCTACGGCGCCGTGCATTCCGCCACCTCGCAGCGCGCGGTGATGACCAGCGGCCTCTCCTGGGCGGCATCGACCGGCAGCAAGCCGGCGGAAGAATCCGAGAAAAAGCCCAAGGATGCCGACCTCGCCGAGCTAGCCCGGCGCGTGCTGCTCCAGTCCTACGCGCCCGCCTCGGTGGTCGCCGACAACCAGGGCAACATCCTGTACGTGCACGGCGAGACCGGAAAATACCTGCGCCCGGCGCCCGGCAAGGCGACGCTCAATCTCGTCGATATGGCGCGCGAGGGGCTGCAACTGGAGCTGCGCGCCGCGCTGCAAGGCGCTGCCAGCCTGGGGGCGACGACGCTAGGACGCTGCGTGTCGGTGAAGACCAACGGCGATTTCCAGACGATAGCCCTGAGCGTCCGGCCGCTTGCCGAAAGCGAGGACGCCCAGGGGCTGCTGCTCGTCAGCTTCCAGGATCTGCCGCCCGAAGCGGGCAGCCAGGGGCCGGCTCATGGCAACGTTCCGGCGCGCCGCAAGCGCGCCGCCGGGTCGGAGGATGCCCGGCGCGTCGAGGAACTGGAACGCACGCTGGCCTACACGCGCGAAAACCTGCAAGCGACCATCGAAGAGCAACAGGCCTCGAACGAAGAGCTCAAGTCCACCAACGAGGAAATGCAGTCGACCAACGAAGAGTTGCAATCGACCAACGAGGAGCTGGAAACCTCGAAAGAAGAGCTGCAATCGGTCAACGAAGAACTGATTACCGTCAACGCCGAACTGCAAGCCAAGATCGAACAGCTCGCCGGCATGCAGAACGACATGAAGAACCTGCTCGACAACATCAACGTCGGCACCATCTTCCTCGACCAACACCTGGTCATCCGCCGCTTCACGCGCGACGCGACGCGGCTTTACCGCCTGGTCGCCACCGATGTCGGGCGGCCGCTGGCCGACATCAAGGCGCATCTGGAAGACGAGGATCTGCTGGCCAACGCGCAAACCGTGCTCGATACGCTGGCGCCGTGGCAACGCGAAGTGCGCATGAGCAGCGGAGCGACGTTCCTCGCGCGCATCCAGCCTTATCGCACTTTGGACAACTTGATCGAAGGCGTGGTGCTGACTTTTACCGACATCAGCCAGATCAAGCAAACCATGGGCGAACTGATCGAAGCCCAGGAGATCGCCCATATGGGCAGATGGAATCTGGACCTGGTCAACAACGTGCTGAGCTGGTCGGCGGGCATTTACCGGCTGTTTGAAATCGACCCGGCGAAGTTCGGCGCGTCCTACGAAGCGTTTCTCGACCACGTTCACCCCGACGACCGCGAACGCGTCGACCGGGCCTATCGCGACTCGCTACGCACCCGGCAGGTCTACGAAATAGCGCACCGCCTGCTGATGAAAGACGGGCGGATCAAGTGGGTGAACGAAATCTGCCATACCGAGTACGACCCGGCAGGAAAGCCCCTGCGCTCGACCGGCACCGTACAGGATATTAGCGATCTCAAGCGGGCGGAGGACGCCCTGGAAGCCGTCGTGAACCGCCAGACGGCCCTGCTCGACGCGATTCCCGACATCGTCGCGGAGGTGGATAAGGACAAGGTGTACACCTGGATGAACCCGGTCGGGCGCGCCTTCTTCGGCGACGACGTTATCGGCCGGCCGGCATCCGACTACTTTGTCGGGCCGCAAAAGACCTACACGGCGGTGCAGCCGATCTTCGAAGGTTCCGGCGATGTCGTTTACGTGGAAAGCTGGCAGCGCCGCCACGACGGGCAAAAACGGCTGCTCGCCTGGTGGTGCCGGGCGATCATGGACGGAGAAGGCCGGGTCATCGGCGCCTTGTCGACGGCCCGCGATATTACCCCCCGTGCCGGGCAGCCGCGTAGGGCGCAATAGCCAACGGGCATTGCGCCGCATGTCGATCCGCAAGAGGCGTTCGGCCACCCCTTTCGGCGCAATGCCCGTTGGTTATTGCGCCCTACGGTGGGGTGTTTTGGGTATCAACCGGATTGGTGGCGTCGTGATCTTTTCGGGTTCCATGCTCACTCCTTGCCCCAGAAATCGGTGGCGATGCCGTCGCCGAGGTCGGCTTCGATCAGCCGGCGGCGCACGGCGAGCAGGCGTTCGATCAGGCGCGGTTCGAGCTTGCCGTAGGCGTCGGCGTCGGCGACCCGGTTGACGACGACGCCGAGCAGCTCGGTGATCGCGTTGCCGATCGAGTTCTGGCTGATGGTGACGATCAGCTTGCCTTCGTCGTTGCGGTAGATCAGCTGCTTGAACGCGGGCTGCCAGCGGATCGCGTTGGCGTACTTCGCGTCGACGATGCAGTGGTCGCGCACCTTCTTCGCGGTTTTCAGGAAATCGTTGTCGAACAGCAGCACGCTTTCGACGGCGTCCGGGTAATAGGCGTCGGGCAGGATGGGGGCGTTGCGCGTGGATACCTGCGCGAAGAAGGTGCGGTAGAAATCGATGAAGCCCTTCAGGATCTCGTCGTATTCCTTCCAGAAACGGATGTCCTTCAGCGCCGCCGCGCCGCCCCGGATCTCCCAGCTCGGCAAACCCTGCGGGTAGCCGGTCAGCCCGATGCGGGCATCCGCCTCGCTGGCCGGCGCCAGTATTTCAAGCCCCAGCGCGCGGTCGAAGAACTCGCGGTAGACCCCGCTCATGTATTCCTGGAACAGGCTGTGCTGGCCTCCGTCGGTGAGGTTGGGGTTGCGGGTGTCGGTCAGCTTGGCGCCGCGCAACTCGTCCTTGGGGAATGCGATGAAGTGGTTGTGCAGCATGCGGATGCTGGGCACGCCCGGCGAGGTCAGCGGCCAGGTCGCGTCCAGGCTCGCTTCGCCGGCCAGAATCAGCGCGTCGTCGGGGTCCGGGTAAAGCTCCAGCATGTAGTCGAACAGGATCTGGTTCATCCGGTTCCAGACGTGTTTGACGTTTTCGGGAACCTGCGTGCGCCGTACCGGCCGGCCGAGCGGGTTGAGCACGCACTGCGAGGTGTTGTAGATGATCGAGGTGTCGAAGGCGGTGCTGTGCCCGAGCGCCTTGCGGTAGAGCAGCAGGTTTTCGGGGTTGAGCAGCAGGCCGTTGTTGTGGATCAGGTCGTTGAGGTTTTCCGTGCTGTTGAAAAACTCGTTCGGCTTCATCCCCTCGGGGATGTCGAGCGGGATGGGCCGGTAAGGCGTCGTGATTTCGCGGGGGCCGGATTGGGTCATGTATCGTCAAAAGGTGATATAGAAGCGTCTTTCTACCATAGCTACCGCGCGTCTGTTCGGCACGCCGATCAAATTTTGAGAATATGGACGATACCGCTGTGGCCGCGATCAGGCGTTTGCTCGCAGCGGTCGCCGATCGCGGTCAAGGGCTCTCGAAAAAACGGCGACAACGTGCGCCCGACAAACCCTTCAGCGATACCTTATTCCCGCTGCCGGTACGGGGTCGCGACATCCGCGCTTCAAATCGGTGCGCCCCGATGTTGCCGCGCACCATTTTAGAATTTTGCGTCCCGAGTCTATTTCTCTATCCCCATAAAAATCAGTGCGCTAGCCCCTGGCACAGTGCTTGCGAAGACAGGCCTGAAAGCGAGCTGGCCGCCTGTTGTGGCGGCACGGTTCGCCGAACGGACACTTCGCGCCCCGGGCGCACGCATTGATGGAGCCGCAAAATGAAAAAATCCCGTCTTGTCATGGTCGGCAACGGCATGGCCGGTGTGCGCACGATCGAAGAGCTGCTGAAGATCGCGCCCGACCGGTACGACATCACGATCTTCGGCGCCGAGCCGCACCCGAACTACAACCGCATCCTGCTCTCGCCGGTGCTAGCCGGAGAGATGACGGTGCAGGAGATCGTCCTCAACGACCACGGTTGGTACGCCGACCACGGCATCAAGCTGCACCTCGGCAAGACGGTGGCGAAGATCGACCGCGTCAGGCGCGTCGTGGTGGCCGACGACGGCACCGAAGAAGCCTACGACCGCCTGCTGCTGGCGACCGGTTCCAAGCCTTTCATGCTGCCGGTGCCGGGCAACGACCTGCCGGGTGTCATCTCGTATCGCGACATCAGGGATACGGATGACATGATAGAGGCCGCGAAACTTTACAAGCACGCGGTGGTGATCGGCGGCGGCCTGCTCGGGCTGGAGGCGGCCAACGGGCTGAAGCTGCGTGGCATGGACGTGACGGTGGTGCACGCCGCCGGCTGGCTGCTCGAACGCCAGCTCGACGACACCGCCGGCCGCATGCTGCAAAAATCGCTGGAAGAGCGCGGCCTGAAATTCCTGCTGGAAAAACAGACCGAAGCGCTGATCGGCGGCGAAAGTGGCCGCGTCGCCGCGATCCGCTTCAAGGACGGCATGCAGATCCCCGCCGACCTGGTGGTGATGGCGGTCGGCATCCGGCCGAACACGGCACTGGCCGAATCGGCCGGCATCTACTGCCACCGCGGCATCGTCGTGAACGACACCTTGCAAACCTACGACCCGAAGATCTACGCGGTCGGCGAATGCGTCGCGCATCGCGGGATCGCCTATGGCCTGGTCGCGCCGCTCTTCGAGCAGGGCAAGGTGGCGGCCAACCATCTGGCCCATTTCGGCATCGCGCGCTATACCGGCTCGGTGACCTCGACCAAGCTGAAAGTGACCGGCATCGATCTTTTTTCGGCCGGCGATTACATGGGCGGCAAGGAGAGCGAAGGTTTCGAGGAAATCATCCTCAACGACGCGGCCGGCGGCGTGTACAAAAAACTCGTCATCAAAGACAACAAGCTGGTCGGCGGCGTGATGTTCGGCGATACCGCCGACGGCCCGTGGTACTTCCAGTTGCTCAAGGACGGGCGCGACATCCACGACATCCGCGACCAGCTGATCTTCGGCCAGTCGCTGGTCGGCGATGTCGGGCACCAGGGGCAGAACAAGGCGTCGGCCATGGCCGACGGCGCCGAGGTGTGCGGCTGCAACGGCGTGAGCAAGGGAACCATCGTCAAGGCGATCAAGGAAAAGGGCCTGTTTTCGCTCGACGAGGTGAAGAAGCACACCAAGGCGGCATCGTCCTGCGGCTCGTGTTCCGGCCTGGTCGAGCAGATCCTCGCCTCGACCATCGGCGGCGCCTACACGCCCGCCGCTTCCGACAAGAAGCCGGTGTGCGCCTGCACCGGGCATTCGCACCAGGAAGTGCGCGACGCGATCCGCCAGGAGCACCTGACCACCATCCACGGCATCATGCGCGCGCTCGGCTGGACGACGCCCGACGGCTGCGACAAGTGCCGCCCGGCGCTCAACTACTACCTGATCTCGACCTGGCCACACGAAGCCAGGGACGATCCACGCTCGCGCCTGGTCAACGAGCGCATGCACGCCAATATCCAGCGCGACGGCACCTACTCGGTGGTGCCGCGCATGTGGGGCGGGCTGACGACGCCGGCCGAACTGCGCGCCATCGCCGACGCCGCCGAAAAATACCGGGTGCCGACCGTCAAAGTGACGGGCGGCCAGCGTATCGACCTGCTCGGCATCAAGAAGGAAGACCTGCCGAAAATGTGGGCCGACCTCAACGCCGCCGGCCTGGTCTCGGGCCACGCCTACGGCAAGTCGATCCGCACCGTGAAAACCTGCGTCGGCAAGGAACATTGCCGCTTCGGCACGCAGCTGGCGATGGACATGGGCATCAAGCTGGAGAAAATGCTGTTCAACATGTACGCGCCGCACAAGGTCAAGCTCGCCGTTTCCGGCTGCCCGCGCAACTGCTCCGAGGCCGGCATCAAGGATGTCGGGGTGATCGGCGTTGATTCCGGCTACGAGCTGTACGTCGCCGGCAACGGCGGCATCAAGACCGAAGTCGCGCACTTTTTCGCCAAGGTGGCGAGCGACGAGGAGGTGATGGAGTATTCCGGCGCTTTCCTGCAGCTCTACCGCGAAGAGGGCTTCTACTTGGAGCGCACCTGCCACTACGTCGAGCGCGTCGGCCTCGACCATGTAAAGGGCAAGGTCGTCGGCGACGAAGAAAACCGCAAGGTGCTCTACGCCCGCCTGCTCGACGAGCTGAAAGACGCCAAAGACCCGTGGGCCGCGCGCGTGGCCGGAGTGGAAAAGCAGGAGTTCGAGACACTGTCGGTTTGACGCGGATCTCATACGGAATCATGGAATTCATGGAATCGGAGAAACAAAATGGCTGAATGGAAAATGATCTGCAAGGTCGAGGATATCCCGCAGCTCGGCTCGCGCGTGGTGACGTCGGCGGACGGCAACATCGCCGTCTTCCGCACTTCGGGCGACGAAGTGTTCGCGCTGCGCGACAAATGTCCGCACAAGGGCGGGGCGCTTTCGCTGGGGCTGGTGCACGGGACGCAGGTGACTTGCCCGATGCACGGCTGGAAGCTGCACCTGGATTCTGGCGAAGCCGTCGCGCCGGATGTCGGTTGCGCGCGGCGCTACCCGATCCGGGTCGAGGGCAACGCCGTGTTCCTTGAGATTTGAGAGGCCAAAAATGGACAAGTCATTCTGGCAGGCCGGGCACAGGCCGACGCTGCTCGCCGCTTTTCTCTACTTCGACCTGGCCTTCATGGTCTGGGTCATGCTCGGGCCGCTCGGCGTGCAGATCGCCGGCGATCTGGGCTTGTCCCATGCCCAGAAGGGCCTGATGGTGGCCACGCCGGTGCTCGCCGGCGCCATCCTGCGTATCGCGATGGGGCTGCTGGTCGACCATCTGAAGCCGAAAATGGCCGGTGCCATCGGCCAGGTGATCGTTATTGTCGCGCTCTTCGTCGCCTGGTATTTCGGCATCCACAGCTACGGGCAGACGCTGTTGCTCGGCGGCTTTCTCGGCGTCGCCGGCGCCTCGTTCGCCGTGGCGCTGCCGCTCGCCTCGCGCTGGTATCCGCCGGAACACCAGGGGACGGCGCTCGGCATCGCCGGCGCCGGCAACTCGGGCACGGCCATTGCGGCTTTGGTCGCGCCCAGCCTGGCCATCGCCTTCGGCTGGGTCAACGTGTTCGGGCTGGCGCTGATCCCGCTGGTGCTGGTTTTTATCCTTTACCTGGTCGTCGCCAAGGATGCGCCGGAGTGCCCGCCGCCGAAATCCTTCGCCGAATACCTGAAGGTGCTCAAGGACAAGGACGCCTGGTGGTTCATGTTCTTCTACTCGGTCACCTTCGGCGGCTTCGTCGGGCTGGCTTCATCGCTGACCATCTACTTCAACACGCAGTACGGGCTGGACGCCAAGACCGCCGGATTTTTCACCGCCGCCTGCGTTTTTGCAGGGTCGCTGGTGCGCCCCATCGGCGGCAACGTCGCCGACCGCATCGGCGGCATCAAGAGCCTTTCGGCGATGTACCTGCTGGCCGCGATCTTCCTGGCTATCGCCAGTATCGGCCTGCCGCAGGCGTGGATGGCGCTGCTCGTCTTCGTGCTCGCCATGCTCGCGCTCGGCATGGGCAACGGCGCGGTGTTCCAGCTTGTGCCGCAGCGCTTCCGCAAGGAGATCGGCGTGATGACCGGGCTGGTCGGCATGGCCGGCGGCGTCGGAGGGTTCTATCTCGCCTCGTCGCTCGGCTATGCGAAGCAGACGACCGGCAGCTACCAGATCGGCTTCCTGATCTTCGCCGCGCTCGCCTTGCTCGCGCTGGCCGGACTGAGCGGCGTCAAGACCCGCTGGCGCACCACTTGGGGCGCGGCGCACCTGACGGCGGCGAAAATTTGAACGGCCATGCAGGCGTGTAGGATGTGGTGGGCGCAGCGAACCGCATCTTCTACGGTAGGGTGAACGGTGTGGCTCGTTCCTCACCCCATCCTACGTCCCCGAATTCAAACGTTCGGCCCCACAAATCGTCCGCCCTCAGCGTCTTGCCGAGGTACATCAGTGGCTCCGGGTGTGTTATTCCCGGAATTTTTTCGGGTTTTCATTTTGATATTCAAGTCGGAGACACCCGTCGTCGCCCGGAACCTGTTGCCGCACATGCTTTACGGCCATTTGACCTCTCGTTTAACCGGAAAGCAGTGGTGCGCACCAATTGTGTGCAATAGCCCAATTTCGGTGCGTATCAGCTCACAAAGGTTGCAGTGGCTTAATAAGTAGCTCGGTGAGCAGCTCAAAATATTCTTTTGTGCTAGATACAAGCAACAGTTCTTGCGGTGATCTGTACTATAGCTGTCCTGCCGGCGGCCGCGTTTGTAATAGAAGGGTACATCCGCCACAATGGGGCTTCTTCCCGACACCGGGACACGGCAATTGGAGTGGACAACGATGAAACGACCGGGGCTGCATTTTTCGACCTTGCCGCTCGTGCTGGCGACCTTGTTGGCGGCGGCACCGGCGCGTGCCGACATCTTTAAGTGTACGGATAGCGACGGCCACATCACCTACTCCAACGTGGCGACGAAAAATTGCAAAACGCTTACCTTAGACCCGATACCGTCGGCGCCTGCGGCCAAATCGACAAGCAAATCCCCGTCCCCGGCGAACTTCCCGAAAGTCGACGAAACGACACAAAAAGCACGCGACACCGACCGGCGCCGGATTCTTGAAAACGAACTGGCGACCGAACAAAAAAGCTTGGACGAAGCGAAGAAGCAGCTTGCCGAACAAGAGGAAATCCGCACCGGCGACGAGCGCAATTACCAGAAGGTGCTCGATCGCCTGCAACCGTTCAAGGATCGGGTGGCTCTGCACGAGCGCAACATCGCGGCGATCAGGAAGGAAATCGCCAATTTGCGCTGACCGGGCCGACTCTGACCGGGTTCACTAATTGGTGGCGCATTTTTTGCTTCCCTGCGCGGATGCCTGATATTCCCTTCACCCCGTTCAGCGGCCTGGATCTGCTGGCCTCTTCGGTGATCCTGCTCGACGAGCGGCTAGCCATCGTTTACATGAACCCGGCGGCAGAAAATCTGCTGGCGACCAGCGTCAAGGTGCTCGCCGGCCGCCTGCTGCCGGGCGTCGTCAGCTATTCGCAAACGCTGGAAGTGGCGCTCGACAACGCGCTACGCCACGCCTGGAGCCATACCGGGCAGAACATCGAGCTGCGCCGGGGCGACGGAGAATCCTTGCACGTCAACTGCACGGTAGGTCCGACCGAAGCGCCCGGCGCCCGCCTGCTCATCGAATTGTGGCCGATCGACCAGCAACTGAAGGTGACGCGCGAAGAGCGACTGATCGAACAGCAACAAGCCAACCGCGAACTGATCCGCAATTTGGCGCACGAAATCAAGAATCCCCTGGGCGGCATACGCGGCGCGGCGCAACTGCTCGAACACGAGCTGAACAACCCGGATCTGCGCGAGTACACCCAGGTTATCGTGAAGGAGGCGGATCGCCTGCAGGATCTGATGCAGCGCTTGCTGTCGCCGCATCGCCCGATGCAACCGGGGCCGGTCAACATCCACGAAATCCTGGAGCGCGTGCGCAGCTTGCTGACCGCCGAGTTTCCCCACACGCTGAGCGTACAGCGCGACTACGATACCAGTCTTCCCGATCTCGTCGGCGACCGCGAACAACTGATCCAGGTCATCCTCAACGTCGCGCGCAACGCGGCGCAAGCGATAATCGGCCAGGCTGACGGAGACGCGGTCAAACAGGGGCAGATCGTCCTGCGCACGCGCGCCGCGCGCCAGGTCACGCTGGCCAAACGCCGCTACAAGCTGGCGCTCGACCTGCAAGTGACCGACAACGGCCCCGGCATCCCCGAAGATATTCGCGAACGCATGTTCTACCCCCTGGTTTCTGGCCGGGAAGGCGGCAACGGCCTGGGATTGACGCTGGCGCAGGGTTTCATCCAGCAACACCAGGGAACGATAGAGTGCGAAAGCCGCTCCGGTTACACCTGCTTCAGAATACTTCTGCCCATTGGCAGGTGATGGCGAACTCCGGCAAACTCCGGCAAACTCGGGCAAATTAAGGCAGGTTAATTGCTTTACGCCTTACACACCATTCGCACTCGTTAGGGAAGCAATGAAACCGGTCTGGATCGTCGACGACGACAAATCAATTCGCTGGGTACTGGAAAAGACCCTGTCGCGGGAGCAGATTCCTTTCAGGAGTTTCGCTACCGCGACCGAAGCGCTGGCCCAGCTCGACGCCGGGACGGCGCCGCCGCAGGTGCTGGTCTCCGACATCCGCATGCCCGGCCAGTCCGGGCTGGATCTCTTGCAGCAGGTAAAAAAACGATTCCCGGCGCTGCCGGTCATCATCATGACCGCCTATTCCGATCTGGAGAGCGCCGTCGCGGCATTCCAGGGCGGCGCTTTCGAGTATCTGCCCAAGCCTTTCGACGTCGACCAAGCGTTGGAGCTGATCCGCCGCGCCCTCGACGAGAGTTCGCACCAAAGCAGTGCGACGGAAGCCGTGAGCCTGACGCCCGAGATTCTTGGCCAGGCGCCCGCCATGCAGGAAGTCTTCCGCGCCATCGGCCGTTTGAGCCAGTCGCACGCGACCGTGATGATTACCGGCGAATCCGGCTCGGGGAAGGAGCTGGTGGCGCGCGCCGTGCACCGCCATAGCCCGCGCGCCGACAAGCCCTTCATCGCCATCAACACGGCGGCGATCCCGAAAGACTTGCTCGAATCCGAGCTATTCGGCCACGAGCGTGGCGCGTTTACCGGCGCCGCCGCCCAGCGGCGCGGGCGCTTCGAGCAGGCCGAAGGCGGAACCCTGTTTCTCGACGAGATCGGCGACATGCCGCCGGAACTGCAAACGCGGCTATTGCGCGTTCTCTCCGACGGCCACTACTACCGCGTCGGCGGCCACTCACCGCTGAAGGCCAATGTCCGGATCATCGCCGCGACGCACCAAAACCTCGAAACCCGGGTCAAGGAAGGACTGTTCCGCGAAGACCTCTTTCACCGCCTCAACGTCATCCGCGTGCGCCTGCCCAGCCTGCGCGAGCGGCGCGAGGACATCCCGATCCTGGCGCGCCACTTCCTGCAGAAAAGCGCGCAAGAACTGGGCGTAGAGGCCAAGCGTTTTTCCGAAGGCGCGCTCAAGTACCTGGCGGCGCTCGATTTTCAGGGTAACGTCCGGCAGCTCGAAAACATCTGCCACTGGCTGACCGTGATGGCGCCGGGGCAACTCGTCGAAGTTGCCGACCTGCCGCCCGAACTGCGCGAAACGCCGCCGGCGACGGTCGCCGCCGACTGGGAAAGCGCCCTGTCCGAAGAAGTCGACCGCCTGCTGGCCCGCGGAACCAACACGGTTCACGAAGTCCTGGCGCAAGCGTTCGAGCGCGTACTGATCAAGCGCGCGCTGGCGCACACCGGCGGCCGCCGAATCGAAGCCGCGCTGGCGCTGGGTATCGGGCGCAACACCATCACGCGCAAAATTCAGGAGCTGAACATCGACGGCACGCACGGCAACGAGGGCTAGTCGTGTCCTCGTGAGCCAGATACCTGCCCCCCTGATCGATCCCGCCCGCCTGCAAGCGCTGCTCGGCCCGGCGCGCGGGCGTTTCGATGTCGATGCGCTGGCCGAATGCGGGTCTACCAGCAGCCTCCTCATGGAGCGCGCCACGCGCGGCGCACCGTCGGGCAGCGTGCTGGTTGCCGACCGGCAGACCGCCGGCCGGGGACGGCGCGGCCGCCACTGGTTGTCTTCTCCCGAATCCGGCCTGACCTTCTCCGTGCTATGGCGCTTCGACGGCGACCTGGGGCGGCTGGCGGGCCTCTCGCTCGTCGTTGGCATCGCCGTCCGGCGCGCCCTCGCTGGCTGCGGCGTACCGGGCATCAAGCTGAAATGGCCGAACGACCTCCTGCTCGACGATGGCAAGCTCGGCGGCATCCTTGTCGAACTGCAAAGCGAACGGAACAGCATGCTGGCCGTGATCGGCATCGGCCTGAATCTCGAACTGCCCGCCACGGACGCGGAGCGGCTCCCTTTCGGGCAGCCGGTCGCGGCACTGGCGCAGGCGATTTTTCCCTTGCCGGACAGGCACGATCTTCTCGCCGCGATCCTGATTGCGCTGGCGGCCGTACTAGACCAATTTTCCGCTGCCGGTTTCACCGCCCTACGCTCCGAATGGCAGTCTTACAACGCTTGGCAGAACCGCCCGGTACGCCTGCTGCGCGACGGCCTCGTCGAAATGGAAGGCATCTGCCGCGGCGCCGATGTCGACGGCGCCCTGCTCATCGGGTCGGACACCGGCATCGAGCGCTGCCTGTCCGGCGATCTTTCGTTGCGCGCCGCATGATCCCGGACATCTCGCGGAGCAGAATCAAGAGGCAGGCTGCGTGGGGTAAAATGGGGCAGGCCGAATTCCGGGTGCCGCGCCTGACCGATGGGCGGCATATCGAGACATCGGCGAAAAAACCATATGACTTCATCGAGCAAGACTAAACGACGTCCGATCGGGATCGATCTATTTGCAGACATAGAAGGCGAATCCGATGTCAAGGCATATTTCAGAAGTTAGAACCGAAGACACCATTCTTGATTTGCTTCGCATTCAAGGATGGCGAACAGAAAGGGTTCCAAAAGGTTTTCTTATTCGGCAGAACGAATACAAAAACTTTCCTGGCCTGAGCGGAGTATTTCGCGGAAAAAGCAAGACGGGTGCCGGTGATGCCTATCCGGACTTTTTACTTGTTAATCCAAAGTCCTTGTTGCCGCTTTTGGTAATTGAGGCTAAAGCAAAACTAGATGACCTAGACAAGGCTCTTGACGAGGCGATTTGGTATGCAACGGCATGTCAGTCGGCTGGTCACTCCACTATCGCAGCCGGGGTGGCTGGACAGGAGCGCGAATCAATTGGCATAAAAATTGCCAGGCTTGTGGATGGGTGCTGGAAGACAATTGCTTACAACGGCCATCCAATTTCTTGGATTCCGACACCAAAGGATGTCGAGAATCTAACTGCCATTCCGGGTTTGCTTGACCTTCTACCTATTGTTCCGAGTACGGATGTGCTGGCGGAAAAAGCCGATCTTATCAATAGAATTCTACGTGAAGCAGCTATTAAAGATGAGTATCGCCCCGCTTTTGTAGGGGCTATGATGCTTGCACTATGGCATAGCAAGGGAAATATAAGAAAAGACCCGAACTACGTCGTTGGCGATATTAACGATGCCTGTCAAAAGGCGTTTGCCACCGCAGGAAAATCAGAGCTAGGAAAAATATTACGTCTTCCTGACGCCAATCAAAAACTCGCGTCTACCGCGTGGGAAATATTGGCGACACTTGAAAAATTGAATGTCGTCACTGCCGTATTCGATCACGACTATCTAGGCCAGTTGTACGAAACATTTTTTCGGTATACCGGGGGTAATACGATTGGACAGTATTTTACGGTAGCTCAAACCGGTAGCATTGGGGAGGCTTTCGTTCAAACAGAGCCGTGCGGAGTAAATGACGATTGCTTGATCTTGCTTCCGAAGAAAGGCAAGGCGTTGTCAGATGCCATGCTGTTTATGGCGGCGGCAGTTATCCGCCTAGAGAAGTGGCGATTCTCCTATGGACGTAAGCTCACGCCTTCCAGAATTTCTGAATATCGCTTTGATATTTCTCCCCCCTTAAAGGCATGGGCCACAGATAGGGCAGCTCAATGGAAAGTAATTACTGAACAGTCTCTATTGCCGTATCTAACAGAAGAGACGGGCTTGTCAGAATAAATTTCCGTGCAGCGGGATACTGGGTAAATCGAAGTCAAATGATCGTCGCGATAGACGCGGGCAACACCCGCATCAAATGGGGCGTCCACGACGGAACGCGGTGGACGGACAAGGGCGCTCTGCCGACGGCCGACGCTGTTTTGCTGAGCGAAACGGCCGACGAATGGCCGGCCGGTGTCCGCGTGGTGATGTGCAATGTCGCCGGCGCTGCGGTCGGCCAAAAGGTGGTCGCGCTGCTGGCAGAGCGCCGAGCCAAAATCACCGTTCTACACGCCAGCGAAGCGGCCTGCGGTGTCCGCAATGCCTACGAGCAACCGGGACAGCTCGGCGCCGACCGCTGGGCCGCGCTGATCGGCGCCCGCGGGCGGATCGCCGGCGCCTGTCTGGTAGTTTGCGCCGGGACGGCGACGACCGCCGATCTGCTCGACGCGACCGGGCAATTCCGTGGCGGTGTAATTCTTCCCGGTTTCGACCTGATGCGCGCCTCGCTGGCGCAGAACACCGCGCAGTTGCCGCTGGGAGTACCGGGAGTGCCAGGAGAGGGCGAATTCCGATCCGCGCCACGCAACACGATGGACGCCATTTTCAGCGGCTGCCTGCACGCCCAGGCCGGCGCAATCGAACGGATGTTCGCGATGATCGCCGGCGAGCCGGGGGCGAAATGCCTGTTGACCGGCGGCGGAGCAAGGAGCCTCGCGCCGCACTTGAGCATTCCCCGCGAACTCGCCGACAATCTGATCCTCGATGGATTGGTGCGCTTTGCCGTATCGCTTTAGTCGGCAACCGACTTCGCCCACCGTATTTGCCAACAGCGACCCCGCGCACAGGAGAATCGTCATGCCCCCGCACCTGACATCGATGCTGCCCGCCTTTCTTTCCTATTTCGGCGCGGCCATCGCGCTGCTCGCGGTTTTTCTCCTCGTCTATGTGAACGTCACGCCGTATCAGGAGTTCGCGCTGATTCGTGCGGGCAACACGGCGGCGGCCGTCACCCTGTCCGGCGCCTTGCTCGGCTTCGCGATGCCGGTCGCCAACGTCATCGCGCACAGCGACACGTTGGCCGATTTGCTGGCCTGGGGCGCGATTGCCGGCATCGTGCAGATTCTCACCTACCTTGTCGCGCGCTTCTCGCTGCCGCACATGAACGAAGACATCCCGGCCGGCAAGCTGGCTCCGGCTGTTTTCCTGGCAGCGCTGTCGCTCGCTGTCGGCTTCATCAACGCCGCCTGCATGGCCTACTGAACCCAGCCCGCTTTATGCTTCACAACTCTTCAGGAGATTAATATGGCTCTCATGGACTTCATCAAGAAGCAGTTTATCGATGTCATCCACTGGATCGAAGAGGGTGACGGTGTGCTTGCCACGCGCTATCCGATGCAGGATTTCGAGATCCAGTACGGCGCGCAACTGACGGTACGCGAGTCGCAGATGGCGGTTTTCGTCAACGAAGGCAAGGTCGCCGACGTCTTCGGCCCCGGCCTCTACACGCTGACGACGCAGACCCTGCCGCTGCTGACCAACCTGAAGAACTGGGACAAGCTCTTCGAGTCGCCCTTCAAGTCGGATGTCTACTTCTTCTCGACCCGTTTGCAGCTCGACCGCAAGTGGGGAACACCGAATCCGATCACGATCCGCGACAAGGATTTCGGGGTGGTGCGCATGCGCGCCTTCGGCATTTACTCGTACAAGCTGGCCGACCCGCGCAAGTTCCACACCGAAATTTCGGGAACCCGGGAAAGCTACACCGCCGACGATCTCGATGGGCAACTGCGCGGTCTGGCGATCGCCGCGATGACCGACCTGTTCGGCCAGTCCAGCGTGCCCTTCATCGACATGGCGGCCAACCAGCAGGAACTGGGCGCCGCGTTGAAAGCAAAAATGGACGAGGTGTTCGCGCGCTACGGTCTGGCGCTCGATAGCTTCGTCGTGCAGAACGTCTCGCTGCCCGAGGAATTGCAGAAGATCCTCGACACGAAAATTGGCATGAACATGATCGGCGATATGGGGCGCTACACGCAGTACCAGGTCGCCAACAGCATCCCGCTGGCGGCGCAGAACGAAGGCGGCATGGCCGGCATAGGCGCCGGACTGGGCGCCGGCATGTCGATAGGGCAGACGATGGCCGGGGCGATGGCGCAAGCGATGCAACCTGTTGCGGCGCAAGCGGCAGCGGTTGCGCCAACGATGGCGCCTGCGACCGGCAACGCCGACGAGGTGATCGCGACGCTGGAAAAACTGCACGGCCTGGTTGCCAAGGGCGTTCTCTCGCAGGCCGAATTCGACGCCAAGAAGGCGGAACTTCTGGGCAAGCTGGGCTAATACCGGGTCGCCGGCCTGAACCCCCGTGAAAATCGCCAACTGTCCCTCCTGTGGCGCGCCGGTCGTCTTCCGCTCGGCGGTCTCGATCTACGCGATCTGCGAGTTTTGCCGCAGTACGCTGCTGCGGTGCGGCGAAGACTTGCAAAATCTCGGGCGCATGGCCGATCTGCTGGAGGATGCCTCTCCTATCCAGATCGGCAGCGCAGGCGTTTTTAGCGGCGAGCGCTTCGCCGTCGTCGGGCGCATCCAGCTACAGCACCAATCGGGCATCTGGAACGAGTGGCATATCCTCTTCGACGAGGGCGGCAGCGGCTGGCTTTCCGAAGCCGGCGGAGAATACGTGGTGAGTTCGCTGACGGCGGTCAGCGAGCCGCTGCCGGCATTCGAGACGCTATCGCCGGAAATGCCGGTCACCCTCGCAGGCCGCAATTTCCGCGTAACCGACCTCGAATCGGCCCGCTGCATCGCCGGGCAGGGGGAATTGCCGTTCAAGGTCGACGCCGGCTACGACGTCAACACCGCCGACCTGCGCGGCGACGACCGTTTTGTCACGCTGGATTACAGCGAGACGCCGCCACTCGTCTTCGTCGGGCAGCCAACACCTTTCGCCGAATTGAAGCTGGCCAATCTCAAAGCGCCGCACGACCCGTCCTCCGACGGCACGCCCCTGATCAAGGTGCGCGCTTTCAACTGCCCGCACTGCGCCTCGCCGCTCGCCGTTCATTCGGCCGCCATCGAGAGCGTCGCCTGCGACAGTTGCGGCTCGGTTATCGGCATCGACAACGAGAACGTCCGGTTGCTGGCGCGCGCCGCCCAGACCCTGCGCGAAACGCCGTGGCTACCGCTCGGCAGCAAGGGCGCGCTGCACGGCGTCAAGTGGGAAGCCATCGGCTTTTTGCGCCGAAAAACGGTCTCGGACGGCATCGACTACCTTTGGTCGGAGACTCTGCTCTTCAACGCGCAGCAGGGTTTTGCCTGGCTCACCGAATACCGGGGACACTGGAACTTCGTGCGCATCCTTTCGCAGCCCCCATCGGTCGGTCGCGGCCAGAAGAAGTTCCGGTTCAAAAGAGAAGAATTCAATCTCTTCAGTAGAGCCAAGGCCGAAGTCACTTACGTCGTCGGCGAGTTCTACTGGCGCGTCGCCGTCGGCGAAACGGCGCAGGTCGACGACTACATCAGCCCGCCGCTGATGCTCTCGCGCGAAGTCACCGAAAAGGAAGCGACCTGGTCGCAGGGCGAATATCTGGATGCGGAGGAATTGCGCGCCGCATTCAAGGTAGGCGAACCCGCGCCGAAGCAAAGCGGCGTTTACGCCAACCAGCCCAACCTGCTGGTCGAGCGCCATCGCGGCGTCTGCCGCCTGTTCTGGAAGCTGGCGGCGCTGGCCACCGTGCTGCAACTGTTCTTCCACTTTGTTCTCGCTTCCCACCTCATTTTCAGGCAGCAGATCGTGTTGTCGCCGCAAAATGAAGAAGGCGCCAGAACGACCCATGAATTTGTGCTGAAAAGCCGCGCCCGCGCCTTGCTCGTTCGCCACAGCACGGACGTGGACAACAACTGGCTGTCGCTCACCACCACGCTGATCGAAAAAAACAGCGGCGAAGCATATCAAGGCGCGCAGGAAATCGGCTACTACAAAGGCGTGGACGACGGCGAAAGCTGGTCCGAGGGAAACCGGTCGGACGAGATCGTCTTCAAGGGGATTCCCGCCGGCAGCTACACGCTGGCCGTCGAGCACGAACTCGGCCCGGACAAGCGCGACGCCGTGATCGATACGATAGAAGTCGTGCGCGACCCGGCCGGCTGGTCGAACTACGTGCTGGCGCTGATCTTCCTCGCCGTCTTCCCGCTGTTCTCGCGCTGGCGGCGCAACGCTTTCGAGGCGCGGCGCTGGAGCGAAAGCGGTGGGGATAGCGACGCGGGTAGCGAAAGCGCGGGCGACGAAGGCTGACATGCTCAAGAGCAACCTGATCGCCGGACTGCTCGCGCTGCTTCTGTTCGCCCACGCCCAGTACCAGGGATGGAACCTCTTCGACCGCGAGGCCTCCGCACAGACCTCGCGCGTCTCCGGCGGCAACGCCCGGAACACTCACAAGTAGACAGTCCCCAACCCGCCGGCTCCCGCGCCGCCCAAGCAACACCCCTTCAATCTGGAGAAACCATGGTTCCGCACCCCACCCGTCTTGTTCCGGCTCTGATTTTGACCACGCTGCTCGCTTCCTGCGCGACGATGAGCCTGGAAGAGTGCAAGGTCGCCAACTGGCACGAGGTCGGCCAGCGCGACGGGCTGGACGGCAAACCTCTTTCTTTGCTGAACACACGCACCGCAGACTGCGCCGAGGCCAATATCCGGGTCGACAGCGCGGCGTATATCGGCGGGCGCGATAGTGGCTTGCGGACGTTTTGTCGCGTCGAGAACGCAGCCCCGTTCGGCCTGAAAGGCGGCGTCTACGAGGGCGTCTGCCCGCCCCGGATCGACGGCGAGTTCAGGCGCAGATTCCAGGCCGGACACGATGTCCATGCCGCCCGGGCAGAGCTGGACCGGATCGGAAACCGCATCCAGTCGCAAGAACAGCGCTTGCGTACCCTGAACCGGGACGAGGACAGGCGGCTGCGCGACGCAAACAAAGACGAAGATCGCAGGAGAATCAGACGGGATATCGACGACGAACGGCGGCGCGTCCGCGACGAGCTGCGCGACCTCGACCGCCACCTGCACCGCGCCCGCGACAACCTGCGCGAAGCCGAGTGGACGCTGGAACGGGTTCAAAACTCGCGCTGAATGTTGGTGCGCGGTAGCCTGCCTGAGTTTCAAGCAGATTGCACACCGTCAACTGAGTTTTTTAGGATGATCGCGGTTTCGGAAACGGTTTACAAGGATTGGCACTTTAGCGACTATGCTCCCTTGACGGTCGATAACGATTGGACGCCATCTTGCTAACCCGCGATACGACGCCGAGCGCAATTGTGCGCTATCTCGACCAATATGTGATCGGCCAGGAAGAGGCCAAAAAGATCGTCGCGGTCGCCGTTTACTCGCATTACCGGAAAATTTCCGCAGCCAGGAAGATCGCCGGCGAGATCGCCAAGAGCAACGTCCTGCTGATCGGCCCTTCCGGCACCGGCAAGACGCTGTTGTGCGACACGCTGTCGAAAATGCTCGATGTGCCGTTCGTCACCGCCGACGCCACATCGCTGGCACAGACGAAATACGTCAACGAAGAAATCGAAGCCGTCTTGCAACGGCTGGTGGATAGAGCGAACGGAAGCCTGGAGGCCGCCGGAAGCGGCATCGTCTTCATCGACGAAATCGACAAGCTGAAATCGGCAAGCGGCGAATCGCGCGCCGTTTCGGGCGAAAGCGTGCAGCACGCCCTGCTCAAGATCATGGAAGGCTCCGCCGTCAAACTGAAGGGCGAACGCTACCTGGATACGGGCAAGATCCTGTTCATCTGCGGTGGCGTTTTTGTCGGCCTGGAAAAGATCATGTCCAGGACGCACGGCTTCGGATTCATCGCCACCACGGGCAGCGACGATCAGAACATTCTCGACCGGCTGAACAAGCGCGTCAAACCGGCCGACTTGTTCGAATTCGGCCTGATTCCCGAATTCACTGGGCGCCTGCCGGTCGTCGCCCACTTCCGAAGCCTGAGCAAGGAAATGCTGGTCAGGGTGATGACCGAACCGAAGAACTCGATTTACCACCAGTATGTGGACATTTTCAGGAATGAAGGCGTCGAGCTGAACATCGCGCCCATCGTTTTCGAGCAGATTGCCGAGATCGCTATCGAATATAAAACCGGTGCACGCAGCCTGCGCGGCATATTCGAGGAACTGATGACCCCGATTCTTTATGTTATTCCAGACCACCCGGAAATAGGATCGGCGATCATCACATCCCTGTTCGAGAATCCCCGATTGCTGGCAAGAAGTCGAACAGTTGGTGGCGCGGCGCTGAAATGAGGCGGGTCGCGCTTTTGCGTTAAAATCGCCGCTCGCCCGCGCTCGGCCGGCCGGCTCTGAAGCCGGTTCCCTTTTTTCCCGCCTCTTCGATGAAACAAATCCCACCACCGCCGACACCGCCCATCGTCCTTACCTTTGCCGCCAGCGACCCGACCGGCGGGGCGGGGATACAGGCCGATCTGATGACCCTCTCGGCGATGGGTTGCCACGCGCTTTCAGTGGTGACGGCGCTGACGGTTCAGGATACCGGGGGGGTCGATAGCGTTCTCGCCGTCGACTCCGAGTGGGTCGAAAATCAGGCGCGCGCGCTGCTCGAAGACATGCCGGTGGCGGCGTTCAAGATCGGGCTGATGGGTAGCGTGGAGAATATCGCGGCGATAGCCGAAATATTGTCCGATTACCCGGACGTGCCGCTCGTGCTCGACCCGGTGCTCGCCTCCGGGCGGGGCGACGAGCTGGCCAGCGAGGACATGATTTCCGCGCTGCGCGAGCTGCTGCTGCCGCAAACGACGGTGCTGACGCCCAACACGCTCGAAGCGCGCCGCCTTGCCGACGACGGTGAAGACGAAAGCGCAGAAACCCTGCCGCTGATCGAATGTGCGCGCCGCATCCTGACTTTCGGCTGCGAATACGTTCTGCTCACCGGAACCCACGACAACACGGCGCAAGTGGTGAATACGCTGTACAACGAGAGCGGCGTCGTGCGCAGCGATTCCTGGGAGCGCTTGCCGGGAAACTATCACGGCTCGGGGTGTACGCTGGCCTCGGCGGTCGCCGCCTGTCTCGCCAATGGACTGTCGGTGGCGGACGCCGCGCGCAAGGCCCAAGGCTATACCTGGCAAGCGCTGGCCGCCGGTTTCCGGCCAGGCATGGGGCAATTCGTCCCGGATCGATTTTTCCGGGCACGCCACGGCCGCGCGGATGAAAATGCCTGAAACACCGGCGCTACGCGGGCTCTATGCGATCACGCCCGAAGGGCTGGCGCCGGATATTCTGCTGGCGCGGGTCGAGGCCGTTCTGGCCGGAGGCGCGATCGTCGTTCAATATCGCGACAAGGGTGGCAACCCCATGCGGCGGTATAAGATCGCGAACGCCCTGCTGGCGCTTTGCCGGCGCCACGGCGCACGCCTGATCGTCAACGACGACCTGGCGCTGGTGCTCGCCATCGACGCCGACGGCGCGCACCTCGGTGGCGAAGACGGCGACCTCGCCACCGCACGCCGCGCGCTCGGCGCCGGGAAACTGCTCGGCGCCTCCTGCTACGGGGATTTCGGGCGGGCGCGCAGCGCGGCGGCGGCCGGTGCCGACTATGTCGCCTTCGGCGCGGTATACGCCTCGCCGACCAAGCCGCACGCCCCGCGCGCTCCGCTGGATCTGTTTGCCCGCTGCCGCGACGAACTGCGCATTCCCGCTTGCGCCATCGGCGGGATCACGCCGGACAACGCACCGCCGCTATTGGCCGCCGGCGCGGACATGCTGGCCGTCATCACCGATTTGTTCGAAGCGGCCGACATCCGGTCGCGCGCCGCAAGCTATCAACGACTATTTGAGGAGAATTAGATGGATTCCCGCAACCAGCAGCTTTTTGAACGCGCCCAGCGCCATATTCCCGGCGGCGTGAATTCACCGGTTCGCGCCTTCCGCTCGGTCGGCGGCGTACCGCGCTTCTTCGTCGAAGGCAGTGGCTCGCGCGTCACCGACGCCGACGGCCAAAGCTATCTCGACTACGTGGGGTCATGGGGACCCCTGATCCTCGGTCACGCCCATCCCGAAGTCGTGCGCGCCGTCCAGGAAGCGGCGGCGAAGGGTCTGTCCTTCGGCGCGCCGACCGAACGGGAAGTCGAGATGGCCGACCTGCTCTGCGACCTGCTGCCCTCGCTCGACATGGTGCGCCTGGTCAGTTCTGGCACCGAGGCGACGATGAGCGCGATCCGCTTGGCGCGCGGCTACACCGGGCGCGACGTGCTCATCAAGTTCGAAGGCTGTTACCACGGACATTCCGACAGCCTGCTGGTGAAAGCCGGTTCGGGCATGCTCACCTTCGGCAATCCGAGTTCCGGCGGCGTGCCGGCCGACCTCGCCCAACACACGCTGGTGCTCGACTACAACAATATCGGACAGCTCGAAAACGCCTTTGCCGAGCACGGCGCGCGCATTGCGGCGGTGATCGTCGAGCCGGTGGTCGGCAACATGAACCTGATCGCCCCGCAACAAGCCTTTCTTAACGCCATGCGCGAGCAATGCACGAAGCACGGCGCGGTGCTGATTTTCGACGAAGTGATGACCGGCTTCCGCGTCGGCCCCAAGTGCGCGCAAGATTATTACGGCATCGCGCCTGATCTGACGACACTCGGCAAGGTGATCGGCGGCGGCATGCCGGTCGGCGCTTTCGGCGGTCGGCGCGAAATCATGGAGCAGATCGCCCCGCTCGGCCCGGTCTATCAGGCCGGCACGCTTTCGGGTAACCCGGTGGCGGTCGCCGCCGGGCTGGCGACGCTGAAACTGGTGCAAGCGCCCGGTTTCTACGAGACGCTGACGCTGCGCACCCGGCAGCTCACCGAGGGCATGGTCGCCGCTGCGGCCAAACATGGCGTCGCCTTCTCGGCGCAATCGGTCGGCGGCATGTTCGGACTCTACTTCCGCGCAAGCTGCCCGCAGACCTACGCTGAAGTGCTGGAGTGCGACAAAGAAGCTTTCAACCGCTTCTTCCACGCCATGCTGGACGCCGGACATTATTTTGCGCCATCAGCATTCGAGGCCGGCTTCGTCTCGGCGGCGCACAGCGAGGCCGACATTGCCGGCACGATAGCCGCAGCCGATGCTGTATTCCGCGCGTGGTAGCACGAAAAATCCGCCAGTTTTGGACGAAGGGGAGCTTGCTCCGACACACCACGAAAAGTCTGGGGGGGGGGTGGGCGTGGAGCAGATGGTCGCCTTTGTTTTAGAGAGCGGCGAGATAAGAGCGTCGTGCTGAAAGTCTCAAGGCGGGACGGGGCACGGAAACTGAGGGAGATTTTCTGCTTGACCGCCGTCGGGTTTTGACCCGCCTGGCGCCACGATTTTGGCTTCGGCCTGTTCAAGCAACGGTTTTTACGTGAAGCTGCCGTTGCGCGCCGGCGTAATCTCCGGCGATCAGCTTCGGCGCGGCCAGCAGGCAGCGATCCAGCGCGCGATCGATCGATTCCTGTTCTTCGCGCCTCGGCGCTTTCAGCACGTAGTTGATCACTTCGGCGCGTTCGCCCGGATGTCCGATGCCCAGGCGAAGCCGCCAGAAATTGGGGGTCGATAGCTGTGCCTGGATGTCCTTCAGGCCGTTGTGCCCGCCGTTGCCGCCGCCCTGCTTGAGGCGGATGCCGCCGGGCGACAGGTCAAGCTCGTCGTGGACAACCAGAATTTCTTCGGCGACAATCTTGTAGAAGTGCGCCAAAGCCGCAACCGCCTGGCCGGAACGGTTCATGAAGGTGGTCGGTTGCAGCAGCCACAATTCGTCGCAGCGGCCGATGCGGCCGAAGAACTTGCTTTGCGGCGCAAGCACGGCCTTAAGTTCCCGCGCCAGGCGGTCGATGAACCAGAAACCGAGATTGTGACGGTTGTCCTCGTACTCGGCGCCGGGGTTGCCGAGACCGACGATCAGGCGGGGAGGTGGTGGATGGGGCATGGGTATCTCCGCAAAAGAACAAGCCGCCGCAGGCAGCGTATGCCGGACGGCGGCTTGTTATCTGGGCGCAGAAAATCAGGCGCTTGCCGCTTCGCCCTCGGCCGCCGCGTCGCCGCCACCCTTCTTGAGATTGATCGCCGCGACCACATGGTCGTCGCCATGCACGACCGGCTTGACGCCCGCCGGGAAGGTCAGTTGCGAAACGTGGATCGACTGGCCGGCTTGCAGATCCTTGAGGTCGACTTCGATGTAGGCCGGCAGATCCTGCGGCAGGCAGGAAACGTCGATTTCGCCCATCACATGCGAGACGTTGCCGCCACTGAGCTTGACGCCCGGCGCGATGTCGGCGTTAACGAAGTGCAGCGGCACTTTCTGGTGCACAACGTGCGTGGTATCGACGCGCAGGAAGTCGCAATGCAGCACCAGCGGCTTGTACTGGTGGACTTGCGAGTCGCGCAGCAGCACGGTCTCGGTGGCGCCGTCGATATTCAGCGTCAGCACGGACGAGTGGAATGTTTCCTTGCGCAGACTAAGCAGAATCGTGTTGTGATCGAGTTCGATCATCGTCGGGGCGGCGGTTCCACCGTAAACGATGGCCGGAACCTTGTTGGCGCGGCGCAGGCGGCGGCTCGCTCCGGACCCCTGCAGCGTGCGCTTTTGCGCGTTGAGTTCAAATTTCATGGACAGCTCCTGGTTGACACAAAAAACCCCTGTCCGCGACCAGACAGGGGGTTGAGAAAATCTTGTCGCTTTACTCGATGAACAACGAGGAAACCGAGTCCTCGTTGCTGATCCGACGTATCGTTTCGGCCATCACGTCGGCGACCGACAACTGGCGGATACGCGGGCAGTTGCGCGCATCCTCGCGCAGCTGGATGGTGTCGGTGACGACCAGCTCGTCGATATCCGAAGCGTTGATGCGCTCCACCGCCGGTCCGGAGAGCACCGCATGCACGCAATAGGCGAGCACCTGTTTGGCGCCATGCGCCTTGAGCGCGGAAGCCGCCTTGCACAGCGTGCCGGCGGTATCGACCATGTCGTCCATGATGACGCAGGTGCGGCCTTCGACTTCGCCGATGATGTTCATCACTTCGGCGACGTTGGCTTTCGGGCGGCGTTTGTCG
>JACQYA010000187.1 GCA_016208425.1 Betaproteobacteria bacterium
ACCATCCGGTTCCCCAAGTCGGAAAATGGCTGGGGAGCGTGGTGCGAGGATACTTCAACTACTTTGCGGTGCCTGGAAACGAATATCGGCTATGCAGCTTTCGCAGTGAACTCTGTCCCGCTTGGCGGCGCATGCTGATGCGGCGCAGTCAACGGCATAACCTGTCAAGGGAGCGGTTCAGCAGGCTGGAGAAACGCACCATACCGCCGTACCATCATACTCATCCGTATCCCGAACAGCGATTTGGCGTCACTCACCCGAGGCAGGAGCCTTGTGCGGGAATGCCGCTCGCAGGGATCTGTGCGGGGGGCAGGGGGCAACCTCTGTCCCTACCGCGCCCCGTCAATTTTACGTCACCCTTGGCAGACGAAATTTCGGGGGAAGCTCACTACCAAATCAGTTTCATTCTGCAACCCTTTTGGCGAAATGCACCACTAGCGCTGGCAGCTCGGGCAATAGAAGGTCGAGCGGCCGGCCTGGCGTATCATGTATATCGGTTTGCCGCAGCGGTGACAGGCTTCGCCGGTTCGGTCGTAGACAGCGCAGGAAAGCTGAAAACAACCGGCTCCGCCGTCGCTGTGGACGTAGTCGCGCACGCTGCTGCCGCCCGCCGCAATCGATGCGGCCAGCGTTTCCCGGATGGCCGAAACCAAAGCGCGGTATCGTTCGCGACTTATCCGGTTGGCCGCACGGAGCGGAGAAATGCGGGAGCGAAACAGGCTTTCCGAGGCGTAGATATTGCCGATGCCGACCACCAGATGGCTGTCCATCAGCAGTGGCTTGACCGGGCCGCTACGCCGTCGCGTTGCGTCATATAGCCAGTCTCCGCCAAAACCTTCGTCCAGTGGCTCGACACCGAGAACGGCCAGCAGCGGGTGCTGACCGGCATCTGCGCCCTCGTGCCAGAGCAGCGTCCCGAAGCGGCGCGGATCGCGAAAACGCAGGGCGGTATGCGCGAAAACGAGATCGAAGTGGTCGTGCTTCTGCGGCGGCGTATCCGGCGCCATCAGCCGCAGACTGCCGGACATGCCAAGATGTAGAATCAGCCATCCGCCGCTCCCGGTACTTTCGCAATCGAAGAGCAGATATTTCCCGCGTCGCAAAATGGCGTCCACGCGCAGCCCGCAAAGCCGGTCTGCCAGCCCGCACGGCACGTCATGCCGAAGTTTTGGCGTGCGGACGATGGCGCCGACAACTCGCTGTCCGGGAAGGTAGGGGAGCAGCCCCAGGCGGCTGACTTCGACTTCGGGAAGTTCTGGCATTGCTGCGGCCGCTAAAAGTCCATAACATGCGTAAAAGCCATTATGCCGCAAACGCCTTCGAGCGAAACGACCCACCGTGTTCGCCGAGGAGGCTTGCAAGGAAACCATGAAATCTATTTACCCGAGCATGGCCGCCGCTGCGATGATTTTCGCATGCGGCTCGCCGACGATGGCGGCAGAAACACTGTCTGCCGGCAAGCAACGGCCCACGGCAGTCCGGGAGGGTCAAGGCAAGCGAGAAGAACAGCCCGCCGTGCCGGCGGTCGCGGAAGCGCGCCCCGGCGATGCCGATTATCGGGAACTGACAGGTAGAGTGGTCTACCAGGTTCTGCTTGCCGAAATTGCCATCCAGAGCGGCGATTTTGAATTGGCCAGCCAGGCGTACGCCGATCTTGCCGTACGCACCCGCGACCCGAAAATCCTGGAGCGGACGGTCGAAGTGGCAGGTCACGCGCGCCGCTACGATCTGGCTCTGGAAGCGGCGCGCCTGTGGCTCGATGTCGAGCCGTCTTCGGCGCGCGCGCAAAAGATGCTGACCAGCGCGCTAGTCGCCTCCAACCGGCTTGACGACCTTTCCGTGCACCTGATCCGTTTGCTCGAAGCCGACAAGGAAGAGCTGGGCGCCAACCTGCTCGGACTCAACCGCATGCTGGCACGCCACCCCGATCGCCATGCGGTGTTCCATCTGGTCGACAAAGTGTGCGCGCCGTTTTTCGGGATCGCCGAAGCGCATTACGCGGTCTCGATGGCCGCCAGCTCGGCCGGAGAGAAAGAACGGGCGAGAGCCGAGAGCCGCCGCGCGCTCGAACTCCGTCCTGACTGGGAAATGGCGGCGCTGCTCGAAGCGCAATTGCTGGCTCACGATTTCTCGGCGACCGAAGCGATTGCCGCGATGCAACGTTTTCTGGGCCACAACCCCAAATCGCGTGACGTACAACTCCACCTGGCCCGCGCGCTGGTCGGCGAAAAGCGTTATGCGGAGGCGAAGATCTATTTCGACACATTGCTGCGCGAATCCCCGAACAACCCCGAGATCGTCTATCCGGTCGCCATTCTCGCGCTGCAACAGAACGATGTCGCTCTCGCCGAGGCACAGCTAAAACACTTGCTGACGCTCGAATTCCCGGACAAGAGTGTCGCTCTCTATTACCTGGGACAGATCGCCGAGGACGACAAGCGCCCCATCGATGCGCTGGGCTATTACAACCGTGTCGGCCCGGGCGAGCAATATCTTCAGACACAGTTGCGCATCGCGCACCTGCTCGGCGAACAGGGGAAACTCGAAGACGCCCGCAGCCATCTGCGCGAAGCGCGGACGAAAACAGCTCAGGAGCGCGTTCAGCTCACCGTCGCCGAAGCGCAATTACTGCGCGACGCCCGGCACGTACAGGCCGCTTTCGATCTGCTGGAAAGCGCGCTGGCCATGCAGCCGGAGCAGGCCGAGCTGCTCTATGAATCCGCCTTGATGGCCGAGAAGCTGGGCCGCACGGACATTCTGGAGGCCAACCTGCGCAAGCTGATCGGGCTGAAACCGGACAGCGCGCAAGCCTACAACGCGCTCGGCTACTCGCTGGCCGATCGCAACCTGCGCTTGGCCGAGGCGCGCGCACTGATCGAGAAGGCGCTGTCGCTGTCGCCCGACGACCCCTTCATTCTCGACAGCATGGGCTGGCTGCTGTATCGCCAAGGCGATCTGGCGGCGGCTCTGGCCCAGCTCGAACGCGCCTATGTGCTGCGCGCCGACGCGGAAATTGCCGCCCACCTCGGCGAAGTGTTGTGGGTGCTCGGCCGCAAGGAAGATGCGCGCAACACTTGGCGCGAGGCGCAGAAAAAAGATCCGGACAACGAAGTGTTGGCCGATGTCGTCAAGAAGTTCACCCCCTGATCCGATGCGTGCCCCCTCCGCGGGAAGGCGCGGCGCGACGTTATCCGGTGGCGCGCCATTCGGGCGGCTCGCGCTTTTCCCGATACTGCTCGGTCTGGCCGCGTGCGGCGGGCTGCCAAAAGCGGCCGGGAACAACAGCGGGGCGGGGCGCGACACGCCGAACGCCTTCGCGCTCGAAGCCCGGTTTTCGTTGCGCCACGAAGACAGGAACTATTCCGGCCATTTGAGCTGGCAACATGCCGGCGACAGCGACGAACTATTGCTCGCGTCGCCTTTCGGGCAAGGGCTGGCCGCCATACGAGCAAATACCGGCGGCGCCACGATGACGGCCGGCGACGGAAAATCGTATTCCGCCGAAACCGCCGAGCTGCTCACCCGACAAGTCTTGGGCTATCCGCTGCCGCTCGGCAACCTGGCCGACTGGGTGCGCGGTCGCGGCCGGATTAATGCGCCGGCCGCCGTAGACGCTTCGGGGCGCCCCCTGCAACTGCTGGAAGACGGCTGGCGCATCGGCTACGAATACGACAGCGACGACCCGCAAGCGCTCCCCGGACGGGTATTTGTCGAACGCGCCGGCGCGTTTGATTTGCGGCTGCGCATCGACGGATGGAACAGCCCGGAGCCGGCACGCGAGCCGCCGGAGGAAGAGGTTCGGCGATGACGCCGGGTGCCGGATGCTGGGATTGGCGCAGCGCCTATCCGGCGCCGGCCAAACTCAACCTTTTTCTCGGTGTCGTCGGTCGGCGCCCCGACGGCTACCACCTGTTGCAGTCCGTTTTCCGTCTGCTCGACCGGGGCGACGTGCTGCGCTTTGCGCCGCGCAAACCGGGTCTCGTCAGTCTCGCCATGCCGCTGCCCGGGGTGCCGCCGGAGGCCGATTTGACGGTGCGCGCAGCACGCCTGCTACAAGCGGAAACAGGATGCCGCGAAGGAGTCGAGATCGCGGTCGAAAAGCGCTTGCCGATGGGCGGCGGCCTGGGTGGCGGCAGTTCCGATGCGGCCACCGTGCTGCTCGCCCTCAACCACCTCTGGCAACTCGGCCTGCCACGCCGGCGCCTGCTGGAAATCGGGCTGGCTCTGGGCGCCGATGTGCCGTTTTTTGTGTTCGGACAAACCGCCTTTGCCGAAGGCGTCGGCGAATCGCTGCGCGCGATGGATGTACCGCCGGCCTGGTATGTTGTTCTGGAGCCACCGGTTCAAGTACCGACGGCAGCGATATTTTCCGCCCCCGAACTACGCCGGGATACACCGCGCATCGAAGCGTCCGAATGGCGGCCCGGCATCGGCGGCAACGATCTGGAAGCGGTGGTCACAGCGCGTTATCCCGAGGTCGCCGGAGCCATCGGCTGGCTGGCACAATTTGGCCGCGCGCAAATGAGCGGTTCGGGCGCCTGCGTTTTTGCCGAATTCGCCCGACGCGAAACGGCGCAAGCCGCGCTGGACCAAATTCCCGACGGGATGCGCGGCTGGGTGTCTGCCGGCGTCGACCAACACCCTTTGCGCGGTCTGGCGAGCTGACCGTTTGCGGTAGCAGCCCGTTTTTGTAGCGATAACCATAGCGATCATCGGCTTGCAAGGATGTGAAAGCATGCCTCACAGCGCTGATGAGTCACAAGCCACACAAAAAGCGATCGCAATAAATTCGTTGGTCAGTACGAAATCCGTACAAGAACAGGAGCCTTCTACCGGCTCGCCAAAGGATTCTGTTCCGAAAGCTGTGGCAAGAACGCCCGATGTAGTGCCGGAAGCAGTCGATGACAGGAACAGCATCTATTTCAATATTGGAGCAACACAAATCGACCTTGAAGGGCAAGAGAAGGTGAAAGCACATGCTGCCAGACTCAAGCATGACCCCGACCTCGACGTCACGCTGATTGGTTACACCGACGACTTGGGGAGTCGCTCGTTCAATGTGGCGATCTCGGAAAAACGCACGGAAGCGGTTGCCAAGCTGCTGCTTTCGAACGGAGCAAAAAAGAATATGCCTATGAACCATTTTCAGTTTTTCCTGCCGAACGTAATGGGATCAACGAGATAAGGGGTTGAATCATGAAAACGACCACGACGAACCTGGTAGATTGGCAGAAACGGTTTGGAACTGAGGAGGGTTGTGCCGAGTTCGTTACGCTTCATCGTGCCGTTGATTCTGGTGCTTGCGGCTATCGCCTACGCCCTTGCGCCGCTCGTCGACCAGCAGACCTTGCGCTGGTTTGTGCGTGATCTTGATATTCGCTCGGCGCTCATCGCCAATACGATAGAAGAACCCCTGCAGGAACTGCTGACCACTGGCAAGAAAGCCCGCATCGAAGGCTTCTTCAACCGCATTACCCAGGACGAGCGACTCTACGCGCTTGGCTATTGTTCTTCGTCGGGTGGCGCAATGGTCTCCAGTCGTTCGCTACCCGCCGATGTTCGCTGTTCCGTACTGGAGCGCTGGGAAGCGCCAGGCGAACATCTTCTGCCCAGCGGTAAAGGGCCATTGCACATCGCGGTGAAGCCGCTGGTCAGCGAAGTGGCTCCGGCCGGTCGTCTGGTGCTGGTGCACGACATGAGTTTTGTTGTCCGGCGCAGTGAAGAAACCAAGCGTTACGTGTTCTTCCTTTTCATGGGACTGGCGGCGGTCATTTCGCTGATCACCGTGGTGATTGCTCAGATTTCCTGGCGTGGCTGGATGAATGGCGTGCAGTCGCTGCTGCGTGGCGAGGGATTGCTGCGTAACCCGGCGGCGGGAACGCAACCCGGGTTAACCGAATTCACGCCCATTGCCCGCGACCTTCAACGCCTGATCCGTGAGCTGGAAACCGAGAGCCGCGCGCGCGACGAGGGGCAGATAACCTGGAGTGCCGACGCGCTGCGTGCCATCCTGCACGGCGAATTGCGTGGCGATGATGTAATTGTCGTCTCCAACCGCGAACCCTACATTCACCAACGCCGGGGGGATGCTATCGAAGTTCAGCGCCCGGCCAGTGGCTTGGTGACAGCGCTGGAACCCATCATGCGTGCCTGCTCGGGAACCTGGATCGCGCACGGCAGTGGTTCGGCCGACCGCGAGGTGGTGGACAAGAAGGACTGCGTTGCCGTACCGCCGGAAGATCCCAGCTACCAGATTCGCCGCGTTTGGCTCACTGCCGAAGAAGAAGCGGGCTACTACTACGGATTTGCCAACGAAGGCATGTGGCCGCTCTGCCATATCGCCCACGTGCGGCCAACTTTCCGATCCGGCGACTGGGCGCAGTACGTCACGGTCAATCGAAAGTTCGCCAAGGCAGTGGTGAGCGAAGCGAAGACCGATGCGCCGATAGTCCTCGTTCAGGACTACCACTTCGCGCTTTTGCCGAAGATGATTCGCGAACAGCTACCGAACGCCACGGTCATCAGTTTCTGGCACATCCCGTGGCCAAACCCGGAATCCTTCGCCATCTGCCCATGGCGCGAAGAAATTCTGGCCGGCATGCTGGGCAGCAGCATTCTTGGCTTTCATACGCAGTTTCACTGCAACAATTTTGTCGATACGGTTGATCGCTTTCTTGAGGCGCGGGTTGACCGCGAATCCTTCACCGTTTCGCTTGGCGGAAAACTGACTGCGGTACGCCGTTACCCGATCTCGATAGCATGGCCGCCAGAGCCCGAAATGCTTGAGAAATCGGTCGCCGATTGTCGCGCCGACTTGCGCCTGGCCAACGATCTGCCACCGGATCACCGGCTGGGAACAGGGGTTGATCGCCTCGATTACACCAAGGGTATCGTCGAACGTTTCCGCGCCATCGAGCGCCTGCTGGAGCTGAAACCAGAGTGGGTCGGCCGCTTTTCCTTTGTGCAAATCGCTGCGCCAACGCGCTCCGGCATCGACGAGTACCAGCACCACGAAGCGCAGGTTCGCACGCTGGCGACTCGCATCAACGCCCGTTTCGCCCGAAACGGGTCGCCGCCTATTGTGCTCAAGATCGAACATCACGGGCCACGGGAGGTTTACGAGTATTTCCGGGCGGCCGACCTGTGCTTCGTCAGCAGCCTGCACGACGGCATGAATCTGGTTGCCAAGGAATTCGTTGCCGCCCGCGACGACGAGCGCGGCGTGCTGATCCTTTCCGAATTCACCGGTGCTGCCCGGGAGTTGCCAGAAGCGCTGATCGTCAATCCCTACGATTCTGACCAGTGTGCCGTTGCGCTGCATCTCGCGTTGAGCATGCCAGAAGCTGAACAGCGCGACCGCATGCGGCTGATGCGCGGTCTGGTCGCTGAATACAACGTCTTCCGCTGGGCCGGACGCATGCTGCTCGACGCTGCGGCGATGCGTCGCCGTATCCATCTGACGGAAAAATCGGGCGTGCTTGGTTCATGAGCCGCCCGCGCAGGAACGCTCCTCCCTCGCCGCATCCGGACTGGGCGTATTTTCTCGATGTGGACGGCACGCTGATCGACATCGCCGATTCACCGGACGCCGTGCATGTTGACGCCACATTGCTCAACTTGATCGAGCAACTGCATTGTGCTAGCGGCGGTGCTGTCGCGCTGGTCAGCGGGCGCAGTATCTCGGATCTGGAGTCTCGCCTCGGCGGACTGCGCCTGCCGCTGGCCGGGCAGCATGGGCTGGAGCGACGCGACGTTGCCGGGCGCTTGTGGATACACGCCGCGCCACCCGAAGCCAAATCGGCGATCAAGACTGCGCTGCAGCCGATCCTCGTGCGCTACCCCGGCCTTCTGCTCGAAGACAAGGGGCTAACGCTGGCACTGCATTATCGGCTGGCTCCCCGACTGGCCTCCTTTGTGCATCGTCTGATGGGTAATCTGGCCATCACGGCCGGTGCAGGACTTGAACTGCAGCGAGGCAAGCGCGTCGTCGAGATCAAGCCGGCCGGTATCGACAAGGGGGCTGCGGTCGCCGAATATTTGCTGGAGCCACCGTTCTGTCATCGACGTCCGGTCTTTATCGGCGACGACCTGAACGATGAGCACGGATTCGCCGAGGTTAACCAGCGCGATGGAGTGTCCATCAAAGTGGGCAAAGGCCCCAGTTGTGCCCGCTATCGTCTGCCAGATGTCGCTGCCGTTAGACGCTGGCTGGCCGGAATGCTGACGAAAGGCAAGGCATGAAAAACACGCTTGATCTGGCACTGATAGGCAACTGCACCGTCGGTGCCTTGGTGGATGCACAGGCAAAGATCTCCTGGGGCTGCTTTCCGCGCTTCGATGGTGCCCCGGTCTTCTGTTCATTACTCAGGGATACTGAAGATGCGAACGACTTTGGGTTTTTCGCCATAGAGCTGACCGACTTTGCGCGCAGCGACCAACACTATGTCGAGAATACTGCCATTTTGCGTACCCGCCTCTACGACAGCCGTGGTGGCGCGGTGGAAGTGACCGACTTCGCGCCACGTTTTGGCCAGTATGGCCGCATGTTCCGTCCGATGATGCTGGTGCGTCGAATCAAGCGACTGAGCGGCAGCCCGCGTGTGACCCTGCGTGTGCGTCCAGCCTGCGACGACGGGACGCGCCAGCCGGAAATCACCTGGGGCAGCAACCATATCCGTTACGTCTCACCGACGCTGGCGCTGCGCTTGAGTACCGATGCGTCGCTGACCGCCATCCTGCAGGAAACCACGTTTTTTCTGGAAGACTCGATCACCCTGCTGCTCGGCGCAGACGAAACGGTGCACGAAGGTGTCAACGAGGTCGGCCGGCGGTTCCTCGACGAAACCAGGCAATACTGGCTGGAGTGGGTGCGCTCGCTGGCCATTCCCTACGAATGGCAGGAGCCGGTCATCCGCGCAGCGATTACGCTCAAGCTCAACGCCTACGACGACACTGGCGCGATCATCGCGGCGATGACCACGTCCATCCCGGAAGCGCCGAACAGTGGACGCAACTGGGACTATCGCTTCTGCTGGCTGCGTGACAGCTACTTCGTCGTCAACGCACTCAATCGGCTTGGTGCCACACGCACCATGGAGCGTTATCTCGCTTACATCGTCAACATCACGGCGCACGCCGCAGGCGGGCCGTTGCAACCGGTGTTTGGCATCGACGGCCGGGCCGAGCTACCCGAGCGCGAGGTTCCCGGCCTGTCCGGCTATCGCGGCATGGGGCCGGTGCGTATCGGCAACCTTGCTTACCGGCAGGTGCAGCATGACGGTTACGGCGCGGCCATCCTCGCCGCGACACACGTCTTCTTCGATCAGCGGCTCGCCAGGCGTGGTGACGAAGCCTTGTTTCATCGACTGGAAGCGCTCGGTGAGCAGGCCTGGTTGTGCCACGACCAGCCCGATGCGGGCATCTGGGAACTGCGGGGCAGTGCGCGCGTGCACACTTATTCTGCCGTGATGTGCTGGGCGGCTTGCGACCGGCTAGGGCGCATCGCCGCGCACCTCGGCCTGGACGGACGCGCCGGATACTGGCAAGCAAAATCAGCCGAAATTCACGCAACCATCAGCCGGCGTGCCTGGAACGCGCAACGCGGCAGTTTCGTCTCGGTCTTTGAAGGCGACGCGATGGATGCCAGCCTGCTGCTGTTGGCCGAGGTTGGTTTTCTCGATGCCGCCGACCCGCGCTTTGCGGCAACGGTAGGCGCGGTCGAGCAGGACTTGCGGCGCGGCGACTTTATCTTTCGCTACGTCGAGAAGGACGACTTCGGCGAACCGGAGAACGCTTTTCTGGTATGCACCTTCTGGTATGTCAACGCACTGGCCGCGCTGGAACGTCGTGACGAGGCGCGAGCCCTGTTCGATAAATTGCTGGCCTGTCGCAGCGCGCACGGCTTGCTGGCCGAAGACATCGATCCGCAGAGCGGCGAGCAGTGGGGCAACTTCGTGCAGACTTACAGCATGGTTGGCCTGATCAGCGCGGCGATCAGGCTATCGATTCGATGGGACCAAGCGTTCTAAGTACGTAGTGGTATCTATGAATCGCAGTAACGCTGAGCAAAATGCAGCTCGTATCGAGCCTGATTCTGCGGAAACAACCCATTCGATCTGACGCCCTTCGCCCTAGGTAGGCGTCATCGATCTCCACCCGTTTATCAAGCTGGCGCGGCGCTTCCCACTCGCACATCACTTGCATCAGCTTGTGCTTGAGCAGCCACGCCGTTTCGTAACGCACACCGAGATCGCGCGTAAGTTCGAGGGCCGAGACGTTGTTCTTGGCCTGCGTGAGCAAGTGCATGGCTAGGAACCAGGTGGTCAGCGGCAGCTTGGTCGCTTTAAAGTCGTCCCGCACAACTGTTACAACTTCCCCCGATAGTCCAGCTTTCCGCTGCGATACGCATGGATCGGAATGGCCTGAATTGGTGTGGTTGCATGCCGGTTGCCACCCCACCACCTAATTCCATTTCTAAATCGTTAGTGAATTAATGATCCAAGGCCAAGCGACGATGGAATGGACGCGCTGATGGTCAGTTTCCATGTCACGGAGAGCGACCTCCAAATGGTTTTCGAGGGTGTCGATGCTATCGAAAACCCG
>JACQYA010000035.1 GCA_016208425.1 Betaproteobacteria bacterium
CCCTTCGTTGACCGCGAACATCGCGCGGTTGAACCCCTGGAAGGGATCTTTCGGGTTGCCGGTGTTGCCGGAACTTGTCGTCGCGCAACCGCCCAGGCCGCCTACGGCGCCCGCGACGAGCAACAGGGAAAACAGCTGTCTTGCGCTTTGCGTATTCACGAAAACACCATTCGCCTTTCGTCTCATTTCTTGTCCGGCCCATCGGCCGCCTTGTTGAACATGAACTGGCTAATCATTTTTTCCAGCACCACCGCAGATTGCGTCTTGGCAATGATGTCGCCCGGAGCGAGCATCTTCTCGTCGCCGCCGACATCGAAGCCGACATATTGTTCGCCGAGCAGGCCAGAGGTCAGGATCGATGCGAACGTGTCCTTCGGAAAACGGTAGCGGCCATCGATGCTGAACGTCACGACGGCTTCGTATTTTTCCGCATCGAAGCGGATGTCGGCCACCCGGCCCACCACCACGCCGGCACTCTTTACCGGGCCGCGCACCTTCAATCCGCCGATGTTATCAAACTTGGCCGTCAGCGAATATGTCTCGGCGAAATTGGAAGACGACACGTTCCCGACCTTGAGCGCCAGAAACAGCAATGCGGCAAAACCAAAGGCAACAAAAAAACCGACCCACAGGTCGAGCAGCTTGCGACTCATCAAAGCCCCCGGAACATGAACGAGGTCAACACAAAGTCCAGCGCCAGAATGGCCAGCGCCGAATTCACGACGGTACTCTTGATCGAGCTTGAGACGCCCTCCGCGGTAGGTTCCGCGTCGTAGCCCTCGAACACCGCAATCAAAGAGACCGCCACCCCAAAAACAAAACTCTTCACGACGCCGCTCCAGACATCGTAGCGAAAATCGACCGACGCCTGCATCTGCGACCAGAAAGCGCCTTCATCGACACCGATGACAACAACGCCAATCAGATAGCCGCCTAAAACCCCCATCGCTGAAAACAAAGCCGCCAGCAGCGGCATCGAAATCACGCCGCCCCAGAAACGAGGCGCCACAACGCGCGCGATGGGATTGACCGCCATCATGTCCATCGCCGTGAGTTGCTCGGTGGTTTTCATCAGCCCAATCTCGGCGGTAATCGACGAACCGGCGCGCGACGCAAACAATAGAGCGGCAACCACCGGTCCGAGTTCCCGCGTCAGCGACAGCGCCACCAAAACCCCGAGCGCTTCCGAAGACCCGTAGCGTTGCAGCGTTTCATAGCCCTGCATGCCGAGCACCATGCCGATGAACAAGCCCGACACGAGAATAATCAGCAACGACTGGAAACCGGAATAATAGATTTCGCGTATCGTCAGGTGCAGCCGGCGGAACGACTGTCCGGAATAGACCAGCAACATCACAAAGAAACGGGCGGCAAAGCCCAAGCGCTGCATCCAGTCGTTGACGTGATGCCCGATCCGGGCGATCCCGCCGAGCACAGCGCCGAAACTCCGCTTAGGCGTGGGCGGCATGGGCGACCTCCCCCAGCAGAACGCGGTCGAAAGAGTCTTCCGCCGGATAGTGGAACGGCACCGGCCCATCGGCTTCGGCAAAAACAAACTGGTGGACGAAAGGGTCTTTGGACGCGCGAATCTCGTCCGGCGTCCCCTGCGCGACGATACGGCCGTCCGACATGAAGTAGATGTAATCGACGATCTGCAAGGATTCGTGAATATCGTGCGTGACCATGATCGACGTGGCGCCGAGCGCGTCGTTGAGCTTGCGGATGAGCTGTCCGATGACGCCCAGCGAAATGGGATCGAGGCCGGCGAACGGCTCGTCGTACATCATCAGCATCGGATCGAGCGAGATCGCCCGCGCCAGCGCCACGCGCCGCGCCATGCCGCCCGACAGCTCGGCCGGCATCAGGTGGTGCGCGCCGCGCAGGCCGACGGCGTTCAGCTTCATCAAGACCATGTCGCGGATCATCTCTTCCGGCAGATCGGTGTGCTCGCGCATCTGGTAAGCGACGTTGTCGAACACCGAAATATCGGTAAACAGCGCGCCGAACTGGAACAGCATGCCCATGCGCCGGCGCATCGCATAAAGCTCGTCATGATCCATCTGCCCGACCGACTCGCCGTCGACCAGCACCTCGCCGCTCACCGGCTTGAGCTGCCCGCCGATCAGGCGCAACAGGGTGGTCTTGCCGCAGCCCGAGCCGCCCATGATCGCCACCACGCGGCCGCGCGGGATCGCCATGTCGATCCCTCTGAGCAAGGGGCGCTCGTCGTACGCGAAATTGAGGTCGGTGATTTTGACCAGGTTATCGGCCAGCACTGCGCAGCTCTCCAAGGGAAAAATCGACCGGCGATTATAACCGATGCGCCCCGCAACATTTGTTATAAATCACGACATTCAATTGTGGAATAATCGCAAGATCATCTTCCACAAGCGAGCGCAAGCTCTTTATGCCCAGCCCTGCCGATCCACCCCTGCCGGAAAAACCGCTGCTCCTGATCGTCGACGACGATCCGCTGATTTCCGACACCCTGGGCCTGGCGCTGGGGTCGAGCTTCGAGGTCGTCGGCAGCCATTCCCGCGCGCACTGCACGCAATTGCTCAGGCAACTGCGCCGCGCGCCCGAGCTAGCGCTTGTCGATCTCGGCCTGCCGCCCTTGCCGCACCGTCCCGACGAAGGTTTCGCGCTGATTTCCGAACTGCTGCAAATCTCGCCGGAAATCGGGATCGTCGTGCTCTCCGGCCAGAGCGACGAAGACAACGCGCGCCACGCGCGCACGCTGGGCGCGGCGGATTTCGTCGCCAAACCGTGCCACCCCGGCGACCTGCAAGAAATACTGCTGCGCGCGCTGTCGTTCCGCGCGGTCGACACCACGCTACGGCGGGATGCCTCGCGTGGCGATACCGTATTGCCGCGCCCGTCGCTGATCGGCGAAAGCCCGACCATCCAGAAACTGCGCACGCAGCTCCGGCAATTCGCCGAGCTGCCCTATCCGGTGCTGATCGAAGGGGAGTCGGGCAGCGGCAAGGACATCGTCGCGACCGCCTGCCTGCACCGCGACACCCGGCGCGGCAACAAGCCTTTTTTCGCGCTCAACTGCGCGGCGATCTCGCCCTCGCTGGTCGAACCCACTCTGTTCGGCTACGCGAAGGGCGCATTTACCGGTGCCGCATCGGCGAAATCGGGTTACTTCGAGGACGCATCGGACGGCACCCTGTTCCTCGACGAAATCGGCGAACTGCCGCTCGAACTGCAAGCCAAACTGCTGCGCGTACTGGAAAACGGCGAGTATCAGCGGGTCGGAGAAACCCAGAAGCGCGTCAGCCGGGCGCGCATCGTTGCCGCCACCAACCGCGACCTGCGCAAGGAGATCCGCGCCGGCAACTTCCGAGCCGACCTCTACCACCGCCTGTCCGTATTCTCGGTCAACGTGCCCCCCCTGCGCGAAATGAACGGCGACAAGCTGTTGCTGCTCGACCATTTTCGCGAACTCTACGCCGCGCAAACCGGGCAAACGGCCTTTTCGCTCTCCGGGGAAGGGCAAGCTTTTTGGCTGCGCTACCCCTTCCCCGGGAACGTGCGCGAACTGCGCAATATCGTCATTCGCCTGACCGCCAAGTACGCCGGAAAAACCGTTTCGGGCAAGGAGCTGGAGCCGGAATTCGACCTGCAAGACGAATTGTTACCGGAGCCGCCCGTATCTGCGGCACCCGCCGATGCCGGCGCGGCGGGCAGATCCGCCATCGAGGAGGCGGTGCGCCGCTTGCAGCAACGCGAACCGTTCAACCTCGACCGCCTGCTCGACGAAACCGAACGCGGCTATATCGATGCCGCGCTGAAACTCGCACACGGCAACGTCAGCCGGGCCGCGCGCCTGCTCGGCATCAATCGCACGACGCTCTACAACCGAATGGAAGCGTCGCAGCCCCACGTATCTGCCGCCAAGAAGATATGATGTACCTCGAACACTTCGGATTGCGCGAAGCCCCTTTCCGCATCACGCCGCACACCGGATTCTTCTTTGCCGGCGGCAACCGGGGCGCGACGCTCGAAGCGCTGATCTACGCTATCGCGCACGACGAAGGCATCGTCAAGGTGGCGGGCGAGGTCGGCAGCGGCAAAACCATGCTCTGCCGGATGCTGCTGGAGAAGCTGCCGGCGCAGATCGAGACCGTCTATCTGGCCAACCCGTCGCTATCGCGCGAAGAGATCCTCTATGCCATCGCCGACGAACTGCACGTCCCGGTCTCCGGGAGCCGCGCCACCCCCGCTCCCCACCCGGCTGCCCACCTCGTTCTGCGCGCCTTGCAGGAACGCCTGATCGCGCGCTACGCCGCCGGCCGCCAGGTCGTCATCCTGATCGACGAAGCGCACGCGATGCCGGCCGAAACGCTGGAAGAGATCCGCCTGCTCTCCAACCTCGAATCGAACCGGCACAAGCTGCTGCAAATCGTGCTCTTCGGCCAGCCCGAACTCGACGAACGGCTGGCCGAGACGGGCATGCGCCAGCTCAACGAGCGCATCACGCACCACTTTGTGCTAGAGCCGTTGCGGCGGACCGACATTCCCGCCTACCTGATGTTCCGCATGCGCGCCGCCGGCTACCGCGGCCCCGATCCGTTCACGCCGGGCGCGCTGCAACTGATCGGCCGGGCGTCGGAAGGGCTGACCCGCCGCCTCAACATCCTCGCCGACAAGGCGCTGCTCTCGGCGTTTTCGGAGAACACCCACCGGATCGACCGCCCCCAGATCAAAGCGGCGATCCGCGACGTGCGGTTCACACGCATGCGCGACGGCCGGGCGCGACCCCGGATCTGGATCGGCGGCGCCATCGCGGTCGCGGCCGTCGCCGGCGCCGCCTATTTCGCCGGCGCGCACCGTGGCGACCCCGCCGCACCGGCCGACCGGCCGCTCCCCACCTTGGCGAAGAGCAATCCAGAAGCCGCGCCGACGCTCGCCCGGCGCATTGCCGTCAGCGAAGAATGGCTGAAGTCGGCACCCGACAACCGCCTCGTCATCCAGGTGTCGAGCGCCGACTCGGCCAACGCCCGCGAGGCAGAAAAATCCGTCGAAGATTTCATCGCCAGCCACGCCGCTTCGCTCGACCCGCAACAGATCCGCGTCAGCCGCAGCGTCTCCGGCGGACGCACCCGGCTCACCGTCATTTACGGCGCCTTTTCCTCGCGCGAAACGGCGAACGCGGCGTTGGCCGGACTCCCGGAATCGGTTCGTGCCAGCAAGCCCTATGTGCGGACGGTCGGCAAGCTGCGCCAATAGGCGGGATAAGGGCAAACGCCGACGTTCAACCCGCGCAAAATCATGGGCTTGAACAATGTATTTGACGTGCTATCATAACTCTGACATTTCACCGAGCCGAGTCCCTGCATGTTGCCGCGAACACTCAGCGCCACCCTGACCGCACTGCTTCTCGCCGCCTGCGCTACGCCGACGCTAAAAGAGCCGTCGGTCGGGCATCTGCGCGCCGAGAGCGTTGCCGCGACACCGGGAACGATCCCGCCGCCGGTGCAGCAAGCGGTCTCGCTACCGAAACCCAAGCCCGCAGCGAAAACCGAGACCTACAGCGTCGTCGTCAACCGGGTCAAGGTGCACGACCTGCTTTTCGCGCTGGCGCGCGACGCGAAGCTCAACGTCGACATCCACCCCGGGATCATCGGCGAAGTCACCCTCAACGCGCTCGACCAGACGCTGCCGCAGTTGCTCGGCCGCATCGCCAAGCAGGTCGACATGCGCTTCGAGCTGGACGGCTCCAACCTGGCGGTGATGCCCGATACGCCCTACCTGAAAACCTACCGCGTCGACTACGTGAACATGTCGCGCGACATGAGCGGCACGGTGTCGACCAACACGCAGATCGCGACCACTGCGGTGTCGGCCGCCGGCGCCGCCGCCGGGGCGGGCAACACCTCGCGCATCAAGATCGAAAACACCTCGAAGAACCATTTCTGGGAGTCGCTGGAGAAGAACATCAAGGACATTCTCCAGGACACCGACAAGGAAAGGGTCATCAGCCGCCGCAGCGCAGAAGCCAGCGAAGCGATCAGCAGAACGAACCAGGTTAACGCCTCCGCTACCGGGAGCGGCCTTGTCGGTGCGGCCGTCAACGCGCTTGGCGCGGCTGTCGCCGGCCAAGGCAACCAGAGCGCCGAATCGAAAGGCGCGGCGAGCGCGCAAGGGCAGCAGCAAAAGGATCTCAAGGAATATGAGATCATCTACGCCGCCTCGGTCATCGCCAATGCTGAAACGGGCGTCGTCAGCGTTCGCGCCACCTCGCGCCAGCACGAGAAAGTCCAGGAATTCATCGACCGCGTGATGAGCAGCGCCCGCCGCCAGGTCTTGATCGAAGCGACCATCGTCGAAGTCGAGCTGTCCGACGGCTACCAGCAGGGCATCGAATGGAGCCGGCTGCGCGGCGACGGTTCGGGGTTCAGCATCAGCAAGCCGACGCTGGGCAGCAATGTCACCAACTCGGTGACGCCGTTCATCTTCAAGTTCGTCGACAACCGCAACCCGCTCAACCTGCTAGCGGCGGTCAACCTGTTGCAGTCCTTCGGCAACCTCAAGGTACTGTCCAGCCCGAAACTCTCGGTGCTCAACAACCAGACGGCGACGCTCAAAGTCTCCGAAGAATACGTCTACTTCAGCGTCACCGGCCAGATTGCCGCCGGAACCAACAACACCTCCCCGGTGACAACCGTCACCACCAAGCCGGAATCTGTCTCGGTCGGCTTTTTCATGAGCGTGACGCCGCAAATCAGCGAAGGCGATACCGTGACGCTCAACGTTCGCCCGTCGATTTCCAGCATTTCGGATCTCAAGCAAGACCCCAACCCCCATATTCCCACCGGCATCCAGAACCTGGTGCCGCAGATCCGCACGCGCGAGATCGAATCGATGCTGCGCATCGAAAGCGGCGACATCGCCGTGCTCGGCGGACTGATGGAAGACCGGCAGGACAACAAAGCCGGGCGCGTCCCCTTGCTGGGATCGATCCCGCTGTTCGGAGAGTTGCTGAACAACCGCGCCAACACGTCAAAAAAATCCGAGCTCGTCATCTTCCTGCGCCCGACGGTCATCAAGGACGCCAGCGACTTCGGCAAAGTTGTCGGGTCGCTGCCGGGCAAGGAGTTTTTCGCGCCGGACAAAGTCTTCCAGCCCTTCTCGCCGGTCGCCGAACCGTTCTCGGGAAGCGGCCGATGAGCCTGCTGATGGACGCGCTGAAGAAGGCGGAGGAAGCCAAGCGCCTGAGCGGCGACGCCGGTGACGGCGAAGCGGCCCGCAAGGGTCTGGCCGAGCTGGCGCTGGAACCGATGGCGGCCGGTGCCGCCGCGGTTTCCGGCGCCTCTGCCACGGCTTCCGCTACCGCCTCTACCCGCACTGCTGCGACCGCTTTTGCCGCCGCTCCGGCCGCCTTGCAACCGACCTCGCCGCTGCCCTCGCTGGCGCAGCACCTGGATTCGGTGAACGCCGATCTGGCGGCGGCTTCGGTCGCCGCGCCGAGCGGCAAGCGCCCGCCGACGGCTTCCGCCCAGAACGCCCCCACCTCCGGAGAGGAAGAGAAAGAGCGCGGCGCGGCGCGCAACGTGTTTGCCGCCAAACAGCCGCAACGTGCGCGCGCGCTGCGCTGGCTGCCGGCCGGGCTGGCCGGGGTCGCGATTCTCGGTATCGGCGTCTATTTCTGGTGGCAGTTGCAAGCGGTCAACAAGGGCGCCATCGCCCGTCCCGCGCAACAAGCGCACGCCGCCGCACAACCGCCGCTGCTGGCTACCGCACCGACAACGTCCCGCGCGCGCGCGCCGGAAGAATTGCCGGCCACGGTGCCCGATCTCGTCCGCCCGTTCGCGGCGGCCGAGCCCCCTTCCCGGCAGCAGGCGGGCAGGCCGCGCGATGCGCCGCAACTGCCGGCCGATAGCGCGATACGGCTGGCTTCCCGCCAGCCGCAAACCGACCCCGCGCTGGAACGCGCCTACGATGCCTTGCAGGCCGGCCAGTTGGCCGACGCCCGGCGCGACTACGAGCTGGCGTTGCGCAACGACCCGAGAAACGTCGACGCGCTGCTCGGCCTGGCGACCATCGCCGCGCGCCAGGGACAATCCGGCAACGCTGCGGATCTCTATCTGCGCGCGCTGGAAGCCGACCCGAAGGACGCCAACGCGCAGGCCGGCCTGATTAGCCTGAAGGGGCAGAGCGACCCCGGGCTGTCCGAAAGCCGCCTGAAAACCCTGCTCGCCAGCCAGCCCGACTCTTTCGCGCCCAATTTCGCGCTCGGCAACCTGCACGCCCGGCAAAACCGCTGGAGCGAGGCGCAGCAAGCCTATTTCCGCGCCTACGCGGCCGATCCCGGCAACGCCGACGCGCTCTACAACCTGGCGGTGAGCCTCGACCACCTGCGCCAGAACACGCTGGCCGCGCAGTATTACCGGGGCGCGCTCAACGCCGCCGGAACGCGCGACACCGCTTTCGACAAGAACCAGGTCAAAAGCCGCCTGCTCGACCTGCAACCGTGATCGTCATGCGAACGAGCCTGGTAGCCCGTCACGGTGAATCCGTGGGACAACTCACTCATTCCGGCGAAGGCCGGAATGAGTGCGGGGCTTCTGGAAGGTATCCGTTTTATGTCGGCCGCCTGCTGGCGGCATCCGCCTCTGCCGGCGCCTCCGGCGCGCCACGCCAACCCCGATGAACGCGCCCGGCTCACTGCACCGGCCGCTCGGCCAGATCCTGATCGCCAGGGGCATCCTCAGCGAGGATCAGTTGCGCATCGCGCTGCTCGAGCAGATGAAATCGGAACAGCCCATCGGCAAGCTGCTGGTCTCGCTGGGTTTTGTCTCCGAAGCCACGCTGCGCGACGCGCTTTCCGAGAGCCTGGGCAAGCAGAGCGTCGACCTCTCGAACGCCATCATCGACCCGTCGGCGCTGAAGATGGTGCCGCACGACCTGGCCAAGCGCCACCGCTTGCTGCCGCTCGATTACGATGCCGAGAGCCACCGCCTGACGCTGGCCATCGCCGACATCAACGACATCGTCGCGCTCGACCGCGTGCGCGCGCTGTCCAGCGACGACCGTCACGATCTCGAAATCGACACGCTGCTCGCCGGCGAATCGGAGATCGACCGCGCCATCGACCAGTCCTATGGCTACGAGCTGTCGATCGACGGCATCCTGAACGAAATAGAAACCGGCGAAATAGATTTTCACGGCTTGCAGGCATCGCAGGACGAGTACAGCCAGCCGGTCGTCCGCCTGATCGATTCGATTCTGACCGATGCCGTCAAGCGCGACTCCTCCGACATCCACTTCGAGCCGGAAGCGAATTTTTTGCGCATCCGCTACCGCATCGACGGCATGCTGCGCCAGATCCGCTCGTTGCATAAGTCCTACTGGCCGGCGATGGCCGTGCGCATCAAGGTGTTGAGCACGATGAACATCGCCGAGACGCGCGCGCCGCAGGATGGGCGCATTTCGCTCACCATGCGCGGCCGGCAGGTCGATTTCCGCGTCTCGGCACAACCGACGATCCACGGCGAGAACATCGTCCTGCGCATTCTGGACCGCCACAAGGGCATCGTCCCGCTCGGCGGTCTCGGGCTGGCCGAAGAGCAGCTCGACCAGCTCAAGCTGATGATCGCCCGCCCCGAGGGCATCATCCTGGTCACCGGCCCGACCGGCAGCGGCAAGACGACGACGCTTTATTCCGTACTCAACCACATCAACGCCGAGGGCATCAACATCATGACCCTCGAAGACCCGGTGGAATACCCGATGGCGATGGTGCGCCAGACCTCGGTCGCGGAATCATCCAAACTCGACTTCGCGAACGGCGTGCGCTCGATGATGCGCCAGGACCCGGACGTGATTCTGGTCGGCGAAGTGCGCGACGCCGACACCGCCGAAATGGCGCTGCGCGCGGCGATGACCGGCCACCAGGTCTACGCCACGCTGCACACCAACTCGGCGGTCGGCGCCATCCCGCGCCTGCTCGACATCGGCATCCTGCCCGACATCATGGCCGGCAACATCATCGGCATCGTCGCGCAACGCTTGGTGCGCCGCCTGTGCGCGCACTGCAAAACGCCCTACCCGGCCGAAGCCCACGAAATGAGCCTGTTCGCGCTGCCGCCCGAAGTCCAGCGCCCCGTGCTCTACCGCCCCTGCGGTTGCGAGCGCTGCGAGTTTCAGGGCTATCGCGGCCGGCTGGCGATCATGGAGCTGCTGCGCATCAACGGCGACATGGACGAGATGATCGCCCGCCGCTGCACGGCGCGCGAGATACGCCAGCTCGCCATGCGCCAAGGCTTCCGCCCGCTCGCCGACGACGGGCTGCGGCGCGTGCTGGACGGCTCCACCTCGATCGAGGAACTCGGTCGCGTGGTGGATCTGACCGACCGGATGTAGGGGCAGCCAATGGATCGGCGCCCCCCTGTGTTGCGATCCGTCATTCCGGGCTTGGCCCGGAATCGGGTGGCGCACCTCCGGATTCCCGTTCCCCGCTTAAAACATGCGGGGACAAGCTTCACCGGAACGGCGGCTACCTAGCCATGCCGGTCTACACCTACAGGGCCATCAACCCCGACGGGCGGATGCTCGGCGGGCGGATCGACGCGCTCAACGTCGTCGACCTGGAAATGCGCCTGCGCCGCATGGATCTCGATCTGGTCGACGGCCGGCCGCTCAGCAACCGCACGATGCTGGGCAGCGCCAAGGTGCCACGCCGCGAGCTGATCCATTTTTGCTTCCATCTGGAGCAACTGATCCGCGCCGGCGTGCCGATCATGGAGGGTTTGACCGACCTGCGCGACAGCCTGGAGCACCCGCGTTTCCGCGAAGTGGTGTCCGGCCTGTCCGAGGACATCGAGGGCGGGCAGACGCTTTCGCAGGCGATGGAGAGGCAGGGCAAGGTGTTCGGCAACATCTTCATCAGCCTGATCCGCTCCGGCGAAGCCACCGGCAAGCTCGCCGAAGTCCTGCGCGGCCTGACCGAATCGCTGAAATGGGAAGACGAGCTGGCGTCGCAGTCGAAAAAGCTCGTCATGTATCCCGCCTTCGTCGGCACCATCGTGCTCGCCGCGACTTTTTTCCTGATGATCTACATGGTCCCGCAGATGAAGCAGTTCGTGAAGAACATGGGCCAGGCCTTGCCGGCGCAAACGCGCATCCTCTTCTTCATATCCGATCTGATGGTCGCCCACTGGTATCTCCTCCTCCTGATCCCTGGCGCCCTCGTCGGCGGACTACTGCTCCTGCTGCACACCAACCCGCTGGCGCGCGTCGGGTTCGACGGCCTGAAGCTGAAAATTCCGCTGGTCGGCGGCATCCTGCGCAAAATCATTCTTTCGCGCTTCGCCAATACGTTTGCCCTGCTCTACGCCTCGGGCATCCCGATTCTCGACTCGATCCGCACGACCCAGGACGTGGTCGGCAACCTCTTCGTGCGGCGCGGCCTGGAGCGTGTCGAACAGCTCATCGTCGAAGGCCAGAACGTCACCGCCGCCTTCCAGAGCATCGGCTTCTTCCCGCCGCTCGTCATCCGCATGCTGCGCGTCGGCGAAAACACCGGCGCGCTCGACGAGGCGCTGAGAAACGTCAGCTACTTCTATAATCGCGATGTCAAGGAATCGGTCGAAAAAGTCCAGCAGCTCATCGAACCGACGCTCACCGTCCTGCTCGGCCTGCTGCTCGGATGGATCATGCTTTCCGTGCTCGGCCCGGTTTATGATGTAATCAGCAAAATCAAGGTTTAAGCCCCATGCCCGCCCGCCGGCTTCTCTACCTCAGCACGTACCGCCTGACGGCCTTCCGCTGGGAGGGCGGGATATTGGTCGGCGAAACGCTGTTCGAGGCCACGGACGAGGGCTATAGCCTGTTCGCCGCCTACCTCGCGCTGCACGAAAAAAGCCTGTTTACCCTGCTCGCCAACGCCGCCGAAGAAGGCTTCCAGATCGAGACGCTGCCTTTTCTCCGGGGGGGCGACCGCAAGGCCATCATCAAGCGCAAGCTCGGGCAACTGTTTTTCAACGCCGCGCTGACCGCCCAGGCCTCGCTCGGCTACGAAAAATCGCGGCGCAAAAACGAACGGGTGCTGCTCGCGGCCTTGTCGAACAACGATTTCTTCCAGCCTTGGCTGGCCGCGTTGCACAAGGCGCAGGCCGCGCTCTCGGGAATCTATTCGCTGCCGTTTCTCGGCGGCGTTCTGCTCGAAAAACTGAAGATCGCCGACGAGCGTTGCCTGCTGCTCACAGTACAGGATCAAAGCGTGCGCCAGAGCTACTTCGAAAAGGGCCGGCTGCATTTCAGCCGCCTGACGCCCCTGCAAAACAGCAGCATCGGCGGCATGGCGCAAACCTTTGCCACCGAGGCGCACAAGCTCCAGCAATACCTGTCGAGCCAGCGCATGATCGGGCGCGGCCAGCCCATCGCCGTGCACGTTCTGGCGCACGCGAACGCCCGGCAAACCATCGAAAGGAGCTGCACCGATACGCACACGCTGCATTTCAACGTACTGCAGCTCGACGCTTGCGCCAAGCGGCTCGGAATGAGCGCCCAGCCGGCCAGCAGCCACTGCGAGAGCCTGTTTCTCCACCTGCTCGCCACCGCCGCGCCGCACACCCAGTTCGCCGGCGACGGGCAGCGCCACCACTACCGCCTCTGGCAGCTGCGCTACGCGCTCTACGGCATCGGCGCGCTGACCCTGTTCTGCTGCCTGGCGCTGGCCGGGAAATACGCGCTGGATGCCCACGGCGTCCGCCGGGAAGCCGGGCAACTGGCGGCCGGAGCCAGCGTCGCCCGCGAGCGCTACGCCGCCATCGCCCAAACCTTCCCGCCGATCCCGGTCAGCCACGAAACCCTGCGCCGGGCCATCGGCCGTTACGCCGAGCTGGAAAAGGGTAACGCCGCGCCCGGCGCGCTCTATCTCGCCATCAGCCGCGCGCTCGACACCGCCGGCGAGGTGCGCATCGACGGTATCGACTGGATGCTGGGCGCCGCTCCGGCCAAACCGGCGGGCGGACAAACGGAGCCCCCGCCACAGCCAGGCGCACCCGGCGAAACCCACGAGATCGCCATCGCGCGCGGCACGCTCCAGTTGGGCGCCAACGCCACGCCGAGGCAAATCATCGCCGCTTTCGACAAATTCCTCGCCGCGCTGAAAAGCGACCCCAGGCATCAGGTGCTCGTCTTGCAGCACCCGGTCGACCTCGAATCCGGCAAGGCCATCAAGGGCGGAGACGGCATGTCGGACGACGGGGACAACGGCAAGCCGCGCGCTTTCAGCGTCAGGATCGCGAGAAAGGCCGGCGCATGAAACTGGCGCCCGCCGACCTGCCGAAAATCCGCGTCAGCCTGGTTGCCGCGCTGCTGGCGATCGCGCTGGGCGCCGCCGCCATCGCCTATTCTCTGGATCGCGCGAACGCCGCACAGGCGGCAAAAAACATCGCCCTGCGCGACTACCAGGAATTCGACGGCAAGCTCAAACAAGTGCGCAACGAAGAGAACGAAATCAAGCTCAAGGCCGACATGTTCGGCAAACTCCAAGCGCGCGGCGTCGTCGGAGAAGAAAAGCGCCTCGACTGGATCGAACTGCTAAAAAGCATCCACGAGCGGCGTCGCCTGATCGAGCTGGAATACGAAATCGCGCCGCAACGCCCGCTTTCACCGCCCGACGCCAATCCGGGCAGCGACCTCGCCTTCTACGCCAGCACGATGAAACTGCACGTAAAACTGTTGCACGAAGAAGACCTGACACGGCTGCTCGCCGACCTGCGCGACCTGGCCCAAGCCATCATCCAGGTCAAAAGCTGCAAGGTCGGCCGCCTGGCAAATAGCGCCGGCGAACGCGCCAACCTCAACGCCGACTGCGAGATCGACTGGATCACGCTGCGCGAAACCGCGGGCCGGACAAAATGAAGCCCCCCCACAACCATCCACGGCCGGTCGCCCACCTGCTGGCCGCGCTGTTCTGGCTCGCCGCGCCCGCCCCGATGGCGCGTGCCGAAGAAGCCCTCGGCCGCCTCTTTTTCACCCCGGAAAGCCGGCAAAAACTGGATCTCCAGCGCGAGCACAACATCACCGGGCACGTCGGCGAAGACCCGGCGCTGACCATCAACGGCGTTGTCGCGCGCAGCAGCGGCAAACGCACCGCCTGGGTCAATGGCGCAGCCCAACACGAACACAACATGCGCGGCGGAACCACCGTCACCCCCAAGCGCGGCGACCCCGCCCAAGTCCTCGTCGAAACCGCCGACGCCCCCAGCGCCAGCGCCCGCGTCGGCGAAACGGTGACCAGGAGCACCGGCGAAACGAGCGATTTGCTCGATGGCGGGCGGATCGTCGTGAAGCGGTACGTGGGGAAATAGGCGATGGGTCGTCCGCGCGTTTCCGTCCGGCCAACGAGTGTTGCGCCAGCGCAGCGCGGAGCCGCGCTCTTGATGCTGCTCATCATCCTGCTGATGGCCGCCGCCTACGCTCTCGTCGGCGGCGTATCGATGACCGGAATGAAGATCGAACGGCAGAACCAGACGACGGAAGCATTGGCATCGGCGAAGGAAGCCTTGATCGGGTTTGCGGCAACCTACCGCGACAGCCATCCCGACGAGGTGTTCGGGTTTCTGCCCTGCCCGGACACCGACAATAACGGGGAATCCGACAGCTGCGGCACCACCGACGTTTCGCTGATCGGCCGCCTTCCGTGGAAGACCCTCGGCCTCCCACCCTTGCGCGACGATACCGCCGAATGCTTGTGGTACGCCGTCTCCGGCCACGCCAAGGACAACCCGAAGACTGCTGTCTTCAACTGGGATACTACAGGCCAGTTCATCCTTCAAGATGCCGGCGGCACTACACTGGCCGGCGCGACGGCCCACGAACGTCCGCTGGCCGTGATTTTCGCCCCACGCGCAACCCTTGGCGCACAATCGCGCACCTCGGCCGGAGCAACGGAATGCGGCGGCGGCAACAGAGCCGCTGACTATCTTGAAGGGCTGGGCGTGCTGGGCGGCGCAACGCCCCCGGCCGCCGACGCCGATAGCACGCTCGCGCTGGCCAACGCCGAGAGCATCCGCAACGGCACCAACAACGACCAGGCGCTCTGGATCACCGGCAAGGAAATATTTGACCGCATCAAAAAGCGCAGCGATTTCAAGACGGATGTCGACACATTGTTGGGGGACATCGTCAGTTTCTCGAACAATCTCGCCACGGCAAGCCTTCCCCTCGCGTCTGGCGGCAACAAAGGTACGGACAACATCGTATCCGGCTTCCTCGCCGCCAACCCGGCTTACCCAACCCAAAAGGCCAAGGTGCTCGGCAACTGGCGGGACAACCTTCTTTACGCCGGCGGCCCCACAGGTAGCTTCACCGTCAACGGTAGCCCCACGGTTTGCCAGGCATTGTTGTTTTTCAGCGGCGAACGAACGCCGGGCCAAAGCAGGGCCAGTACGGCCGACAAACTCGTGGTCGGCAACTATCTCGAAACGCCCAACACGGCCTTCC
>JACQYA010000049.1 GCA_016208425.1 Betaproteobacteria bacterium
CATTCAACGCTTGACGGAAACACACCAGACACGGCTTACTTCAACCTCAGCAAGTCACCGCTCGCCGCGGCGGCTTAAAACCCGGCAGAGATATCACTTAAGAAAATCGGAATTCTGTCCAGCTGAATGGGGCCACCTCTTGCCGCGCGACACGCTCGAGCCCGAAGGTATGGAAGTCGGGCGCAAGCACGCGGGGGCGCCGATGAAGAAGACGGGCGTCGGAGCCATCTGCCGCAAGCCCAACACCGGCCGGCGCAACCGGGCGCACCGCATCTATCCCCACCCCCTGCGCGGCCTGACCGCCGGGCGACCCGCCGCGCCCCGGCTTGGCGGCCGCCCGACACGCCGACGGCCGACCTCCGCGCGGGCGCCCCGGAAGAAGCCCTCCCGAAATACGGCCCCCCGCAGATCATGGATACGGGTCGGGGAAGCCGGTTCGCCGGCCCGGCCTTTACCGGCGCCCTTCAGGAGAATGGCATTCGGATCGGCATGGACGGCAAGGGTTGCTGGCGGGGCAACGTCTTCGTTGAACGGCTCTGGAAATCCGTGAAGTACGAGGAGATTTACCTGCACGGCCACGACACCGTTTCCGGGGACCGGCAGGCGTTGGCCCGCTATTTCGATTTCTACAACCGCAGACGTCCGCGCCCAGCGCTTGACGGAAACACCCCCGACACGGCTTGCTTCAACCTCGGCAAGCCAGATCGACTTTATAGTGGGTGTTGTTGAGGGTGATGCGGTACTGCCGCCCGACAAAGGTGAATCCTTTGCCCAGTTCCAGCAAAAATTGCTGGAGGTGGTCGCACAAATGGGTTTCAAGCTGGGTTTCAGACACCTGATACGGCTCGGGTATTTTCAGGAACTCGAATACATAAGGCTCGCGCAACAAATTGACCGGCTGGGCAACGAGTTGGCCTTGCCGGGCGAGTTGCAGGATGCCTGCCTTGTCTTTGCTGGCCGCGAGCCGCAGGAATAGCGCGCTCTCTTTTTGACGTTTTAATTCGCGCACCGACCAGCGCTCGCGCCCACATTGTTGCTCATAAAAACCGCGCTCAAGCGGGTCATCTATTTTCAATAGTTCGATGACGTGTGACCAGCTCAAAAGGTGCGACAGCGTCGCACTTATTGGATAGGCGAGATAAAACTGGCGAATGCGGATAACCATCGGGAGCACCGAGTTTCACCGGATCAATCCTCTCTCGACATCGCGGTAAGCATTGAGCGCCGCGATCTTGACCGGTTCCGGCACCAGCGGGAACGTCGTCAGCACATGGGCGAATTCGCTTTCGGTCAAGCCGTAAAGGTGTGCCACCAGGCCGTCAAGTTCGGCGCGCAGACGGGCACGCTCGGCGGGGTCAGTGACCAGCCCAGTTCTTCGACGAACAGGCGTTTGAAGTCGAAACGCTGGACGCAGTCGCGCAAGCGGTTGATTTGTAATTTGTCCATGCTCAGACGAGGCTCATGCTCATGATTTATTCCTTCTTGTAGACTTAGCGCCTTCTTCTGGGGATCGCCACAGGCTGAACGGGTTCGTAGGCTTTCAATCCTGCATCCGCTGTGAGTATCTCCACAAAATACCCGGCCTTGGCGTAATACTCGGCGACATCCTTGATGGTGGCGTCGCCAATCGAGGTGCCGGCGGCGGCGAGCCGTGGCCAACTGTCGGCCAAGGTGCGCAGGTTTTCCGCTTGCCACAACGGCGACTGGTCGGTGAACGCCGCCCAAGGTGATCTGGCGTCCGCAGCCTCACGCAAGTAATTGGCTAAATTGGAGGCACGCTCAAATCTTTGGCTGGGTGCCTGGGCAATGTGGTTGCCCGTTTCGATCAGCGTCGCTATCGGCAAGACAAAGGTGCTGTTCTTTGCTCGCTCCTGCTCCAGCAGCGCATCGATACGATCATGATTCCAGCGGTCATTTGCCGGCCCGGTAGTTGCCTTGCCGGGCACTTGCAACCAGCAACACAGTACCGAAGTATCGAGGATGAGAACGCGCTTACGCATCGGTGCCCGCCGCTCGCGCCGTGGCGGTCTGCGCGCTTGAGATGCTTTGTTCAATCAGCCCCTGGCTGGACAGGCGACCGATTGGCCCTTGGGCCAGCAACTTGGGCAATTGCGCAATATCTTCCAGCAAGGTCAAAACGCTGTAACCGGTGGACGGGTCGCGATTTGCGACGGTGATGAAGGGAACCATTTCGGTGCCCATGGCATCGAGCAAAGCGGGGTTATGCGTGGTGACCAGTACGTCGACCCCCCGTTGTGTGCCTACCGCTTTCAACATATCGAGCAGCAAACGCGCCCGCGAGGGGTGTAGTCCGTTATCCACTTCTTCAATGACCAGCAGACTGGCTTTGGGGCGCGTGAGGAGAGCCGTCAGTATCGCCAGGAAACGCAAGGTGCCATCCGACATCCCGCGCGCATCCACCGTGGGAGGAGGTCCTTCTTGGTCTAGCCAGTGTTCCTCGCAATACAACATGGCGTCGGTTTTGAATTTGCCGGCCGGCTCCGCGTACACACGGCGGATGTCCCGTTCCGGCAACTGGCTGGCGTATTGGGTGAGTACCGCCTCGATCTCTTGTTGTTTCTCCTCGGGTAGCGCGGCCAGAACACCGGCGATGTTCCAGGCATCGGACTCCAGCCGATCTGACAGGGGGGAAAACTTGCGCATGTGCGAAGGGATGGGATCGAGGATAAAAATATCACGCAGAGCCGAAATCACCTCGGTAACGCCATCCTGAATTTCCTGCCGCAACTTTTGACCGACGAGTTGAAATAGCACCGCATGCGCACGGCTCAACTGGCGCGGCGTTCCCTGTTTCTCGTTGTACAAGCGTGCGATGATCGTCGGTGAATTCTCGGGACAAACGTCGGTGCGCAACAACTTGATGTTGCCCGCTTGCGATTTTCTTTTCCCGTCCTTCCCAGGACGATACTTGATGCGGCTGAGTTGTTCCGAGTGGAGATCGCAACGATTATCCGTAATACAACCTTCCAGGCGGTACTCATAATCGGTGAATTCATCGGCTCGACACACAACGCCCAAGGCAAATACAGAACCGGGCTGCCGTGCTGCCCACTCGACCCCGCCGCGCACGGGCGCCTGCGTACCGTCCCCCTTCAACGCAGAGGTCAGCATTGCTCCCGATGCGACACGATTCAGCAGCAGCAACGCATCGAGCGCATTTGATTTGCCGCTTGCATTGGTTCCGACAAGAACGGAAAGAGGGTCGATATGAAGCGATGCCTGTTCGTAGCTTTTCCAGTTTTCGAGCTGTAATTCGGTAATCATTTGCTCATCTCCAATCAACCTGCTATCGGGGCTACCAAACCCATCGTACAAATCAACCTTGGCTCGGGCGAATTTTCCTGCTCTTCGACAACGCACAGGCGACCGTCTTCGCGAAGGTTTAGCGCCAGATCGGCAAGTTTGTGATCGTCGATGCCGGACTTCAACTGGCGATTCAGCGTGTCGGTCGCCGATTGATAGAGCGGAAAGCGATAGATTTCTTCCAGAGCCCGGTCGACGCGTCGAACGTATTCGTCGGTGATGAAGAGATCGCGCCTGTCGCCGAGCCTTTCCCGATAGCGCTTGAGCCGTTCAAAGGTCTTGAAGCGCGCGCCGGATGGGCGGCCGAGTGCGCCACCGAAGGATTTTTCTTCCTCGACGATGTGCGCCAGACCCTGCTGGGTGAGCGCGTGATGGGTTTCCGCGCGCGGTAGCGGCTCCGTTTCGGCGGAACAGGCGGCAGCCTTGAGAATCGTCAGTTGCGATTGGGTGACGGGCTGACCGGCCTCGTCCATCCAGGCCAGCGCGTCGTTGCCCTGCGCGGTGCGCATATAGAGCAGCACGCCCTTGGGCGCTGCGGGCGACGGCAGGTGCGCCTTGGTGGCATAAACTACGTTGGGCATGGCTTCGACTTTGGCGACCAGCGACGGGTCGGCATCGGTGGCGTTTTTCCATATCTGGTAGGCGTAGGAAGCGAGATCGACCTCGTTGTCGCCGTCGTCGTCGAGGATGCCGTTCTTCTCGGTGTATAGGTCGCGGATGAGGTCGTCGTCCGCTCTTTCCTTTTCGTCGTCGAAGAAAGTTTCGTCCGAGCCTACGACTTCCTTGTTCTCGACCAGGCGCTGCCGCACGCGGGCGCGCAGCTTGATGAGGCGCTCGACACCATCCGCCGGCACAAAGGAGTAGCAAAGAATCTTGTCCGATTGCTGGCCGATACGGTCAACGCGACCCGCGCGCTGGATCAGGCGAATAATCGCCCAAGGCAAATCGTAGTTGATGATGATGGCGCAGTCTTGAAGGTTTTGGCCTTCGGAAAGCACGTCGGTGGCAATCAGCACGCGGATCTCATCGGCCGCCAGCACCTTGTCGCGCTTGCCGTTGGACTCCGGCGAAAAGCGCCAGGCCAACTCGGTGGGATCGACGCTGTCGCCCGTCGCTTCTTCCACGTTCTTGGTGCCACGGGCTACAAGTTGGCTGTTCAGGTAACGGGCGGTATCGGCGAACTGGGTGAAGATAAGCAGCTTTTCCTTGCCGTGGCGAGTTTTGATGAGATTGATGAGTTCTGCCAATTTGCCATCCTGATTGGCATCCCACTCACCACAGAGCTTGAGCACATCGATCAGCGCCAATGCGTCGGACTGTAGATCATTGCCCAGGCTTTTCACGAACAAACTACTGGGCAACCATTTGAAGCGATTTTTGAACGGGCCGCTGTAGGCCGTATAAGCTTTGGTGGCACGAGCGCGGAAATCAGCTTCGGTACGCAAGCCGTTGGTAGTTGTAGCAATGGTTTCCGGGGCGTCGGTGATTTCTTCATCGTCGCCATTGTCGGTACCACTGGCTGTCATCGCGTCTTCGGGGTCTTCGTCGTAGTAACGGGTATCGAGCAGTTCTGCACCTTGCGTTCCCAAGGGAATGTCGAGCTCCTGTTCGATGGCATGCAGAACGATAAAGTTACGCAGGATGTGGCGCTCGATGGAGAGCAGGAATGCCGGGCCGGCGGACTCCAGCCGCTTGAACAGATTCGTGCGGCAGAACCCCATCAGGCGCTCCCCTGCGCGAGACAGGCCATCAATGATTTTCTCCTGCTGTGGCGTCGGCGGCGTTTTAAGTTTGGCAACAATGTAGTTGCCCAGACCATAGCGGGGCAGCACGAGGGCATTGATCGTACCGACCACTTGATCTGAATAGAAGCGGGCATACGGATCGGCCGGATTAGCGTCATCGATGACAAAGCTGAGATTCTTCGGCATCCGTATCGGGAAGTAGGATTTGCGCCCATCGGCAAAAAGCAGGTAGCGGCCGCGCTCGTCTGCCTGGGTGTAGTGCTGCATGATGAAGCCGCGTGTACGGCGCACCATATAGAGCCGCATCAGGTCGCGCCAGTCGTCGGGATCGTCACTTTTCTCAAAAGCCGAGAGGGAGCGCACCGGGCACTGGTGGCGTCGAATGAACTCGTGCTCACCACCGAGTACGGCCAGCAGCTTTTCCGGACGCACGCCGATATCCGCGTCCTCGCGCAGGAAGAGCGAAAGCTGGGCGGAAAGATCGAAGTAGGTCTTGTTGTAGGGTGTGGCCGAAAGCAAGATGGTGAGGCTTTCGTTGCGTTCGATGTATTCGCGGATGACCTTCCAGCGCTTGCCTTCCTTGTTCCGCAGGTTGTGCGATTCGTCGATCAGGACAACACGGTAGCGTCGGGTTTTTTCCGGCAACTCGTCCAAAACTTTGGAGAGCGGCAAGACCTTGGCATGCAGCCGGTAACGATGAACGTAGTCCTCCCACATCGGCACGAGGTTTTTCGGGCAGATGATGAGGGTTTCGGTGTGGTAATCGTCCTCGAAAACCTTGGCCAGCGCAGTGGCCATCATGGATTTGCCCAAGCCAACCACGTCACCGATCAACACGCCGCCGCGCTTGTTCAGATGGTGGGCGGCGATCTTGACGGCGGCGATCTGGAAGTCAAACAAGGTGTTGCCGAACACTGCCGGAATCCGAAATTCGGAAAGACCTGCCCGCGCTTCCTGTGCCAGGTGGTACGCCATCTTGAGATAAACATGGTAGGGAGGCACCAGCCGCTCGCCCGCCCAGCTTTCATCGATGATATCAGCCAGATCTTTCGATATGTCGATACACCAGCGGTCTCGCCAGCGATCCTCGAACCAACCGACCAGTTTGTTGCAGGCATCGTGTTCCAGCACATCGACGTTCAACTCGCCCTGCTTGGCAAGTCCGGCAAGCGTAAGGTTGCTGCTGCCAAGGAATCCGGTGACAGGGTTGTTGGCGTCCTGCCGGTGCAGCAGGTAAAGCTTGGCGTGCAACGGGTGGCGCAGGTACACTTTGACGACCAATTTTTTCGAACGAATTTGATCGGCCAGGTGCCGTAACGATGCTTCGTCATCATTGGTGGGAACGCCGAAAGTCAGTTGCCGCCGAAACTCTTCGGCAATTCGGCGCTTTTTGCGGATAGCGGTCTGGTTGTCCAGCGCATCCTCTTCATGGGAGCGCAATGCACGCCGCAATTCATCGGTGGGAGTGACATGCATGCCGACGAGCAAACGGCAGCACCGCCCGTCACCACCGGCCCAGCGATCAACATGTTTGGCGAGATGCCGCCAACCGCGCAAGTTGAAATAGCCGACGCAGAAATCCGCGCGCCCGGCAACGTCAAGTGTCTCCTGCAGCGCTGGCAGCAGCGGTTTTTCAATGTTGTCGAATATTCTTGGCATGAACCCTCACTGCCTCCGAAAGTGCCATTCTTCTGCTGGGCACGATAATTTACTGGAACATACAGCACAACCCAAAATGAATTCCAAGAATCACTTGCTCGGCTCCTTGACCCGTCATTATCCCAGATTGCCCATTAGAATCTGATAGTGTTGTAAATCAATGAGTTGCTCTAATGGTGTCCATTAGAAACGCCCGCAATACGACCACTTTTCGGGCTAATGGACAAGCGTGGATTATTCCACCATCCACTATTTTCCAAGAAAATGGGCTTCGAGGGCTACGGCTGGAAAGACTCCAACGACGTTTTCGAGGAAGCGGCGCGTTTCTCGCGCGGCGGTGTGCTCAATTATCCAGACCAGCGAAGGCTACTTTACTGCGGTAGCGATCGTTTCCGACGAGATGCGCCCCGGCGTGGCGATGGCCAGCTTCAACTACCCCGGCACGCCGGCCAACACGGTGGTGTCGGCGGTTCCCGATCCGGTGACCAACAACTACCGCTACAAGCTGGGGCGCGGCACGCTGACCAAGGTCGGCGAGTCGCCGTTCAAGCACGGCTTTACGGCGATGAGTTTGAAGCCGAGAAATATCGTGTAGCACAGGTCAGGCCGGCGCAAGCCGGCCTTTTCTCGGGATAGGTTTGGCCGGGTATCATGGTCTCGGGGCGTGCCGCCCGGATGATGGCTCGGATCTCGGGCACAGCGTCCCGGTATTTTCGTCCGCTGAAGAAACATTGCAAACCTCAAGCGAATCAAGGATAATCCCCCGTTTTACGGAATCGGCCACAACCGCCGATTCATTGACCTACAGGAAATGCGCACCATGAAACCCAACGTCCATCCCGATTACAAAGAAATCCAGGTGACCTGCTCCTGCGGCAACACCTTCACCACCCAGTCAACGATGAAGAAAGCGCTGCACGTCGAAGTCTGTGCCGCCTGCCATCCGTTCTACACCGGCAAGCAAAAAATCATCGACACCGCCGGCCGCGTCGAGAAGTTCAACCAGAAATACGGCGCGATGCGCAAGTCCGCTGCTGCCGCCTCTGCCTGACACCCCGGCGTCGCAACCGTCAGAAAAGGCAGCCCGACGGCTGCCTTTTTCGTTTCAGATCGGCCGCCAGAAAATGCCCGCTTTCCCGGAACACGCCCGCATCAAGGGAATCTCCCTGCCGCCCCGTGGCTGGCCGCTGGCGATATTGCTGGCGCTCTATATCGTCCCCGGGCTGGCCGGCCATGACCCGTGGAAAATCGAGGATGCGGCCGCCTTCGGTGTCATCTACGACATGTTGCAGCGCGACAGCTGGCTGACGCCCGGCATCGCCGGCCAAGCCTATCACCACGCGCCGCTCTACTACTGGATCGCCGCCGCCTGCGCCAAGGCGTTCTCGTGGGCGCTGCCGCTGCACGATGCGGCGCGCCTGGGCAGCGGACTGTTCACCCTCCTGATTCTCGGCTTCGCGCATCTGGCGGCGCGCGCGCTATACGGCCGCGACTACGCCGTGGCGGCGCCGCTGGTGCTCGCCGGCAGCATCGGGTTCCTGGTGCACGCGCACCAGATGCAACCGATGTTGCTGACGCTGGCCGCCCATTTCGCCGCGTATTGGGCGCTCGCCCTGCTCGGCCGCCGCCCCTGGGTCGCCGCTTCGATCCTGGGTCTTGCCCTGGGCGCCAGCCTGCTCGGCAACGGCCTGGCGCCGACGGTGCCGCTGCTGCCGCTCGCCCTGTGCGCGTTCGCCTTGAGCGGCAGGAAGCGGGACACCGGCCCGGCGCTGCTGGCGGCGCTGGGTATGGCGGCGCTCATCCCGGCATTCTGGCTGGTGCCGCTCGGCGCGCAGTCGCCGGAATACTTCGGCGCGTGGTGGCGGTTCGAGCTATCCCAGTTCGGGCGCCCGGAAGAGCACTGGAAAACCGCGCTCCAATATCTCGGCATGCTTCCCTGGTACGCCTGGCCGGCCGTGCCGCTGGCCGGATGGACTTTGTGGTCGAAACGCCGCCTGCTGCGCTCGCCGGAATTGGCGCTGCCTTTGTTCGGCTTTATGGCCATCTTGCTCGGGCTCGGCGCGAGCTACGAAGCGCGCAGCGTTCCCGCCTTGCTGCTATTGCCGCCGCTCGTGCTGCTCTCGGTGCCCGGGCTGCCGTCCCTGCGGCGCGGCGCGGCCAACGCGATGGACTGGTTTGGCATGATGACCTTCTCGATCTTCGCCATCTTGATCTGGGTCGGCTGGTGCGCGATGGTTTTCGGCTGGCCGGCGCGGCTGGCGCGCCAGGTAGTCCGTCTGGAGCCGGGTTTCGTCGGCAGCTTCGGCGCCGCCCCTTTCGCCCTGGCGCTGCTCGCCACGGTGGCATGGGTCTGGCTGATCGCCGGCAGCCCGCGCTCGCCGTTTCGCGGCATGACGCACTGGGCGGCCGGCGTCGCGCTGTTCTGGCTGCTCGCCACGGCGCTCTGGCTGCCGTGGGTCGACTACGGCAAAACCTACCGCCCGCTCGCCGCAGCCATCGCCCGGGCGCTGCCGCCGGGCACCGGCTGCGTCGCCGACGCGGGGCTCGGCGAAGCGCAACGCGCTTCCTTCGACTACTTCTCGGGAATCGTCACGCGGCCCGGAGAATCGGCTGCCGGCCGCGGGTGCGACTGGCTGCTCACGCAAGGCAACGTGCGCGGCGACGAAAATGCGCCGGGCGCCGGCTGGGAACAAGCCTGGCAAGGCAACCGGCCGGGCGACCGCAGCGAGAAATTCCGGCTCTACCGCCGCCAGACGCCACTTGAACCGGCGCCGGAATAGGCACCAGGCATCAAAGCCTGATGAAATGCTCGCGGTAATACTTCAGCTCCTCGATCGACTCGCGGATATCGGCCAGCGCCGTGTGGTCGGCTTTCTTGACGAAGCCCTTGGCCACCTCCGGTTTCCAGCGACGGCATAGTTCCTTGACCGTGCTCACATCGAGGTTGCGGTAGTGGAACCAGGCTTCGAGCTGCGGCATGTAGCGCACCATGAAGCGGCGATCCTGGCCGATCGAATTGCCGCACATCGGCGATGTGCGTTTGGGCGCGTATTCCTGGACGAAAGCCAGCGCCGCCGCCTCGACCGCCGCTTCGTCCAGCGCCGACGCGCGCACCTTGTCGGTCAGGCCGGAGCGGCCGTGCGTTTTCCGGTTCCACTCGTCCATCGCCGCCAGTTGCTTCTCCGACTGATGCACGACCCATACCGGCGATTCGGCCAGCGTCACCAGATGGCTGTCGGTGACGACCATCGCCAGCTCGATGATGCGCTCGCTGTCGGGTTCGAGACCGGTCATTTCCATATCCAGCCAAACCAGGTTATTTTCGTCCTGTGCCATATAATCCAGCTTTCCAAAAACCCGCATTCTGACATAGGCCGACGTTCGCCCAATGTTCTCCATTTCTTCGATTTCCCCGATTTCTTCGCCGAACTCTTTCAGCATCGCCTTTCTCGCCGCTCTGTCGCTGATGGTGGCGGTGCGCCTGTGGCTGGCGCACCGCCAGATCGCGCATGTTTCGGCGCGCAGCGGCGAGGTGCCCGCCCAGTTCGCCGGCCACATCGGGTTGCCGGCGCACCGCAAGGCGGCCGGCTACACGCTGGCGCGCACGCGCTTCGGCAGAGTTGCGCTGGCCGTGGAAACTGCCGTTCTGCTGGCGTTCACCTTCGGCGGAGGCTTGCAGGCGCTGCACGATTTCTGGGCGGCGCAGGCCGGCGACCCGATTTACGGGGTAGCGCTGATGTTCAGCGTGATGGCGATTTCCGCGCTGATCGACCTGCCGCTCGCGCTCTACCGCCAGTTCGTGATCGAGGAAAAATTCGGTTTCAACCGCATGACGCTCAAGCTGTTTTTTGGCGACCTCGCCAAGCAGACGCTTCTCGGCGCCGCCATCGGCGCGCCGGTGATCCTCGCCGTGCTCTGGCTGATGGCGCGGATGGGGGACTGGTGGTGGCTGACTGTCTGGCTCTTCTGGTGCGCGTTCAACCTGCTCATCCTCTTTATTTACCCGACCTGGATCGCGCCGGTTTTCAACAAGTTTGCCCCGCTGGACGACGCGCCGCTCAGGGCGCGCGTCGGGGCGCTGCTACAGCGCTGCGGCTTCGCGGTATCCGGCCTGTTCGTGATGGATGGTTCCAGGCGCTCCAGCCACGGCAACGCTTACTTCACCGGCTTCGGCAAGAGCAAGCGCATCGTCTTTTTCGATACCCTGCTCGGCCGCCTGCAACCCGGCGAGATCGAGGCGGTGCTGGCGCACGAGCTGGGCCACTTCAAGCACCGGCACGTCGTCAAACGCATCGTTCTGCTCTTCGCCATGTCGCTGCTCTTTCTCGCCGCGCTGGGCCAGGCGATTGACGCCCCGTGGTTCTTCGGCGGGCTGGGCGTCGCGGCTCAAAACACGTCGCTGGCGCTGATCCTCTTCTTCTTCGTCGTCCCCGTTTTCAGTTTTGTGTTCACGCCGCTGATGAGCCTCCTGTCGCGCCGGCACGAATTCGAGGCCGACCGCTACGCCGCCGAACACGCATCGGCGAACGATCTGGTGCAAGCGCTGGTCAAACTTTACGGGGACAATGCGTCGACGCTGACGCCCGATCCCCTGCATTCGCTGTTTTACGACTCACACCCGCCTGCCGCCCTGCGCATAGCACGGTTGCAGGGCTGACTGAGGGAGCTTGCGATGAATCTGGTTTTTGCTGTATTTCTCGCGGTCGTGCTGCTGCCGTTTGCCGCCGACGCGAAAGACGCCTGGCCTGCCGGCAACGCGAAGAAAGGCCGCCCGCTGCACGACAAGGAATGTGTCGCATGCCACGCCAAAACCTACGGCGGCGACGGCTCGGCGATGTACACCCGGCCCGGCCGACAAGTCGGCGACAAGAACGAGCTGGTGCAGCGCGTCGCCGGCTGCGCGGACCGCTTCAATCTGGGCTGGTTCCCGGAGGACGAAGCGCACGTCGCCGCATACCTGAACGAGCGTTACTACAAATTCAAATAGCCGCTTGAAACTCGAAGGCACCATTATCGCGGCGCATGGCCGGCAATACCGGGTCGAATTTCCCGGCGGCGAAACCTTGCTCTGCTTCCCGCGCGGCAAGAAAAGCGAGGCCGCTTGCGGCGACCGGGTCGGCGTCTCGCGCAGCGGCGACGGGCAGGGTGTCATCTCGTCGATCGCGCCGCGCAGCACGCTGCTCTACCGCTCCAACGAGTTCAAGCAAAAGCTGATCGCCGCCAACGTCACGCAAATCGTCGTCGTCGTCGCCACCGAACCGTCGTTTTCCGACGAACTGGTGACGCGCTGCCTGATCGCCGCCGAAAGCCAGGACATGCGCGCGCTGATCGTGCTCAACAAGTGCGATCTGAAAGACCGCGTCGACGCCGCTGCCGGCGCCCTGGCGCAGTATCGGAAAATCGGTTACCCGGTCGTGCGGCTCTGCGCGCACGACGGCGCCGAACCGCTGCGCGCGCATCTGGCCGGCCAGGTCAGCGTGCTCGTCGGCCAGTCCGGCATGGGCAAATCGACGTTGGCCAACGCGCTGATCCCCGGCGCCAACGCGCCGACCCGCGAAATTTCCGCCGCGCTCGACACGGGGAAACACACCACGACGCACGCCACGCTTTACCGTCTGGACCCGGATTCCGTGCTGATCGACTCGCCCGGCTTGCAGGAATTCGGCGTCGGCCACCTGTCGCCGGAGGCCATCGAAGACGCTTTTCCCGAATTCCGCGCCCTGCGCGGCCAATGCCGCTTCCGCAACTGCCGCCACGACCGCGAACCGGGCTGCGCGGTGCGGGCGGCCGTCGGGAGCGGCGGCATCGACGCGCGCCGTTACGCCGCGTTCCGCGCGTTGCGTGGCGAGGCCGGGTAGCTTGGCGCCGGACGCAACAAGAGCGCCAACCCGCGATTTGCATATCTATAACACGTATATTTGATCTACGTCAAACGGAGGGGAAAAAATGGGCGCCTAATATCACCCTTTACCCTAACGCAATATATTCCGATGCCACCACATCGTAACCCCCGCAACCCTCACAGCCCCCGCGATCCCGTTCGCGGCCTGTTTTTTCCGCACTGGCTCATCCTCGCGGGGGGGCTGGTTTTGCTGGCGTCTGTCGTCGGCTACCACATCCACAACTACCACCACGAAATCGGCCAGCGCGAGCGCGAACATCTGGCCAACCATGCCCGCATCGCCGCCGAGGCGCTGGCCGGGCAACTGGAAGCGAGCGACGCGGCGCTCGCCAGCCTGTTGCACGATTTTCCCGAGTGGGAAAAACTGTCGGCCCAACCCTCAAAACCCGAAAAATCTGGCGCTACCGGCGGCTGGCGGGAAGCGTCCCGCCGCCTCGAATACCGCGCGGGCATGGTGCGCGGGGTGCGCTCGCTGCTCGTGCTGGATCGCGCCGGCACGGTGCTGGCCTCGAACCGGCCCGATCTGGTCGGCCAGAACTTCGCGCAACGCCATTATTTTGAAAGGGCGCGCGCCACCGCCGACGCGCAACTGCGGATCGTTTCGCCGCCCTTCCAGACCGCGCTGGGCGTCTATACGTTCACGCTGTCGCGCAAGATCGTCGACGCCGACGGCGCATTTTCCGGTGTCGGCGTCGTCACCTTCGACCCCGGATTTTTTGCTCCGCTGCTCGCTTCGATGCGCTTTGCGCCCGACATGCGCGCCGCGCTCACCGACGGCGAAGGCAACCATATCCTGGTCGTTCCGCCGCTTTCGCCGGCCGCGCGAAACGGGCAGAAAAACCCGGAATCGATTATGGCCCGCTACCTCGCCAGCGGAAAAGAGGCGGATGTCCTGAGCGGAAACAGCCAGGTCGACGGCAGGCCCAGGCTCGCCGCGCTGCGCACGGTGCAACCGGCGGCGCTACACATGGATAGCGCGCTGGTGCTGGGCGTCAGCCGCGACCTTGAAGCCGTCTACGCGAAGTGGTGGCTGGACGCGGGCTTGATGATCGGCCTGCTCGCCCTGGTCGGCGCGGCCTCGGCCACCGGAATGTGGTTCTATCAGCGCCGGCAGCGCGTCGCGCTCGAAGCGCTGGCGCGCAGCCAGGACTATCTCGATACGATGCAAACCCTGATGGTAGCGCTCGATGCCGGGGGACGGATCACGCTCATCAACCGCGCCGGGTGCGCGCTGCTCGGCGCCGGCGCGGCCGAGCTGCTGGGCCGCAACTGGTTCGAGACCTGTCTGCCGCAGCCCGAGGGCATGGAAGCGGTTTTCCCGGTGTTCCGGCGCATCATGGCCGGCGACATCGATGCCGTCGAACACTTCGAGAACGAAGTGCTGTGCGGGAACGGGGAGCGGCGCCTGATCGCGTGGCAGAACACCCGCCTGACCGACGCCGGCGGACGCAGCGTCGGCACGCTCAGTTCGGGCATGGACGTGACCGAAAAAAGGCGTGCCGAGGAACAGTTGCGCAAGCTCTCCCTCGCCGTCGAGCAAAGCCAGGAGAGCATCGCGATCACCGACACGCGCGGCGAGATCGAATACGTCAACGCGGCGTTCGTGCGGTCGAGCGGCTACAGCCGGGAAGAGCTGCTCGGCCGGAACCCGCGCCTCCTGAAGTCCGGGCTCACCCCGCCGTCGACCTATCTCGCCATGTGGGCGGCGCTGGCCGACGGTCAGGCATGGCAGGGCGAGCTCGTCAACCGGCGCAAGAACGGTGAGACTTATGTCGAATACGAGGTTATTTCGCCGATCCGCCAGGCCGGCGGCACGGTCACGCACTACCTCGACATCAAGGAAGACATCACCGAAAAAAAGCGCTTGGGCGAAGAACTCGACCGCTACCGCTACCATCTGGAAGAACAGGTGGCGGAGCGCACGGCGCAGCTTGCCGGCGCGCTCGACCAGGCCGAATCCGCCACGCGCGCCAAGGCGGCTTTTCTCGCCAACATGAGCCACGAGATCCGCACGCCGCTCAACGCGGTGCTCGGCCTCGCCCACCTCATGGGGCGGGGCGCGAGCCGGGAGCAGACCGCCCAGCTCGATAAAATCGCCGCCGCCGGACGCCACCTGCTGGGCATCATCAACGACATTCTCGATCTCTCGAAGATCGACGCCGACAAACTGGCGCTCGAAGAAACCGATGTCGCCGTCGCGGCGATCCCGCACAACGTCGCCTCGTTGATCGCGGAAATGGCGCAGGCCAAGGGATTGGCCGTGCGGGTCGAAACGGGCCCGCAACCCGGCACACAACCCGATCCCTTGCCCGACTGGTTGTGCGGCGATCCGATGCGGCTCACCCAGGCGCTGCTCAATTTTGCGACGAACGCCGTCAAGTTCACCGAACGCGGGACGATCACCCTGCGCGTCCGGCAAGTGGACGAACGCGCCGGCGACGAACTTTCCGCACAATCGGTGCTGCTGCGCTTCGAGGTGCAAGATACCGGCATCGGTATCGCCAGCGCGGCGTTGCCGGGCCTGTTCGGCGACTTCCAGCAGGTCGACAACAGCATCACGCGCCGGTACGGCGGCACCGGCCTCGGGCTGGCGATCACGCGCCGTCTGGCCGCGCTGATGGGCGGCGAAGCAGGCGCGGACAGCACGCCGGGCGCCGGCAGCACTTTCTGGTTTACCGCCCGTCTCGGCAAATCGACAAAAACCGGCGCCGACGGGATCGCCGCCGGCGCCGGCGAAGATGCCGAAGCCGCGCTCAAGCGCGACTTCGCCGGCACGCGCGTGCTGGTGGCCGAGGACGAGCCGGTCAACCAGGAAGTGGCGCGCATGCTGCTGGAGGATGCCGGCCTCGTCGCCGACGTGGCCGCCAATGGCGCCGAGGCGCTGACGATGGTGCGCGGCGCGCCGCCCGGCGCCGGCTACGGCGCCGTGCTGATGGACATGCAGATGCCTGTAATGGGCGGCATCGAAGCGACGCGATGCATCAGGGCGCTGCCCGTCGGGCGCAACGTTCCCATACTCGCGATGACGGCGAATGCTTTCGCCGAAGATCGCCGGCGCTGCCTCGAGGCCGGCATGAGCGATTTTGTCGCAAAACCGGTCGACCCGCCGGCGCTCTACGCCGTACTGCTCAAATGGCTGCGCGCACCGACACCGCCGGCACGGTAGAATCGCCGCCATGAGCGACATCACGATCCGCCGCAAGCACGGCAAAACGCTGGCCGACGCCCGCGCCGCAGCCGAACACATGGCGTCCGAGCTGCGGGATGAGTTCGCGCTCGACACGGCTTGGGACGGCGATAGCATGCACTTCCGGCGTCCCGGTATTTCTGGCGAACTCGCGCTGGAAGGCGAAGAGGCCGCTTTGCGCATCCGTTTGAGTTTTTTGTTTTCCGCGCTCAAGCCGGCGATAGAGCGCGAAGTTCACAAGTTCTTCGACGAGAATTTCAGCGCCTGAGACGCTCGCCGCCCAGAAGCCCCCGTCATTCCGGGCTTGACCCGGAATGACGGGGATTTCGCGATCCGCCCATAGATCAGCCCGGGAGTACGCGCCATGAGCACGCGACGACGCCACCGCGAACGCATTTCCAGCGTCGACACCGCCTGGCTGCGCATGGATCGGCCGAACAACCTGATGCAGATCGTCGGCGTCCTGATTTTTGATGGTCGCGCGGACTACGAGCGGCTCAAGCGGACGGTTGCGCTGCGCATGCTGCGCTACCGCCGTTTCCGGCAAATCGCGGCGCAAGCGCCGACCGGCGCCTGGTGGATAGACGACGCGAACTTCGATATCGACGCCCACCTGCATCACGCGCTGCTGCCCGCCCCCGGCGACAAGGGCGAGTTGCAGAAATTCGTCGCCGAACTGGCCAGCGTGCCGCTCAACCCCGCGCGCCCGCGCTGGGAGTTCCATCTCGTCGAGACCGCCGGCGGCGACTCGGCGCTGGTCGCCCGCATCCACCACGCCATCGCCGACGGCATCGCGCTGATCGGCGTGATGGATTCGCTCACCGACCCCTGCGCCGATGCCCCGGAAGACGGCGGCGTGCCCGCGTCTCCCGACACGGCCGACGACGGCGGAAGCGGAGCGCAAGACAGCGAAAGCCGGGACAACGACGATTTTTGGCGCCAGGTCGCCGGACCGGTGGGCGACGCGGCGCTCTCTTCCGCGCAGATCGGCGGCAAGGCGTGGGAAAAAGCCCTCGAAGTGCTGAATAATCCCGACAAGCTGGCCGATTACGCGCGCGTCGCCGGTGCCATCGCCGAAGAAGCCGCCGGGCTGCTGCTGATGGACGACGACAGCCCGACGCGCTTCAAGGGCAAGCCGGGCACGGTCAAGCGCGTCGCCTGGTCGGAGCCGGTCTCGCTGCCGCAGGTGAAAGCGGTCGGCCGGGTGCTCGGCTGCTCGGTCAACGACCTGCTGCTCTCCTCGGTGGCCGGCGCCCTGAACAATTACTTGCGGGAAAAAGGCGACCCGGTGGCCGGCGTGGAAATACGCGCGCTGGTTCCGGTCAACCTGCGTGCCTGCGGCGACATCAAGGATCTCGGCAACCGCTTCGGCCTGGTCGCGCTCGAACTGCCGGTCGGCATCGAAAACCCGCTCGCGCGCCTTTACGCGACACGCGGGCGCATGCTCGAACTGAAGGGCTCGTACCAGGCGGCCTTGACTTTCTCCCTCCTCGGCGCCGCCGGCATGGCGCCGATGTTTGTCCAGCAACAGATACTCGACCTGCTGTCGGGCAAGGCGACGGCGGTGATGACCAACGTCCCGGGCCCGCGAGAGCCGCGCTTCCTGGCCGGCGCGGCGCTCAAGCAGCAAATGTTCTGGGTGCCGCAGTCCGGCGACATCGGCCTCGGCGTCAGCATCCTTTCCTACAACGGCAAAGTGCAGTTCGGGCTGATCGCCGACAAGGGGCTGGTCGGCGACCCCGAGCGCATCGTCGACCGTTTCGCCATCGAGTTTGAAAAACTGCTCTGGCTGGTACTGATGGAGCCGTGGGACAGGCTGGGCGATCCGGTGGCTGTGGAGGAGGGGCTGGGCGAAATTAGCGGACTGATTTGACGCGGCTCGGGAAACCTCGGTTGAATGCAATAACCGAAAGAAACAGGCCGTGCGGAGGAGTTCGCACGGCCTGTTTTCGTGGTGCCCCGGCCTACCGTCTTGCGCCTTCCCTCAACGGCCGTACATCTGCCCGTTCCCGCCATGACCCGAACCGTCAAGGCAAATGGTTCCGGCCGGGCAGAGGTCGCCAAAAATCGCCTGGCGGTTGGCTGCGGCCTGCGCGCGATCCGCGTTGAACTGCGTCTGCGCTGCCGTATAGGCGGCCGTGTTGTGGGTGATGCCGTAAATTTCCAGCATGATGCTGTCCAGGCTCAGAGCCGCCTCGTCCGCCGTCAGGATCGCTTGGGCGTCGGTGCGCAGCTTGTACATATCGCTTTCCAGTTGCATGCGAGCGGCCTTGAAGGCCGCGCTGTCGGCGTCGACCACGGCGGCCGTGGCGCCGGCAGCTACATCGCTGACCAGTTTCGCCCGCGCCGTCGCCACCGAGGCGAGGTCGGCGGAGACGGCGGTGCGGTCGGCGACCACGGTAGCGGGCAAGGTAACCGGCGTAGCGGTCGTGGCGACGGCGAACGGCGCCATATTTTGCTGTCCCGCCTGGCCGCCTGGGCCGCGCTGACCCATCTGCGCGCTGGCAGAAATCGATACGGAAGCGAGCAGGGCAAAAATCAAAGCAGAGTGGTTCATAAGAATCTCCTTGAAATATAAAGATAGTGATCGCTACATCACTCACGAAAATGGGAATATTTCCCACACGGCGAACCGATAGTAGGTGGGAACTTTTCCCACGTCAACTGTTTTTTTGTGGGATAATCCATCTGGCAGCATCCACCGGCACCGCGATGACCACCGCCAACCCTATCCCCTCCTTTAACGACACGCCGTCCGGCCCCGGCGACGGCAAGCCCGGCGCCGCGCTGGTCGCCGCGCTGAAGCGCTTGCTGCGCCCGTTGCTGCGGCTCTTGCTGGCGAAAAACGTGACTTACCCGTATCTGGCCAACCTGCTCAAGGAGTTGTACGTCGAGGTCGCCGCCACCCATTTCCGAATTGCCGGAAAGGTGCAAACCGACAGTCGTCTGAGCCTGCTGACCGGCGTTCACCGCAAGGATGTGCGACGTTTGGCGCACGCGGACGGGTTGTCCGACGCCCCTCCGGAAAACGTCTCGCTGGGCGGTCGCCTGATCGCGCGCTGGTGCGGCGACGAGATCTTCCTGGACGAGAACGGGCAGCCGCGCCCGCTGCCCCGCCAGGGCCGCTTGCCGGGCGATGTGTCGTTCGACCGCCTGGTCGCGGCCGAATCGACCGACATCCGCGCGCGCGCCGTGCTCGACGAGTGGTTGCGCCTGGGCATCGTCGAAGTGGGCGGCAACGACCGGGTTCGCCTGATCGCCGACGCTTTCGTGCCCAAAAAAGGCTTTGAAGAAAAAGCCTATTTTCTCGGCCGTAACCTGCACGACCATATCGCCGCCAGCGCGCACAATATGCTCGACCAGGAGCCGCCGTTTCTGGATCGCAGCGTCTATTACGGGCGGCTCGACCCGTCGGCCGTCGCCGAGCTGGCGACCCTCGCCGAGCGCCTGGGCATGGAGGCTTTGCTCGCGGTCAACCGGCGCGCGCGCGAGCTGAAGGCCGGGGCACCGGCCGCCGATACGGGTTCCGGCCCCGAGAAACGCATGACTTTCGGGATCTATTTTTTTGACGAGGCCGATACGGCCCACGACGGGGAGCGACCGCATGCCTGAACCCGGAGAACGCGCCGCCGCAGCGGCCGCTACGGCGGCGCGCCTCGCCCCGCTCCTGCTCGCCCTGGCGTCGCCCTACGCCGCGCCGCTGGCGGCCAACCCGTGCCAGGACAAGCAGTGGATCGACACGCCCGTGGTCGCCCTTTCGCTATTGCCGGCAGGCGGCGAGGCCAATCCGCTCAACCGGCCCAACGGGATCGACGGGATCGGGGGAACGGGGCGCGGCAAGGACGAGGACGGTATCGGCGGTACCGGACGGGGCGGCGACAGCGATGGCGTTGGCGGCACCGGCCGGAGACTTCCGGAAGCGGGCAGCGAGCTCGGTTTCGTCGGCGTCATCGCCGGATTCGCCAGCATCTGCGTCAACGGCCAGGAGATCCACTACGGCCCGGAGACCGCTATCACGATCGACGGAAGAGCCGGCAAAGCGGCGCAGCTCGATCTCGGGCAAATGGTTTCGGTCGCTGCGGGTACGCGGCAGGGCGAGCATCACGCCAGCCGGATCGACGTCTACAACACCCTGAGCGGCCCGCTACAGGCTATCGGCCCGGGCGGCGAGCTGCGCATCCTCGGGCAGACCCTCTACGCGGCCGGAAATACCGTCGATCTGGCCGGGCTCGCGGTCGGCGATCACCTGACGGCAAACGGTAGCCGCCAGCCTGGCGGCGACATCATGCTGACCCGCCTGGAACCGGCGCCCGGGCGCGACGAAGTCAGCCTGGCGGGCCCGGTCACGCAGGTCGATGGGGCGACCTTCAAGATTTTCGACCTTACGATCCGTGCCGGTGCGGTTTCGGCGCCAACGCCCCGCCTCGGGCAGGAAGTCTTTGTCCGTGGCAAGCTCGTCGCCGGGACGCTGGAAGCCGATACGGTTACCATCGACCCGCAGCTGAACTTCGGCAACGCCGTGCGGCGCCTCGAACTGCAAGGCCATATCCGTCATATCCGCAGCACCGGCGGGGCGGGCAGGCTGAATGTCGGCGGCGCCGATATCCGCCTGGACGCGGCAACGACGGTCGACGGCGCCGAACTCAAAACCTTGGGCGAAGGCTCGCGTATCAAGGTTTCCGCCACGATTGAAGCCGGTGGCGCCATCGTCGCCGACCGTATCCGCATCGAGCGTCCGGCCGGTCGCGCCGACCGGCCGCCGCCACCCGACGGCGCCGAGCGCAACGCGCCGCGACGCGGCAACGACCGGGACGCCCCCGAACCCGGCGCCGTACCCTTGCGCCCCGAACCGCCGCTTCGCCCGGATCGCGCCGCGCGCGGTGCGGAAACGGATCGGCCGCGCCCGGAAATGTTGCGGCCGGGAATGCTGCGGCCGGAGACGATGCGCCCGATCCGTGCCGAGCGCCCCAACCCGAGATCGCCATGAACATCGCCCGCTTTTTGACCGCCCTCGGACTGGCTGCGCTCGGCCTGCCCGCGCTCGCAGCCGACGGCATGAGCCTGACCGGCGAGACGGAATACACCTCGGGAAAATACGGTGGCGCCCGGTCGACCGACATTCTCTTCATGCCCTTTGTCGCCAGGTATGAAGCCGGCCCGACCATCGTCAAACTGACCGTCCCCTACGTCGAGATCAGCGGCCCCGGCAACGTGCAGATCGCCGGCGGGACGGGCGTCGGCCAAGCCGCCACCGGCCCCGTCACCCCGGCGACGCCGCGCGGCAAAGTCTCCGGCCTGGGCGACATCGTCGCCGGCGCCAGCTACAACGCTTTCTACGATGCGTCGTCCGGCCTGCTGATCGACATCGGCAGCAAGCTGAAATTCGCCACCGCCAGCAAGAACAAGGGGCTGGGCACCGGCAAAAGCGACTTCAGCGTACAGGCCGACGCCTATCGCTCTCTCTCGCGGTCCGGCACCCTGATGGCGACACTGGGCTACACCTGGATGGGCAAGCCCGAAGGCGGCAACTTCCGCAACGTCGCCTTCGCCTCGCTGGGCATCGCCTGGAAACTCGACGCCGACACCACCGCGAGCGGTTTTCTGGATTATCGCCAGGCGGTCGCCGCCGCCGGTGCCGCGCCGCGCGAACTGACGTTTTACCTCTCCCGCCGCCTGGGCAAGCACTGGAAAATCCAGGCCTGCGCGCTCGTCGGCGCGAGCGGCGCCAGCCCGGCAAAGGGAATCGGGGCGGCGCTCGGCTACAGCATGTAGCGCCAACCCCGCCGACAACAATCCGCCGTTAAAATGTTCGCCTGACTCGCCGGTCCGGCGCGCTCGTGCGCAAGGGGCGACACCCAACCGCCAACATGCTGACGCCGACGCCCGCCACTCTTCTCTGCCCCCGTTGTCGCACCTCCTACCCGGAAGAGCAGATGCGCCGGATCACGACCCCGGGCGGCGAGCGCTGGCGCTGCCTGAAGTGCCTTGAGGAAACCGGCTGGCGGCCCAAACACAAGCACCACCACCATCACCACCACCACGAGAAAGCGCACAAGGAACGCTTGGTCGACGCAATCCTGCGCGAGCCAAACCCGGTCCGGCACGAAAAAAGCGCGCTGGGGCGGTCGTTGTTGGCCAGCCTGGCTTTTCACGCGATGATCGTTTCGCTCCAGTTCGGCAGCCAAGGTTTCGGTTTGCCGTGGCTGCGCAGCGCCCCGGACGAACGGTTGGTGCAGGCCGCGACGATCCGCGCCGTGCTGCGCTTGCCTCCGCGAACAGAAGCGATGGCTGCCCGGATCGGCGGGGGGGCGGGCGCGCCGGAAACACCTCCTTCGCCCCCCCCGCCCGCCCGGGCCGGCGGCGGAACAGCGCTGGCCAGCTTGCGCGGCGGCGCGACGGCGGCGCCGGCGACGGAGCCACGGCGGGCGAACAGCGCGCCGCGCCCGGCGACAAAGCCACCGAAAACCACGGTGCGCAAAAAGGGCGCCGAGGTGCTCGCCACCGATACAAAGAGCGCCTGGCAAGTGCCGGCGGCACAGGTAGACGGCGAGAGCCGGGAAGCGTCCGAACACGGGTCATCCCCGGCGGATCGCCCCCCACCTCCGGAAATTATCGATTCCCATAAAACCGGCCCGGCCGAGGAGAAGGCGGACGAAATCGCCGCCGCACTCAAGGCGGACGAAGCTGCCCGGGAGCGAAAACAGGCCGAGGAACGGGCAGATAAAAAGGCCGAGGAAGCGGCGCACAAAGCGGCGGAACAGGCGGAACAGGCCGAAAAGGAGCGCCAGATAGCCGCCGCAAGCGCGCGGCAAGAGGCGTTGGAACGCCGCCAGGCCGAGGCCGAGGAGCAGTTGCGGGCCGAGGCCGAACAGAAAAATGCCGGGCAAGCCGCAGCCGCCAAAGCCGCGCTTGAGGCACAGGAACGCAAGCTGGCCGAACAGGCGGCGGCCAGAGCCCGACAGGAAGCGATCGAACGCAAACGCGCCGAAGAAGAGCTGCGCGCCAACGCCGAAATCGCGGCGGAAAAGCGGAAGGCGGAAGAAGCGGCGCTCGCCAAAACCCGGCAAGAGGCACTCGAACGCCAGCAGCGCGACGAACTGGCGCGTATCGCCGCAGAAAGAAGACAAGCCGAACAAGCCGCCGCAGCCAAAGCCGGCCAAGAAGCACAAGACCGACAAAGGGTCGCCGATCTCGGACGCGGCCGCCAAGCGTCCGCCGCGAACCATGCGCAAAACGGCGCCCAGAGCGGCGCCGAAAGGGCGGACGGGCGCGGCCTGAACCCGGCGACCAAGGGCGCCGAACAGCCGGGCAGCGCGCCGGGCGCCCACACGCCCAGAGAAGCCCTTGGCGCCGACCCGCGCCGCAAGGCGAGCATCGTCGGCCCGGACCCGAAAAACATCCAGCTCGCCTTTTACGGCGAAGGCTGGCGGCAGAAAATCGAGCGCATCGGCGCGGTGAATTACCCCCGCCTATACAAGGATCGCTATTACGACGATCTGATCGTCACCGTCACCATCAACAGCGACGGCACGCTGGCCGGCGTGCGCATCGACAAGAGCAGCGGCCAGCCGGAAATGGATGACGCCGTGCGCCGCATCGTCGAAATGAGCGCCCCCTTCGCCGCCTTCCCGCCCGACCTGAAACGCAACTTCGACCAGATCGACATCACCCGCACCTGGGTATTCGAGCAACGGCCGAGAATACGCAACCAGTAACCCGGACACAAAGGAACCGCAGAATGTCAAACGACTATATATTTTTCGATCGGAGCCTTTGCGAGCGCTTCGTGCAGTTTGCGGCCGATCACCATCTGAACAGTACCGTGCGGCCGGACACGATGCGGGGCACCCTCGTCGCCCTGCCCGAAGACATGGGCGACGAGCTCGAAGACCGGGTCGAGGAGGAATACGAAGCTTTGATGCTGGAGCAGATGGCCGCGCTGGAGTCGGACGACGGCGAAGCGGATCGCTCGGTGCTCGGCGTCGACGTCGAACTGGCCGACGGCCAGCCTTGCGTCGTGCGCATCCCCGCAACGCTCGGCCGCCGCCTGTTCGAGGTCTTCTCGACGGACGAAATTCACGACCTGGTCAACGCCGTCGTGCACAGCATCGAAAACCCTGGCCGGGAACCGCTGTGCAAGAAAAAGTGACCTGCCGATATATCGCGGGGCTACGGGCTGTGGCCGCCATCCTGCGACCGCCGGGTTAGAACCGGCCTATTCGCCGAACAAGCCCGCTTCGCGGTAGCGCTGAAGTTTGTAGCGCAGGGTTCGCTCGGAGATTCCGAGCCGTTCGCAGGCGAGCTTGCGCGACCCACCGACCGAGGCGAGCGTCTCCAGGATGTACTCGCGTTGCAGGTTTTCGATGTTTTCGTCGCCATCGGCGTCCGGGCGCGCGAGGTTGGCGGGCGGAACGCGGGCCATATAAGCCTTGCGCGGCGGCGGCAACTCTGCCTTGACCGGCGTTTGCACCGGTGCCGGAAGGCTCAGGGAACCGGCTTCGATCACATCGCCGGGCGCCAGGATCAGTGCGCGTTGCATCACGTTTTCCAGCTCCCGCACGTTGCCTGGCCAGGCGTAAGCGCGTAGCGCGGCCTCTGCCGACGGCGCCAGCCCGACGCCGGGTCGCGCCGATTTGCCCCCGTGTTCGGCCAGAAAATGCCGCGCCAGCGGAACGATGTCGTCCGGCCGCTGGCGCAGCGCGGGAACCGGTAGCGGGAAAACGTTCAGGCGGTAGAAAAGATCTTCGCGAAACGCGCCTCTGGCGACCGCTTCCCCCATGTCCCGGTTGGAGGTGGCGATCACCCGGATATCGAGAGCCACCGGCTTTTTTCCGCCGACCCGCTCGACTTCGCGCTCCTGCAACACGCGCAACAGCTTGGCTTGCAGGCCGGGCGGCATTTCGGTAACTTCGTCGAGCAGCAGCGTGCCGTCTTGCGCCTGCTCGAACTTGCCGGCCTGCGCCTGGGTCGCGCCGGTAAAAGCGCCCCGCTCGTAGCCGAACAGCGTCGCTTCGAGCAGCGTGTCGGGTATGGCCGCGCAATTGATCGCCACAAAAGGGCCGTTGCGCCGCGCCGAATGGTTGTGGATATAGCGCGCGACGATCTCCTTGCCGACACCGCTCTCGCCGCTGAGCAATACCGTGGCATCCGTCTGCGCGACGCGCGCGGCGAGCGCGAAGAGGTTGCGGCTGGCGGCGTCGCTGGAAACCACTTTGCCGTCGTCGACCGCTTCGGGCAAGCGGTAGCGCGCCACATGCGCCAGCAGCGCCTTCGGCTCGAAGGGTTTGAGCAAAAAATCGCAGGCTCCGGCGCGCATCGCTTCGACCGCCCGGTCGACGTCGGCAAACGCCGTCATCAGCACGACCGGCAAATGCGGCAAGCGGACGCGAATTTCCTTGAGCAAGGCGATGCCGTCCATCGGCATCATGCGCACGTCGCTGACGACCAGAGCCACCGCCCGCGCATCGAGCAGCCCGAGCGCCTCCTCGCCGCCGGAAGCGGAAATCGCCGCCTGGCCGGCAAGTTCGAGCGTATCGCACACCGCTTCGCGCAAATTGGGGTCGTCTTCGACGACCAGTATCGGGAGTCCTCGGGGCATAGTCTCGGCAGCTAGTAGCGTTATTCCGGAAAGATCATGACGCCGGCTTGTTCCGGAACTTCATCAAGCAGGGAGGGCGGGATGTCACGATGAGCGTGCAACACGCGGAAAATCTCGACCCTCTTTGGGATCGCCATGTAAAACACCAAGTAGGGGAACGGCTTGCACGGCCAGAATTTTAACCCCGGCAAGCCGAGATCGTGCGCATAACGCGGAGACCCGGAACCGGGGTCTCGGCGGATATGCCCGCACGCTTGCCCGAGAGAATCGGCAAACACCAGAGCAGCTTCGGGCGCCGCGAGCAAAAAGCCCTCGATGGCACGTCGAATATCTTCGTCGGCCTTTGTGCGCCTGACGGCGCCCGTCATGCGTCCGCAGCGGGCAGGCACCTGCGGATACTGTCGCGCAGCGAACCGAAATATGCGCCATCGGCCTTGCCGGAAATGGGGGATTCGACCCCTTCCAACAGCAAACACCGCAAATGGAACCGATCCCGATCCAAACGGATCGGTTCGCGGACATACTCGCTGGCGGTGCCATAACCCGCCTCGGCGACACACCGGCCAACAAAATCCTTGAGCGATTCTGGCAGGGAAATATTCATCGTCGTCATGGCCGCAGTCTAGATTGTATCGTCACGAGATGGCGGGCCGAAGTACAAGGCAGCGTATGTGGGCTGCGGCCAGGAGCGATGCGGCGTTTTTGGCGTAGCGCGCGGCGATACCCCGCCAGCGCTTGAGATGCGGAAATGCATTCCCGACGAGATGGCGGTGTCGGTAGAGGTGCTTGTCACAGCTTCGTTATCCCTTTCTGTTTTTGCGCGGCAGGATCGCGGCGCCCATGCCCCGGGCGGTGGTTTGCCCGACGATGGCGTCACTGAGATCGGTTGCAAACCGTAGAGTCCGACGGATCAAGCGGCCATCTTAATTGCATAGTGTTGCAGATTGAAAGCGGCGGGCGACAGATGGCCGGGCCGGGCCGAGCCTGCTTGCGGGTTCGGTGGTAGCAGATTTCGATATGTTCCGTGATCTCGCGTTTCCCTTGTTCCCCCGTAGTGAAGCGACGGTGAGGGACTGGCCAGGTCTTCGGGGAACCCCGGCGGCTTCCCGTGGGCGCATCGTCCCGGCAGCCGCCCCCCGCGGCCCATCGAAACCCGCACGCCGGATCGCCGGAGCAGCTTCCGGCAGGCATGCGCGCAGTATCGGCTGCCGCGACCCGGGGGGTGGGTCGGTCTCTTGCCGGGCCGCTGGGCTGCGACGGCGCGGAAGGGCGCCCGCATCACCGGCTCCCGCGCCAG
>JACQYA010000188.1 GCA_016208425.1 Betaproteobacteria bacterium
ATCTCCTATCCGGGCAAGTTCCCGCCCGTTATTGCCCCGTAGCGCCCTCTCAAATCCTCTCAACCCCTCTCATCCGGCCGAAACCGGCAATAGCCGCAGGACGTGGCGGGCGCGGCGTACCGCATCTGGCGAAGTCGCCGGTTCCTGTATCGTGCCCGGCACGTCCGGCCGGATACGCGCCGATGACAAACCGGCAGTCAGGTTCGCGCAAAATTTGATAGGATTGCGCTTTGCTCCCGGTTCCCTACACGAATATGAATATCGACCACAACCTGGTGTTGTCGCAAGCCGAAATGGATATTGCCCTGAAGGGCATTTCGATCCCCCCCAGACCCCATGTTCTGGTCAAGCTGGATAACGAGATGGGCAAGGACGATCCCGACCCGCAGGCGATAGCCCGCCTGATCGGCACCGATGTCGGGCTATCGGCGGCAGTGCTGAAAACCGTCAACTCGCCGTTTTTTGGATTGACCCACAAAATCAGCTCGGTCGCCAACGCGGTCAGCCTGCTCGGCCTGAGCGCCGCGCGACAGATCGTCACCGGGCTGGTGCTCAGGAACAGCGTGGCGGGCCAGGCGCGGACGCTGGAACGCTTCTGGGACAGCGCCGAGAAAGTCGCGGGAATCGCCGCCTACATCGCTTCGACGCTGCCGCGCGGCCCGCGCGACGACGCTTACAGTTTCGGGCTGTTCCGCGACATCGGCATCCCGATCCTGATGCAGAAATTCGCCGGTTACCGCGACACGCTGGCTCTGGCCGAGCGCATCATGGATCGGCCGATGACGTCGGTGGAGGACGAGCACCACGCGACCAACCACGCGACGCTGGGCTACCTGATCGGCAAGACCTGGTTTTTGCCTCCGGTTCTCTGCGAGGCCATCCTGCATCACCACGACCAGACGGCGTTCGCCGAGGACGCCGCGATTTCTCCGCAAGCGCTGACCTTGATCGCCATCTGCCGCCTGGCCGAGCATTTGCACGACGAATACGTCCGCATGCACAGCAACCCCGAGTGGGAGCGGATGGGCAGCCGCGTGCTCGACCATCTGGGGCTCGACGAAACAGAGTACCTCGATCTGCGGGAAGAGCTGGCGATCATGGTGCGCTGAACAGAGCCGCCCGGCCAAGCCCGGGGCGCTCGGGGACGTTTCCGGGCGTTTTTCGGATGTTTTCGGGTCGCCTCCTACCCTCTTCTTCCGCCCTTTGCGCGGCGCGGCTGCCCGTATTGAAGGATCTGTCGCGCGGTGTCGTCCAGACCGACCGGGTGGCTCGGCTCCAGAACTCGCAGGCGCTCGGCCAGAACGCTGAACGGCGGCGGAAAACGCTCTTCCCCCTTGCCGGCAAAAACGATCTTGTTGCCGCCTTCGTCCGCCTCGACAAGCACGATCTTCCCCGAAAACGAGCCGGCGATCCGGCTCACGTAGCTGTCGTGGGCCGGGTCGTCGCCGCACAGGTTGACGGCCAGAACGCCGCCGTTTCTCAGCCGGGCGTAGCAGGCGTCGTAAAACGCCGCGCCGCACAGTTGCGCGGGCTGCCCTTCCCCATCGAAACCGTCGACGAGCAGGACATCGGCCACCACCGTCTCGTCGCGCACATGGTTGGCGCCGTCGTCGCAGAGGACGCGGAAGCGCGGGCCGTCGGGCGGGATGCCGAACTCGTCGCGCAGGGCGATGACTTCGGGGGAAATCTCGACCGCCGTAAAGTCGGCGTCGGGCAATTTGCGCAAGCAGTATTTGGCCAGCGATCCGCCGCCCAGCCCGATCATCGCGATGCGTTGCGGGTTCGGCCGGAAGAGCAGGAAACCCATCATCGTCCGCGTGTAATCGAGCACCAGCCAGTCCGGTTCGGACTTGCGCATGCGGCTCTGGATCGTCGGCAGGCTGAAATGCAGCGACAGCTCGCCGTCTTCGTCGCACAGCAGCGGGACGTCGCCAGGCGGGAGCGGCGCCGGGGCGCTTATCGCGGCCAAGGCCGCCCCCACAAAATTGTCTGTCGGCCGGGCAAGGGAATCACGCGACGCGGAAGCGTGCCGAGAGCTCTTCGAGGGCGACGGCCAGACGCTCCAGCTCGCGGGCGGAGGTCGCCGTGCGTTGCGCGCCGGCCGCCAGTTCCCCGGCGCCGTGCGAGACGTTTTCGACGCGCGACGAGATGTCGCGCGACGCCGCGACCTGCTCTTGCAGCGTCAGGCCGATGCCTTCGACCGCTTGCGCCACCAGGTCGGTGGCGCCGCGGATTTGCGTGATCGAGGCGCCGGCATCGGAGGCCAGGCGGACGCCTTGGTCGACCCGCGCAACGCTGGCGTCCATCTTGGCGGCGGCCGAACGCGCGCTTTCCTGAATCCTGGCGATCATCGCCGTAATCTCGCCGGTCGAGTTGCTGGTGCGCTCGGCCAGCTTGCGCACTTCGTCGGCCACCACGGCGAAGCCGCGCCCCTGTTCTCCCGCGCGGGCGGCCTCGATGGCCGCGTTCAGCGCCAGCAGGTTGGTCTGGTCGGCGACTTCCTTGATGACGCTGACGATGCTCGAAATTTGCGTCGACAACCCCTCCAGCTCGCGGATGCTGCTTGCCGTGGCGCTCACCGCCCCGGCGATGCGCCCGATTTCCGTTGCGGCGTTCTGGATCACGCCGGCGCTTTCGACCGAGCGCGCCGTCGACTCCAGCGTAATGCGCCGCGCGTCGCTGGCATGCGCTTCGACCCGGCCGATGGACGCGGAAAGCTGCTCTACCGCCACCGCCATGCTCGAAGCCTGCTCCGACTGTTGCGCGGCGATACCGGATGCGCCGGCGGCGTCCTGGTTGAGCTGCCGCGACTGGGCGTTCAGATGCGCCACTTCGCGCCGCACCGCGCCGATCAGCTCGTGCAGGTTGTCGCGCATGATGGCCATCTGTTTGAGCAGCTGGCCGATTTCGTCGTTGCCCGAGAGCGGCACCGGATGCGCCAGATTGCCGTCGGCGATGGCGCGGGCGGTATCCTGCGCGATGACCAGGCCACCGCTCAACCGGCGCATCGCGGTGAAACCGATGGCGGTGCCGATCGCCGCACCGAGCACGAGCAGGGCGATAAACCAGGCGCGCGCGGTCTGGTAGCGCCTTTCGGCGCCCAGGTATTCGTCCTTCGCCACTTTTTCCTGCAACTCGATCAGCGCGAGAAGCGCCTGGTTGGCCGCTTCGCCCTCCTGGGTCGCGGCTTTCAGGAACGAGACGACGACGTTCGGGCTGTAGTCGCCCCCCTTGATCGACCCGATCGCCGGATCGGCTTTCGCCAGCCACGCCTTTCGCGCGGCCTCGAAGTCGCCGGCCAGATCGTTTTCCTCTTCGGTATGCCGGGTTGCCAGATAATCGGCCCACAGCTTGTCGGTCGCCGCGCGGTTGGCGGCGATGATTTCAAAATGGCCTTCGACCGGATGGCCGTGCAACGCGGCGTACTGCCCCGCCGGGTCGTGCTGCAACGCGAGCACGAACTGCACCCGATCCTGGTTCAGCATGTGGCGCAGTTCGGTCAGGTGGATGACCGGCACCAGCCGGTCGTCGTACACTGTCTTCAGGCTATCGCGCGACGCGGAAAGCCCAACCCAACCCAGCGCCATGGCGATGTAGAAAATCGCCGTAGCGAACGCGGCCCACAGCCAGAGACGCTGCGAAATAGTGACGGTTGTCGGCATCGGTGATCCTCGCTCGGCAGGGGGTACGGAGAGAAGTATCGCACAGCGCACGCCGCCACGCGCTGTCGTCACGGCGGGCGGGCGCTTTGCAGCCGCCGCCGGTAATGCGCCGGAGCCATCCCCGTCCAGCCGACGAAGGCGCGGTAAAAGGCAGAGGCGTCGGCGAAGCCGAGGTCGGCGGCGATACCGGCCAGCGCTTGCCCGGTTTTCGCCAGCCCGGCGATGGCGATGTCGCGGCGCAGCGCGTCCTTGATCGCCCGATAGCTCGATCCCTCGTCGGCCAAGCGGCGGTGCAGCGTACGCGGCGAGATATGCAGCGCGCGGGCGACCGCAGCGAGGGGCATGGGGCCGGGCAGCGCGTCGCGCAGGCAAAGGCGCACGCGCAGCACCATTTCGCGGTCGCGGCGGTAGAGCGTCGTCAGCTTGCCCGGCGCACCGGCCAAAAAACTCTGCAAGGCAGCCTCGTCGCGCCGGATCGGCAGGTCGAGGAGATCGGCGGCGAAGGTAGCGACCAGCGCCGGGGCTTCAAAAGGTGCTCCGGCCGAAAACGTCGAGAACGTTGAGTTCGCCGTATAGATCAGCGCGTAATCGTCGGCGTGCGCCGGCCGCGCGTAGGGGAAGCCGACCGCGTCCAGCACGATGCCGCGCCCGACCAGCCACGAACAGAGCCCGTGCAACAGGCGCAGCAACCACTCGAACGCGAAAACGCGGCCGACGGGGATCGCCCGCTGCTCGCGCAGGCAGAGACGCGCTTCGTCGCGGTCGCGTTCGAGGCTGACGGCGAGGTCGGGAAGCACCAGCCGCAGATAGCGTGCCGCGCGTTCGATGGCGATCGCCAGCGTCGGCGCGGTGATCGCGCCACGACAGAGGAACTCGAAGCTGCCGACGCGCATCGGCGCCGAAAACAGGCCGAATCCCTCGTCGTCGAGCTCCTCGTTGAGCAGGTTATAAAGCGCCGCGTAGCGTTCGACCGGAACGCGCGCCGAGAGATCGTCGAGCGCGCCGGCAGCGATGCCGGCGCGCTCCAGCAACGGCCGGGCGGCGACGCCGTGGTGTGGCAGTCCGGCCAGCATGCCCTGCACGAAGCCGATGGCGACCGTCGCGCGCGGTCGGGTGTTGGTCGCATCGGAAGTCTTGGCGGGTTTTTCAGAGTGACTCATTGCTTGCGCGCAGGAGTAAGGCTTTGCAGGATATTCTAGAATGGCGATATTTACATGGTCGGCGGCGATGGCGGCGATAGGGCGCGCGGCGAAGAGGTGGCCTTCCAGATGCCTGAAAACTCGGCACCCGGGCGCATAAATTTTACGCACATAGCCGAAGACCCGCATGGATAAACGATCTACAGACCATGCGGCTGGAGAATGGCGTAAACAGTGGCTCTCCTGGCAGCCAAACTGTAAATCGCCAGTTGGCGTGGCTTCCAGAGGAGGTGGTTTCAGCTTATCGCTTTTGGCGTCAGGCAAAACGGGGCAAAAAAACGAGGCGTCACAATGACCGACGCTTACCTCGCAACCAGTTTGCCGGCCGCCTGCGCCGCCTGAATAACTCGCCGATTGGCGGTAAAAACCATCAAACCGGGCACCGTTGCGTAGTCGCCATCGTCGGTCACGATCTGGGCAACGCCTGCCTTGAGTGCCGCCTCAGCCATAAACAGATCATAGCCATCGAGACCGACGGAGGGAAACAAAGACAAGGCCGAGCGCATGAAATCGTTGTCCATGTCGAGGTCAAGCATGGTGCTCACGCTCAATACGTCGGCCCAAATATCGGTGATAAGGGATACGATTTTTCGGCGCTCGTTCTGGTAATCGTGGCGAAATTCTTTGGAGCCGATCTTCTTGTCGGCGCGGTCGGCGTAGATTTCGCGCTCGGCCATTTCGATGTTGTGAGCCAACTCGGCGAATGCGAGACCGTAGCAATTCAGCGTGGAGCCCGTAGCGATGGCGGCCTTCAGAAACGCAGGGTAGCCGGCGAGCTGGTACTGCTGCGACCCGCTGGGTGCCTGCGATGCCCGCGAGTAAAAAAGCCAATACCAAGCATTGGTATCGGCCAGAAAAATATCGGAATCTTTCGGAGTGTCCGACCGTATATCGACGATCCTGGCGCGGACAACCGGCGGCATCAGGCGGCGACGGCGTTGTCGTGCACGATGCGATCAATCGCCCGCTGCTGATCGAGGGGAGCCGCGTAGTAATCCTTGGCGTTTTCGATCACGCGACGCAGGACGCGGGCACCAAAATCGGACAAATGTTCCAGTTTAAGGTGTGTGTTGAGGGTGTCGGCGGTCAGATCGCCGAGCAGGCGACCGATTCCGGCGTTGAAGAAAGGCGAAGCGAAAACCTGCACGCCGTCGAAATCAAGCTCGACCGTCTCGCCTTGGGTCAACGGGGCGTGAATGCGGGCGTAAATGGCCTCGCCGTCGTCCAGCGTTATGGCGTTTTCGCCAACCAGTTCCTTGACATTGATGTGCATGGTGTCTCCCTCGTCAGAAAAAAGGTGTTGCATTTTGTGCGGAGGTTTGGTTGGACAGCATGTAGTGCTTATCGTCACACAATAGCCGAATCTGAACCAGAGTACCCTCGAAAAAGGGTTGCGAATTTTCGTATGTTTCACCCCGTTGGTCAATGCGCGCCCGGCCATCGTGGCTAAACACCTGCATGACACCGTTGGTTTTTTGCACAAAATGCTTTAGAAAATCGAGGCCCAAGCCTCGGGGGAACGTCTGCCTGGGCTGCGTCGTGTGCCCACCGGCAAAGGCCCAGCGCATCGCGTCACACGCCGCCATTTCTGGGCATCCAAAATATATGCGGACGTTCGAGGGAATGCCGACGCCGAAATCGGCAACCGCCAGCAACAATTCCCGGCGCTGCGGCAGGTATTGGCCGCAGCTATATACGCCGACCGTGGTTTTGCTGTGCTCGAAGGCATTGGCGAAGATCTCCCACACTTTCCCTGCAATCTCGTCGGCCAGTGGTGCGCTCACATTGATCCAGCCTCGCCCGAGACCGATGCCTCGATCGCTTCCGGGCAAACGATTGTTTGATCTCTTCGCCTCATTCGTAAATAAAGTTTATACTGTTTATACGGTATAAACTTTATTTACAGGAGAAGGCGACATGACCAAGCCCAAGCCCAAGCCGGAGGCGCGCAAACAGGCCGTTCCCGCGACAGCGCCCGAGCAGGAAGTTCTCCAGGAGAAGCCGCAAGCGGCGCCCGGAGCCGATGTACCCTCGCCCAAAAAGCCCGCCCGTCCGGCAAAAGCCAAGG
>JACQYA010000050.1 GCA_016208425.1 Betaproteobacteria bacterium
TGAGGTAGGTGCCGGCCAAGGGATGCCTTACAGCATCTCGACGCCGACGGCGACCGCTTCGCCGCCGCCGATGCACAGCGAGGCAACGCCGCGCCGCTGGCCGGTTTTTTTCAATGCGCCGAGCAGCGTGACCAGGATACGCGCGCCGGACGCGCCTATCGGGTGACCCAGCGCGCAGGCGCCGCCGTGCACGTTGACCTTGTCGTGCGGCAGCTTGAGGTCGCGCATCGCGGCCATCGTGACGACGGCAAACGCCTCGTTGATCTCGTAAAGATCCACGTTTTCGGCCGTCCAGCCGGTCTTGGCGAACAGCTTCCGCATCGCGAACACCGGCGCGGTGGTGAACAGGTTCGGCTCCTGCGCGTGCGTCGTGTGGCCGACGATGCGGGCCAGCGGGGCGAGGCCCAGCGCGGCCGCTTTCGAGGCGCGCATCAGCACGACGGCGGCGGCGCCGTCTGAGATCGACGAGGAATTCGCGGCCGTCACCGTGCCGTCTTTCTTGAACGCCGGCTTGAGCTTGGGGATCTTGTCGATCTGCGCCTTCGGCGGTTGCTCGTCGTTGCTGACGACGACTTCGCCCCGGCGCCCGGCGACCGTCACCGGAGCGATCTCCCAGGCGAACGATCCCTCGGCGATGGCCTTTTGCGCGCGCGCCGTCGAAGCGATGGCGAACTCATCCTGCTGGCCGCGCGTGAAGCCGTAGCTTTCGGCGCATTCCTCGGCGAAGGCGCCCATCAGGCGCCCCTTCTGGTAGGCATCTTCCAGCCCATCGAAAAACATATGGTCGAGCAACTGGCCGTGGCCGAGGCGGTAGCCGCCGCGCGCCTTAGGCAGCAGGTAGGGCGCGTTGCTCATCGACTCCATACCACCGGCGACGCCGACTTCAAAGGCGTCGGCGAGCAGGTTGTCGTGCATCAGCATCACCGACTTGAGCGCCGAACCGCAGACCTTGTGCACCGTGGTGCACGCCGCCGAGAGGGGCAGACCCGCGCCCAACGCCGCCTGCCGTGCCGGCGCCTGGCCGACGCCCGCTTGCAGCACGTTCTGAAAAGCGCCCATCGGCGTTCTGGCGGCAGCGACGATGACGATAGGATCAAACATAAAGACTCCCTCAAGCCGTTTCACCGAACAACTCGCGACCGATCAGCATACGGCGTATCTCCGAGGTTCCGGCGCCGATTTCGTAGAGTTTCGCGTCGCGCCACAGGCGGCCGACGGGATACTCGTTGATGTAGCCGTTGCCGCCGAGAATCTGGATCGCTTCGCCGGCCATCCACGTCGCTTTTTCGGCGGCGAACAGGATGGCGCCGGCGGCGTCCTTGCGGGTAGTCTCACCCCGGTCGCACGCCTGGCCGACCGCGTAGACGTAGGCGCGGGAGGCGTTGAAAGCCGTGTACAGGTCGGCCAGTTTGCCTTGCATCAACTGGAATTCGCCGATTGCCTGGCCGAACTGCCGGCGGTCGTGCACATACGGCAACACCGTATCCAGCGCCGCCGCCATGATGCCCAGCGGGCCACCGGAAAGGACGGCGCGCTCGTAGTCCAGCCCGCTCATCAGGACGCGCGCGCCGCCATCGGCCGCTCCGAGAACGTTTTCTGCGGGCACTTCGCAATCGTCGAAAAATAGCGGGTAAGTGTTGGAGCCGCGCATGCCGAGTTTGTCGAGCTTCGATCCGCAGGAAAATCCGGCGAAGCTTTTTTCGACGATGAACGCGGTGATCCCCTTCGCGCCGGCATCGATGTCGGTCTTCGCGTAAACGACCAGCGTATCCGCATCGCCGCCGTTGGTGATCCACATCTTGGCGCCGTTGAGAACGTAGCAGTCGCCCTTGCGGTCGGCGCGCAACTTCATGCGCCACGAGGTGCGCCAGGTAACCAAGCCCGGTTCCGCCGTATTCCTCCCCGGCGGTGATGCCGAGCAGCCCCATCTCGCCGAGCTTTTTCCACAGATCGGGCGGAAACAGGTTGTCGCGGTCGATGGCTTCGGCACGCGGCGCGATTTCCGCCGCCGCGAAATCGCGCACCGCCGACCGCAACATGTCGATGGTTTCGCCGTGGGCAAAACCGAGTGCTGGAAATTCCATACGCTTTACTCCGAAACTTGGGGTTTCTCTTTCTTGCCGTGCAAGGCCATGATCGTCTGCTGCATGACCGCACACAAGGTCTTTCTGCCGGCGTTGACCGCATACACATCGGCTTTCGTCACGATCAGCGTTCTTCCATAACGGATGACCGAACCTTCGGCGATCAGCAACTGCCCTTCGGCAGGCGCCACCAGGTTGAGCTTGTACTCGACGGTCAGCACGCCGGTGTCGTGCGGGGTCAGCGTGCTCGCCGCGTATCCCGCCGCAGAATCGGCGATCATGCCGACCACGCCGCCGTGGATGAAACCGTGCTGCTGCGTCACCTCCGCTTTGTGCGGTAGGTGAACCTCGGTGTAGCCGGCTTCGATCACCGGCATGGTGGCGCCGATCAGCGACATGGCCTGCTGCCGCGCGAAACTGGCGCGCACCCTTTCGGCAAACTGAGGATCTTGGGCTTTGTGCATAGGCGATATTTAAATTGCCGTTGACGTAAACGTCAACCAGTTCGTAAAATTTGGCTCACTTGGCGTCGGTAGTTTCAGCGGCTGGCGTGCTTGGCGCGTTATCTCGCGCCCGCAGCAGTTCCTGGCATTGGCGCTCGAAGGCGCTGACTTCCTGCAGGACGGCTTCGATGTCCTCGCGCTGCTGGATCAGCGCGGCCTTGCGCTGGGACAGGCCGTTGAGGAATTCAGTCAGTTGCGTGTTCTTGTCGCGCGCGGTGTCGTACATGTCGATCAGGTCGCCGATTTCGGCCAGGCTGAAGCCGAGCCGCTTGCCGCGCAGCGCGAGCTTGAGCCGCGTGCGGTCGCGGCGGGTAAAGACGCGGGTTCGGCCTTCGCGTTGCGGCGAGATCAAGCCCCGATCCTCGTAAAAGCGGATGGTGCGCGGCGTGATGCCGAATTCGCGCGCCAGATCGGAAATGCTGAATTTTGTCGGGTTCTCGTTGTCCACCGCAGCTCTGCCTGGAGAGGTCGAAATGTTATATTGCCGGCGCGGGAGACGATCCCGGCCGCCCAAATTAATGGATTCCCAAGGTTTTTACAATCTGCCCGCCCATGCTTCCCGACACCCCTTTCAAAACGCCCCCCACCGCCGGCGAGACCTTCGAAGTCGCGCCGGGCATCCGCTGGCTGCGCATGCCGCTGCCTTTCGCGCTCGACCACATCAATCTGTGGTTGCTGGAAGACGAAGTCGATGGCCGGCAAGGCTGGGCTATCGTCGATACCGGTTTCGCGCTCGATGCGGTGAAAGAACACTGGGACAAGATCCTTGCCGAACTGGCCGCCGGCCCGCGCGGCGGGCATATCACGCGCATCGTCGTGACGCATTTTCACCCGGATCACCTAGGGTTGGCTGCGTGGTTGCAGGAGAAAACCTCGGCGGCGGTTCACATGTCGCTCGGCGAATACCTGACGGCTCACGCGGTCTGGCACGAGATTGGCGGACACGGCAACCGGGCGATGCTCGGTCAGTTTCGCGCGCACGGCCTAAATGAAGAGCGCTGCGCGGCGCTGGAGCGCCGTAGCGGTGGCTACAACCGTGGCGTGCCGCAACTGCCGACCGAGTATGTACGCCTGTTTGACGGCGGCCGGCTGCCCATCGGCGGGCACGGCTGGCAGATTCGTGTCGGCTTCGGCCACTCGCCAGAACACATTTCGCTTTACTGTGCGGGACTTGGCGTGCTAATTTCCGGCGACATGCTGTTGCCGAAGATATCGACCAACGTCAGTATCTTCGCAGTCACGCCGACGGCCGACGCGCTCGCCGATTATCTGGATTCGATCGACCGGTATCGCGATCTGCCGGCAGAAACACTGGTGCTTCCCTCGCATGGCCTGCCGTTCTACGGCATGCTGGACCGGGTGGAAGCACAGCATGCACACCATGAGGAGCGCCTGCTTGTCCTGGAGGAGAACTGCGCGACCCCGCGCAGCGCGGCAGAGTTGTTGTCGACCCTGTTTCCGCGAGAACTGGACACGCACCAGACGATGTTCGCGATGGGCGAAGCGATTGCCCATCTGAACCGCCTGGAACATGCCGGACGAATCGCGCGCGCACAAGGCGACGACGGCGTCATTCGTTTCGTCAGGAGTACCGCCAAGATCGGGGGCGCCTGACACCCGCGAAGGCCTGCTCACCTACCTCAGAGGAATCATCAAATGTCGCAGCAAAACAAAACCGAAGAAGACCCGTCTCTGCCCAACCCCGCAGATGTCGCCAAAAGCTACGCCGAAGTTGCCCAGCGCGCTTCGCGGCTGCTCAACCAATACATGGAGAAAAAAGCCAAAGAAGGCGTGCAGGCGCCGGCCGACGAACTCGGCGTCGCCAAAGCCTTCATGGATCTCTCCGCGCGCCTGCTGGCCAACCCTTACAAGCTGGCGCAGACACAGATGGAAATGATGCGGGACTACTTCTCGCTGTGGCAGCATTCGACGCTGAAGATGATGGGCCTCCCCCTGCTCCAGCCGATTGCCGCGCCCGAGAAGACCGATAAACGTTTCAAGGACGAAGACTGGGAAGGGCATTTCCTGTTCGACTTCATGAAGCAGTCCTACCTGATCGCCGCGCGCCACCTGCACGACACGGTATCGAAGGCGGAAGGGCTGGACGAGGCGACGCAGACCAAGGTCAATTTCTTCACCCGCCAGTACATCGACGCGCTGTCGCCGACCAACTTTGCGCTGACCAATCCGGAGGTTTTTCGCGAAACGGTCAAGAGCCACGGACAGAACCTCATCAAAGGTTTCAGCAATCTGCTGGCCGACATGGAAGCCGGCGACGGCCAGTTGCGCATCCGCATGACCGACACCGGGGCCTTCGAGCTCGGCAAGAACGTCGCCACGACACCGGGCAAGGTGATTTTCCAGAACGATCTGATCCAGCTCATCCAGTACGATCCGACGACCGGAGAGCAGTTCAAGAAGCCGCTGCTGATCGTCCCGCCGTGGATCAACAAGTACTACATCCTCGACCTGCGCGAAAAGAATTCCTACGTCAAATGGGCGACCGACCAGGGGCACACGACCTTCATCATCTCCTGGATCAACCCCGACGAAGCGCACTCGCATAAAAACTTCGAGGACTACCTGCTGGAAGGGTCGATGGCCGCCCTTGACGCGGTCGAGAAAGCGACCGGCGAGAAGGAAATCAACATGGCCGGCTACTGCCTCGGCGGCACCCTGCTGATGTCCACGCTGGCTTACATGGCCGTCAAAAAGGACAAGCGCGTCGCTTCCGCCACCTTCTTCACCGCGCTGATCGACTTCTCGCAGCCCGGCGAACTCGGCATTTTCCTCGACGAAGGCGCGGTGGCGGGCATCGAAAAGCGGATGGCCGAAACCGGCTACCTCGAAGGCTCGGAAATGGCCGGCACCTTCAACATGCTGCGCGCCAACGACCTGATCTGGTCGTTTGTCGTTAACAACTACCTGATGGGCAAAGACCCCTTCCCCTTCGACCTGCTTTACTGGAACTCCGACTCGACGCGCATGCCGGCGACGATGCACAGCTTCTATCTGCGCAACATGTACCTCGGCAACAAGCTGCGCGAACCGGGTGGCATCGAGCTGGCCGGCGTCAAGATCGACATCTCGAAGGTCAAAACGCCCTGTTACTTCATCTCGACCATCGAAGACCATATCGCGCCGTGGAAGAGCACCTACCTCGGCGCGCAACTGCCCGGCGGCCCGGTGAAGTTCGTCCTCGGCGGTTCCGGGCACATCGCCGGCATCGTCAATCCGCCCGTCGCCAACAAGTACGGCTACTGGAGCAACGACAGTCTGCCGAAGGCGGCCGACGATTTTCTCGCCGGCGCGACGCACAACGCCGGTTCGTGGTGGGCCGACTGGCAACAGTGGGTAACCGCTCTCCCCGGCGGCGACAAGCAGGTCGCCGCACGCAAACCGGGAGCGGGCGCCCTCAAGGCGATCGAAGACGCACCTGGCTCCTACGTCAAGTTCCGGCTCGATACGCAGAAAAAACCTGCCAAGCCATAATTCCGGTTGAAGCGGGCTGTAACAATCCTGGTGGTCACGGAGAAATCCGTGACCATTTTTATTTTCGGGGCTTTGTCAAACGCGTCGACTCAGACTTTTGAGAAGCGGACTTTCAGCGTGCTAGATAGTGTCGTCACGAGATTGCAAGCCAGAGGACAAGGCAACGTATGTGGGCTGCTGCCAGAAATGATGCAACGTTTTTGGCGTAGCGCGCGGCGATGCCCCGCCAGCGCTTGAGATACAGAAATGCGTTCTCGACGA
>JACQYA010000051.1 GCA_016208425.1 Betaproteobacteria bacterium
CCGCTTCTCCGCTGCCGTCGTGAAGACGCCTGAGGCGTTCTCTAGCAACTGCGTCTTCCATTGCGTGATCTGGTTTGGATGGACGTCAAACTTCTCCGCTAGCGCGGCTAGGGTTTCATCGCCCTTGAGGGCGGCGATGGACACCTTGGACTTGAAGGCGGCTGTGTGGTTACGGCGTGGTCTTCTCATTGCTTCTGCTCCTTGTCTGGCGACTTGCGTCGCTCATTGAAGCAGAGTTATCACTTATCTGGCTGCCCAGTTTGGTGGGGCCACTTCTGTGAGCGCCCATCTCGACCGCGCCGCCGTCCGCCTCGACGAAGTGGCCGAGCGCGTCTGCGCCGATCTGGCGCCGGCCGCCGTCGAGAAAAGGATAGACCTCTCGCTGGAGGCGGAGCCGGCGATGCTGGAGGCCGGAAACCGGGAGCTGCTCTACGTCCTGCTGCGCAACCTGGTCGATAACGCGATCCGCTATACGCCGGAGAAAGGAGAGATCGTCGTTGCGGTGCACCATGATATTTGTCGCGATGCTCCTCGCGAGTTTTCTCGCATTCCGAGCCAGATCGTCGTCGAAGTCGGCGATAGCGGATGCGGTGTCGCAAAGGAAGATCTGCCCGCTCTCGGCCAGCGTTTTCGCCGGATGTCTCCCGAACGGGCGGAAGGCGTCGGTCTGGGGCTGTCTATCGTAGCGCGCGTCGCCGACCTGCATTGCGCCAGCGTCACCTACGCGCGCGACGCGTCTCGCGGCGGGTTGCTGGCCAGTGTCAGATTCCCGGCCACAGGCCGGTTTACCATCACCAAAAACTAAATTAGAAATTCATAATTATGAATTTTGGCGGAGGGTAGCCAAGGTTTGTGCTACTATCCGCCGCTCTGCGTAGAGACGCTCGCCCATCCCCTCCTGGATTCTCGATGCCGCACCCCCCGCCGACCGCCGACCGCACACGCATGCACGCGCGCAGCGTCCAGCTTGGTGGATTCAAGCGCGCCGACGGCCTTTGGGACATCGAGGCGCGGCTCAACGACATGAAAGACCACGATTACCCGTTGTCGTCCGGCCTGCGCAAGCGCGGCGAGCCGGTGCACGACATGTCGGTGCGCGTCACCATCGACGGCAGGATGAACATTGTCGGCGCCTCGGCCTGCATCGACGCGATGCCCTACGAAAGCCATTGCGACCGCATCGCGCCGGACTACTCGAAACTCGTCGGCCTCAATCTCTTCCACGGCTTCCGCAGGGCGGTCAAGGAACTTTTCGGCAACACGCGCGGCTGCTCGCATCTCACCGAGATGCTGATGTACCTGCCGACCGTGGCGCTGCAATCTTTTGCCAGCGAAGTGGTCGATAACGAGGACACCGGGCACAAGCCGTATCAGCTCGACAAATGTCACGCTCTGGATTCGCATTCGGACACGGTTCAGCGTTATTACCCGCGCTGGTATCGCGGCCAGAAAACCGGGCAGGAATCTTCTGCCTGCAACCTTAATAGCAAGGAAAGCGCATGAAAATTCACGAATATCAGGGCAAGGAAATCCTGAAAAAATTCGGCGTTGTCGTTCCGCGCGGCGTGTTCTGCGCGTCCGCCGACGACGCGGTCAAGGCGGCCGAATCCCTGGGTGGTCAGGTCTGGGTGGTGAAGGCTCAAATTCATGCCGGCGGGCGCGGCAAAGGCGGTGGCGTCAAGGTCGCCAAATCGCTCGATCAAGTGCGCGAGTTCGCGGGCCAGATCCTCGGCATGCAGCTCGTGACCCATCAGACCGGCCCGCAAGGCCAGAAAGTGCGTCGCCTGCTGATCGAAGAAGGCGCCGACATCAAGCACGAATACTATGTTGCAGCGCTGACCGACCGCGCCACGCAGACGGTGGCGATGATGGCCTCGTCGGAAGGCGGTATGGACATCGAGGAAGTCGCCCACAAGACGCCGGAAAAGATCATCAAGGTCTTCATCGACCCGCTGCTCGGCATGACCGACGCGCAGGCGCAGACCCTGGCCAAAGGCATCGGCGTTCCCGAAGCGTCGCAAGCGCAAGCCATCGACGCCTTCAGGAAGCTGTACACCTGCTACATGGAAACGGACGCCTCGCTGGCGGAAATCAATCCGCTGATCCTGGAAGGCGGTGTGGATGGCAAATCGGGCGGCATCAAGGCGCTGGACGCCAAATTCAACTTCGATTCCAACGCCCTCTACCGTCAGCCGGAAATCGTCGCCATGCGCGACCTGGACGAGGAAGACCCCGACGAAGTCGAGGCGTCGCAGTTCGACCTCGCCTACATCTCGCTCGACGGCAATATCGGCTGCCTGGTGAACGGCGCCGGCCTGGCGATGGCGACGATGGACACGATCAAGCTGTTCGGCGCCGAGCCGGCCAACTTCCTCGACGTTGGCGGCGGCGCGACGACCGAAAAGGTCACCGAAGCGTTCAAGATCATGCTCAAGAACCCCAAGGTCAAAGGCATACTGGTGAACATCTTCGGCGGCATCATGAAGTGCGACACCATCGCCAACGGTGTCGTGGTCGCGGCTCGGGAAACCCATCTCTCGGTTCCGCTGGTCGTGCGCATGAAGGGCACCAACGAGGACATCGGCAAGCAGATCCTGAAAGATTCCGGTCTGCCCATCATCACTGCCGATTCGATGGCGGAAGCCGCCACCAAGATCGTTGCCGCCGTCAAGTAAGGAGCCCAGAATGTCCATTCTCATCAATAAAGACACCAAAGTCATCACCCAGGGCATCACCGGCAAGACCGGCCAGTTCCACACCGAGAAGTGCCAGGAATACGCCAACGGCAAGAACTGCTTCGTCGCCGGCGTGAACCCCAAGAAAGCCGGCGAGTCGATCTTCGACATCCCGATCTATGGCACGGTCAAGGAAGCCGCCGCGCAAACCGGCGCCACCGTCTCCGTCATCTACGTGCCGCCCCCCGGCGCCGCCGCCGCGATCTGGGAAGCCGTCGAGGCCGACCTCGATCTGGCGATCTGCATCACCGAAGGCATTCCGGTGCGCGACATGTTGATCGTGCGCAACAAGATGAAGGAAAAGGAAGCCAGGGGCGGCAAGAAAACCCTGCTCCTCGGCCCCAACTGCCCCGGCCTCATCACACCCGACGAAATCAAGATCGGCATCATGCCCGGCCACATCCACCGCAAGGGCCGCATCGGCGTCGTTTCCCGCTCCGGAACGCTGACCTACGAAGCCGTCGGCCAGCTCACCGAAATCGGTCTCGGCCAGTCGTCGGCAGTCGGTATCTGCGGCGACCCGATCAACGGTCTGAAGCATATCGACATCATGCGTCTGTTCAACGACGATCCCGATACCGACGCCGTCATCATGATCGGCGAAATCGGCGGCCCGGACGAGGCGGAAGCTGCCTTGTGGTACAAGGAGCACATGAAGAAGCCCGTCGTCGGCTTCATCGCCGGCGTCACCGCCCCGGCCGGCAAGCGCATGGGCCACGCCGGCGCGTTGATCTCCGGCGGCGCCGACACCGCCGACGCCAAGCTCGCGATCATGGAAGAATGCGGCTTCACCGTAACGCGCAACCCGTCGGAAATGGCCAAGCTGTTGAAGGCGTTGATTTAGCCAGAATATTCCATGAAAGTAGGAGCGGCCTTGGCCGCTCCCAGTGCGCCCGTGAAGGCGCGCAAACAGCACGGTGGAAGTCCGTGTCGGGGTAAGCCAAAGCCCCGTAGCTGAAGGTAACTGCGTCACCGCGAGGTGGGGTGGAGAGCAACCGGAAGCGAATTGGCGGTCCGCAGAAAAACGAACTCGATTCGGCGGGAAGTGCCGGCGAGCTGGCTGGGAGAAGGCGAAGCCTGAAACACATCGGATGCGTTGAGCTTGGCGTGTAAAGCGACATCCGGGGCACCCCTGTGGTTGGAGGCGGAACGTCGGGAAGTTTGCGCGAGATAAGCGGGGAGACCTGTTGTCGAGGTGACGGCGGCAGAAGTCAGAGGCCGAATAGTACCGAGGCCGCAGCATTGGGCAAGAAGCGTGGGAAGCAAAACCATGCCTAGGGACTGTTCACAGTAGCCGATTTGTGTTTACATTCTGTAATTTGGATGCGAGACATGGATCGGCGAATGTTAAGCGATGCCCGATGGGCACGGATTTCAGAACTACTGTCCGGCAAGCCGACCGATAAAGGTGGGCGTGCGGTAGACAATCGTCTGGCAGATTCAAGCCTGAAGTGCAGCAGCGTCATGACGCGAGTGTAGCCGCACCATAAAAACCTCGTGGGGCGTTTTGAAACCGGGGCATTTTCTGGGACGGTGGTTGAGGCGATGCATGGCCAAGGCGATCTGGTCGGGGGTAATGGAATCGAAGCTCATCTTCTTCGGGAAGAACTGGCGGATCAGGCCGTTCATATTCTCGTTCGCACCGCGCTCCCAGGAAGCGTAGGGATGAGCGAAGAAGAAGTCGGCGTCAAGCGTCTTTGCAATTCGTTCATGCTGGGCGAACTCCTTGCCGTTGTCGGTCGTCAGCGTACGAACACTGGCCGCAAAAGGCGTCGGCAA
>JACQYA010000193.1 GCA_016208425.1 Betaproteobacteria bacterium
CACTGCGCAACATCTCCAAATCCTTTGCCCCTGCAACAATCTCTTTCGCCTTGCCTACCAGCTCGGCATCGATGCAGCGTGGTCTCGCCATGACGGTCTCCCGAGTTGCTTCCTGTCATGGATTATGACATAATTAGACTCAACTTGAAAGCTAATTTGAATAAACCCGCGCCCGCCGCAAAAGCGCTGACCAGAGGCGAGGGCGTGCCCCCCACCTTGCCGGACTGGCGGCCGGTCTTGCCGTCGGTGGCGGCAACCTCGTCCGCGCCCGGCGCAGGTAACACTTGGCCGACCCAGCGGCGAAAGGCTGCCGCAAACTCGTCTGCGCTGATCGCCGCGAAGAGCCGGCCGAAGGTGTCGTGCGATGCGGTGCCGTGTTCAAGCCGCAGGTACTGCTGTAGCCAGTCAAGTTTCTCAGTGGCCCGGGCTTCGATTTCGACGAAGGTGTCTGTCCCCGCCAATACCGCCGCCACCGCAACCACCAGCATTTCAACCAGATCGTACTCCGCCTTCCCGGCTTGTCTCGGGCCGTGTATGCCCACCCATATTTCCGCCTGTCCGATCTTCTTTCCCGCCTCCATGGAATCCGCTCCAAAAAGACAGAAAACCACACAAATCAATGGGCTGTGAACAGCGCCCACGCGTAACCAATTGACTGTTAACGACTATTTTGATGGGGCAACGGCAGTGGCATTCATGCAATTGCCCTGCCTGTCAATGTAACGCCGCAGATAAACTGCGTCAGGCAGCGTAGCGCGTCGGGTCGGCGACGCCGGCAGCGGCGAATCCCTCGCGACGGAGGCGACAGGAATCGCAAACGCCGCACGCCCGCCCGTCCGAATCTGCCTGATAGCAGGAAACGGTAAGCCGGTAATCGACGCCGAGCGCGACGCCGCGACGGACGATCTCCGCCTTGCGCAAATCGATCAGCGGCGCGTGTATCGTTAACCACGCGCCTTCGACAGCGGCTTTGGTGGCAAGGTTGGCCATCATCTCGAACGCGGCGATGTAGTCGGGCCGGCAGTCCGGATAACCCGAATAGTCGACGGCGTTGACGCCGACGAAGATGTCGCGGCTACCCAGCACTTCGGCCCAGGCCAGCGCGAGGGAAAGCATGATGGTGTTGCGCGCCGGCACGTAGGTTGCGGGAATGCCGGGCTGCACCCCGTCAACGGGCAGCGCGATGGCGCGGTCGGTCAGAGCCGATCCGCCGAACTGGCCAAGATCGAGGCGCAGCACGCGATGCTCGCGGGCGCCGATGACCCGGGCGACGCGCGCCGCCGCATCGAGTTCGGCGCGGTGGCGCTGGCTATAGTCGAAGGACAAGCAATAGCACTCGAACCCGGCCTTGCGGGCGATAGCGAGCGTGGTGGCCGAATCCAGTCCGCCGGAAAGAAGAACGACGGCGCGCGGGTGGGCATCTGGCAGCGGTGCGATCATGGAACGGTGAATATACCGGGTTTTTAGCGTTTTTTGTCGCTGTTGTCGCCCGTCCCGCGATCTTGCCTCGTCGCGCCAAAGAAAACCCCTTGTCAGTAAACGGCGCGATAGCTATAGTCTTTACGATCCGGGGTTTGCTTTCCCGGCCGGCGCAACCCAGTCCCCGGGCGAAACATGTTCAACGGCAAGCGAACCCTCGTGGCCTATCTGATGGCCGCCCTCCTGACGGGCGGTATTCTCGGTCACCAGCTCTGGTCGGGCTACGATCAGCAGGTCAGGAGCGCGCGCAGCACGGTGGAAAATCTCGCCTGGGTGCTTCAACAGCGCCTTGACGCAACCTTGCGGCGCACCGACTCGACGCTGGAAGAGCTGGTTCGCACCGCGGATCCCCAGACGCTTCGCGGCGACGCCCGCGCGGCTTTTGAAGGTCGGATCAACGCCGTTCTGGCCGCACGCCGCGTAAAATTTCCCGAGATGTCCGCTTTTCGTTTCATCGATGCGGGAGGCAACCTTCTTTACACGTCCGATCCGGTGAAGAGTTTTGCCAATCTGGCCGACCGCCCGTATTTCGGAACGATGCGCGACAACCCGGAAGCCGGGTTAGTCTATTCCGACGTTCAGGTATCGCGCTTCACCGGGCAGACGGTGATCGTCATCGGGCGCGGCATACGCGATGCGTCGGGGAAATTTCTCGGCGCCGCCATCGCCGTTCTCGACCTCGCCAGCTACGCCGGCCTTTTCGACTCTCTCGATCTCGGGCGACAGGGTCTGATAGCGATCCGCCGCACCGACAGCCGCCTTGTGCTGCGCAAGCCAGCCGATCCGAGCCTGGTCAACAAGGCGATCGGCCATCCGATCCAGAAGCTGATCGACGAGGGGCAAACCGAAGGGACGATTGTCTATACCGCTTTTACCGATGGCATCGAGCGCCTGTTCGCCTTCAGGCGTGTACCCGACTATCCGTTCTACTTCATCGTCGGCATATCAACCGGGGAAATGCTTGCCGGATGGCGAACCCAGGCGGCGATTACCGCCGGCCTCGCCCTGCTCGCCCTCGCCATTTTTACCGCTCTGTTGCTCGGCCTGTCGCGCGCCCGCGCAAGAGAGGCCGAAAACGCGCTACGCCTTGAGGAGCGCGAGAAAAACATGCGCTATGTTCTCGATGCGGCGGGAGAAGGGATCTGGAACTGGGACATCGGCGGCAACCTGATGCGGGTCAACACCAGATTCTGCGAAATTCTGGGCATGGAAAGTCAAAATTTGGAGCTGACCGCCGAGGAACTGGCGCGACATGCGCTGAGGAGCGAGCTGGGCGCATACCGGGAAGACCTCGTCAGGTGTCTCAAGGGAAAGTCCTCGCTCGCGGCCGAGCACCGGATCAGGCGCGAAAACGGAGACATCGTCTGGGCGCAGTTTCGCGGCGACGTTGTCGAGCGAGACGCTTCCGGCCGCGCTTTGCGCATGGTCGGCAGCATCGCCGACATCACGCAGCGCAAGCTCGCTTCCGAGCAACTGGCGCGCAGCGAACTGGAACTCCAGACCATCATCGACACGGAGCCGGACTGCGTCGAACTGCTGGCGGCGGATGGCGCGTTGACGAAGATCAACCAGGCCGGCTTGACGATGATCGGCGCCGGGTCGTTCGAGCAGGTAGCCGGCATGCCGCTACAGACGCTCGTTGCCGCCGAATACCGCGATGCTTTCGCCGATCTGACCCGGCGCGTATTCGCCGGCGAGTCCGGGAAACTGGAGTTTGAAATCGTCGGCTTACAGGGCGCGCGCCGTTGGTTGGCAACGCATGCCGTACCGCTAAGAGACACCGGCGGCAACATTCTGGCGCTGCTCGGCGTCACCCGGGACATCAGCGAGCGCAAGAAGAACGAGGCCGAACTACTCGATGCGGTACAGGCCGCAGAAGCCGCAAACCGCACCAAATCGGCATTTCTCGCCACCATGTCGCACGAAATCCGCACGCCGTTGAACGGTATTCTCGGCATGGCGCAGCTGCTCCTGATGCCTGTTCTTTCCGAGGAGGAACGGCGCGAATTCGCGAGGACGATCCTCAACTCCGGCCAGACGCTGCTGACCCTGCTCAACGACATCCTCGACCTGTCCAAAGTAGAGGCCGGAAAACTCGAACTCGCCCATGCGGCCTTCGAGCCAAGGCAGATAGTGGCGGAAACGACCGGCCTGTTCGCCGAACTCGCCCAGTCCAAGGGAGTCAGCATCAAGGCCGAATGGCGGGGCGCGGAAAACCAGCGTTACCGTGCCGATCCGGTTCGCGTGCGACAAATGCTGTCAAACCTGATCGGGAACGCCGTCAAATTCACCGCGCGAGGATTCGTCCGCATCGAAGCCGGCGAGGTCGAACGGACGGGGCATACGGCCATTCTGGAGTTTTCCGTCAGCGACAGCGGCATCGGTATTCCCGGGGACAAACTGTCGCTGTTGTTCGACCCCTTCACGCAAGCCGACAGTTCCACCACGCGCGAATACGGTGGAACCGGGCTCGGGCTGTCGATCGTCCGCAGCCTCGCCAGGCTGATGGACGGCGACGTGTACGCCGAGAGCGAGGCGGGAAAGGGATCGCGCTTCTGGTTTCGCATCCGGGCCGATATCGTGCACGGCGGGGAAGAAAGCCGCCGCGTCGAACGTGCCGCCAGAACCGTTCAAGAAGCCGGGGAACCGGCCGGATTGTCGGGCAATGTCCTGGTTGTCGAGGACAACCCGACCAACCGGAAAGTGATCGAAGCCTTGCTCGGAAAGTTGAACATCACGGCAACGAGCGTCGAAAACGGCCAGCAAGCCGTCGCCGCTACGACCGGGGATCGGCGGCCGGATCTCGTGCTGATGGATGTTCAAATGCCGGTGATGGACGGTCTCGACGCAACCGGGCATATCCGCCGATGGGAAGTGGATCACAACCAGCCTCATCTGCCCATCGTCGCGCTGACCGCCGGCGCCTTCGGGGAGGATCGCCGGCGCTGCATGGATGCCGGAATGGACGATTTTCTGACCAAGCCGGTCAATATGGATGCGCTGGCGGCAACGCTCGCAAACTGGATGGGCAAATAGCGGCCATGTACCGCGATTTTTCAGCGACTGGTTTGACCTCGGTCATTGCAATAGCAGCGCCCCGCCAATAGGGTTGCGGGTTTCAGAAACTACCGAAAATCGACGGGATGGAGAACCGACAAATGGTCACAAGCAAGACTCTGGAACGCTACGAACCGATTGAAGTGGCCAGCCGCGACGAAATTTCCGCGCTACAGGTCGAGCGCCTGCGCTGGACGTTGCAGCACGTCTACGACAACGTACCCCACTATCGGCAAAAATTCGACGCGCACGGCGTCAACCCCCGGGATTTCACGACGCTGGACGACCTGAGAAAATTCCCCTTCACCACCAAGCAGGATCTGCGCGACAACTACCCCTTCTCGATGTTTGCCGTTCCGCGCGAACAGGTCGTCCGCATTCACGCCTCCTCGGGAACGACGGGCAAGCCGACGGTAGTCGGCTACACGCAGAACGACATCGATATGTGGGCGACGCTGATGGCGCGCTCGATTTACGCGGCGGGCGGACGGCGCGGCGACATGGCGCACGTCGCTTACGGTTACGGCCTGTTCACCGGCGGCCTGGGCGCGCACTACGGCGCCGAGCGGCTCGGTTGCACGGTGATCCCGATGTCCGGCGGGCAGACCGAGAAACAGGTTCAGCTCATCATGGACTTCCAGCCGGACATCATCTTGGTGACCCCCTCCTACGTCCTCAATATCGCCGACGAGTTCCAGCGCCAGGGCATTGACCCGAAATCGACCCGTTTGCGCGTCGGCCTGTTCGGCGCCGAGCCGTGGACGGATCAGATGCGCGCCGAGATCGAACACACCTTCGACATCGACGCCGTCGATATCTACGGGCTGTCGGAAATCATCGGCCCCGGCGTCGCCTGCGAGTGCGTCGAGAGCAAGGACGGGCCGGTGCTCTGGGAAGACCACTTCTACCCCGAGATCATCGACCCGAACACCGGCGAAGTGCTGCCCGACGGCAGCCAGGGCGAGCTGGTGTTCACTTCGCTGACCAAGGAAGCGTTGCCGATGATCCGCTACCGCACGCGCGATCTGACGCGCCTGCTGCCGCCGACTTCGCGTTCCATGCGGCGGATGGGCAAAATTACCGGCCGCTCGGACGACATGCTGATTATTCGCGGCGTCAACGTCTTCCCGTCGCAGATCGAGGAACTGATCCTCAAGCAGCCCAAGCTGTCGCCGCACTACCTGATCGATGTCTGGCGCGACGGTCACCTCGACGCGGTCGCCGTGAATGTCGAACTGAAACCCGAGCACCGGTTTGCAACGGCGGTCGAGAAGGAGTTCGTCGCGCACGATTTGCAACACCACATCAAATCGTATATCGGCATCTCGACGCAGGTGCGCTTCGTCGAGATCGGCGGAATCGAACGTTCGGCCGGCAAGGCGCGGCGCGTAATCGACAAGCGGCCGCGCTGACTTACGCTGGACTACACTCCGCCCGGTTTAGCCGATGCCCTGCGGCGCAAAATGCGCATCAGGGCGAGCACATACCCGGAGAGGGAATAAACGACGAAGAGGCCGAACAGGGCGACCGGCGTGTCGTAGGAGATCACGGCAAAGCCCAGCGCGATGGCGACGATGAAGATGAACGGGACGCTGCGCCGCAGGTTGATGTCCTTGAAGCTGTAAAAGCGGACGTTGGTAACCATCGTGATGCCGGCGAAAATGACCAGCAGGCAGGCTGTCCAGCGCACATCGGCGCCGGCGAAGCCCTTCTCGATCATCACCCAGACAAAACCGGCGACCAGCGCCGCCGCCGCCGGGCTGGGCAACCCTTGGAAATAGCGCTTGTCGGTCACTTCCAGCGTCGTGTTGAAACGCGCCAGACGCAACGCGGCGCCGGCGCAATAGATAAAGGCCGCGATCCACCCCAGGCGCCCCATGTCCTTCAGCGCCCAAGCGTAGGTGACCAACGCCGGCGCGACGCCGAAGGACACCATATCGGACAGCGAGTCGAATTCGGCGCCGAACGCGCTTTGCGTCCGCGTCAGACGCGCCACGCGGCCATCCAGGCCATCGAGCACCATGGCGATAAAGATCGCCACCGCCGCCAGCTCGAAACTGCCCTTCATCGCCTGCACGATGGCGAAAAAACCGCAGAACAGGGCGGCGGTCGTAAACAGGTTGGGCAGCACATAGATGCCGCGCCGACGCAACTCGGGGTTGAACAGCGTTTTACGGGGCTTGATTTCCGGCATCGGGTTCGGGCGAATCAGGACAACTCGGAGAGTTCGGCAAGCACGGTGCTCGACGCCAGCACTTTTTCGCCGATCACGACCTTCACCCGGGTATCCAGCGGCAGGTAGAGATCGACGCGCGAGCCGAAACGGATAAAGCCGTAGCGCTGGCCCGCCGCCAGAACGGTTCCGGCGTCCACATAATTGAGGATGCGGCGGGCGACCAGGCCGGCGATCTGCACGCAGGTCACGTCGCGCCCATCTGCGGTCTTCAGGTGCAGGGCGCAGCGTTCGTTTTCCAGCGAGGCCTTGTCCAGCGCCGCGTTGAGAAAGCTGCCCGGCATGTACCATTTCCGCTGCACGGTGCAGGCGAGCGGCGCGCGGTTGGAATGGACGTTGAACACGTTCATGAAGACGCTGACCTTGAGCGCCCGGCGGTTCAGGTAGGGGTCGTCGGCCTCTTCGACGACGACGATACGCCCGTCGGCGGGAGCGACGACGCTCTTCTCGCCACCGGCAACGACGCGCGCCGGATCGCGGAAAAACTGCACGCAAAAGACAAAGACGATCCAGAACGGCAGCGACCAGACGCCGGCCGAAGACGCCAGCAAAGCGAGACCCAAGGAGCCGGCGATAAAGAGCCAGCCCTCGCGGGCGAGAATGGGGTGCGGATAGTTCATGCAACTCCTAATCAGAACTTCGGGCGGGCCGGATATTATGCATCCGGCACCGCCCAAAGCAAAAGCAGGGCACCGGTGCCCTGCCGGGCTGGAGACTTGTTAGTTCTTGGTTTGGTCGACCAGCTTATTCTTCTTGATCCACGGCATCATGTCGC
>JACQYA010000044.1 GCA_016208425.1 Betaproteobacteria bacterium
AACCTGGCAGGGTGCCTGCGACGGCATGCTGGCCGCGCGTTCCGCTGGCTTGGGTGTGCTGATGCAGGCCACGCTGTTCGAGGAGAACCGGCACCAGATGGCGGGTTTCGCCGACCTGGCGGCGGAAGTCGGCGCCATGGCGCTCAACTTCTTCTTCCTCGTTTGCACCGGACGCGGGGTGACCCAGACGGACTTGTCGCCGCAAGCCTATGAGGAAAGCCTGCGCGACATTCTGGCAGTGCAAGGCGCACGCCCCGATCTGATGATTCGCGCCCGCTGCGCACCCTATGCCCGGCGCATGCTTGGGTTGCATGTGGGAGAATCTGCGGGTGCCTACGCCGAATGGTCGAGCGCGTGTCTGGCGGGACGCGGCTACTTCCGCATCGGCCCCAAGGGCGACGTCACGCCGTGCCCTTATATCCCTGAATCCTCCGGCAACGTGCGTTGGAAACCGTTGCGTGAAATCTGGGAGCACGGAAAGGATTTTGTCCGCCTGCGCAATGAAATGCCGGAGGGGAAGTGCGGCCAATGCGATTACCGTATCAGTTGCGGCGGCTGCCGCGCCCGTGCTCTCGCCACGTCGGGAGACCTGATGGCGGAGGATGGTAAATGCACTTACTGCCCGCCGTCCTCGGCTCTGCCCGAAGTGTTTCCTCAAGAAATGGCGCGGCAGATTGCCTGGACAGTCGAGGCGCAACATTTGCTGGAGCGTATCCCCAGTTTTTTGCGCGGCAAGGTCAGAACGAGCCTGGAACAGAAGGCGGTTACGGCGGGCGAGCTATCGATTTCAGTCGAATTCATGCAGGCGCATCGACCGAAGAGCCTGCCGTTCGATCGGCCCGCACGGCAAACATAAGGGGGCGCCATGGACAGAAACGATGCGGCCTTGATGGCAGCGCAGGACGCGATCGTCAAGGCAGCCGCCGGCAAGGATAAGACGCTGTGCGCCGATGTCGTCGACGCGGTGGTTCCCTTCTTCCCTGAAGCGCTCAGGCAACAATGCCGCATCGTTTCGGTCGAGGCTGGACAACTCATATCCGACAGAAATCCCGACCGACCGAATATCCATAGGCTGCTGTGGGGCGATGTGTCCATCCAGCGCGAAGTCATGGGCGAGGTGCTTACCGTGCAGCGTGCGGCAGCCGGAGATTGGTTGATCGAATCCGCAGCTGGTGAGCACGCAGCGGGCAGTTTTGCGATTTGCGAACGGGCTTCCGTGCTCCTCGCGATTCCATCGGAAGCACTGACCGAGAGCCTGGACTTGCATGCCGGATTCGCCCAGGCCTGGTTTCAGGAGGTCGGCAGGCAAATGGCGCGCATGCAAAGGCGCATCGAGCGGCTGAATCTCCGTCAGGCACCGCAGCGCATCATTCACTATTTACTGACCGAAAGCACCGGAGGAAGTGGCGATATGGTGCTGCCTTTTCGAAAAGGCGTATGGGCAGCGCATTTGGGCATGGCACCCGAGACGCTGTCACGGGCGCTGGGCGATCTGGCTGATGCCGGTTGGCTGAAAATGCTTCGCGGTCGGCGATTCCTGCTGCTGCGCACGGCCTGATGCGCATGCCGCCGTCCCACCAGCGCCGACTTTTGCCGTGGCGAAGAGGGCCGTCTGTTATAATTCTCTTATGAATTGCTTCAGCAGCCCCCTCTCCCGGCTCGCGCGCCAAGCGCCCACTCCCCCGTAGTCGACAACCGAAGCAGTTCGCGGCACCGCCCGGTCGCCGCCACCATGCCGCGCCCCAACGCAGGGTGCGGCGGTTTTTTCTTTTCTCCCTCACCCACATGCTCAACATAAATACACTCCGCCAGGACTGGCTATCCAATGTCCGCAACGATCTGCTCGCCGGCCTCGTCGTCGCGCTGGCGCTGATCCCCGAGGCCATCGCCTTTTCCATCATCGCCGGCGTCGATCCCAAAGTCGGCCTCTATGCCTCCTTCTGCATCGCCACCGTGACCGCCTTCGCCGGAGGCCGGCCCGGCATGATCTCGGCCGCCACCGGCGCGATGGCGCTGTTGATGGTGATGCTGGTCAAGGAACACGGCCTGCAATACCTGCTGACCGCGACCATCCTTACCGGCGTGCTGCAAATCCTCGCCGGCTGGTTCAAGCTCGGTTCGCTGATGCGCTTCGTCGGTCGCGCCGTCATCGTCGGCTTCGTCAATGCGCTGGCGATCCTCATCTTCATGGCGCAACTGCCGGAACTGACCAATGTCAGTTGGGTGGTTTATGCCATGGTTGCCGCCGGGCTGGGCATCATCTACCTGTTCCCGCTCGTGACGAAAGCCGTGCCCTCGCCGCTGGTCGCCATCGTCGTGCTCACCGCCGTCGCCATCGCGCTGGGGCTGGATATCCGCAGCGTCGGCGACATGGGCCAGTTGCCCGACAGTCTGCCGATCTTCCTGCTGCCCGAAGTGCCGCTGAACTGGGAAACGCTGCGGATCATTTTTCCCGTCGCGGCGCGGCCGTCTTTCCACGCTGGCGGCGGGCGTGTTCCTGCTGCTGATGGTGGTGTTCCTCGGCAACTGGGTGTCGCAAATCCCGATGGCCGCGCTGGTGGCGGTGATGATCATGGTCTCTATCGGCACCTTCAACTGGGCCTCGATCCGTAACTTGCAGAAGCACCCGCGCAGCTACCGCGTGGTGATGCTCGCCACCGTCGCCGTGGTCGTCGTCACCCACGATCTGGCGCAAGGCGTGCTGGTCGGCGTGCTGCTCTCCGGCTTCTTCTTCGCCGACATGGTGGGCAAGGTGCTGCATGTCTCGTCGCGTTCGGTCGAGGAAGGCCGCGTGCGCCATTACCATGTGCTCGGCCAGGTGTTCTTCGCCTCGGCCGATCGCTTCGTCGCCGCCTTTGACTTCAAGGAGGTGGTCGACAAGGTACGCATCGACGTCAGCCGCGCGCACTTCTGGGATGTGACCGCCGTCAGTGCGCTCGACAAGGTGGTACTCAAGTTCCGCCGCGAGGACACCGAGGTCGAGGTGATCGGCATGAACGAGGCGACCGCCACGCTGGTGGATCGCTTTGCCGTGCATGACAAGCCCGACGCCGTCGAACAGTTGATGCATTGAGGAGCGCGACATGGAAATGGACAAGAAAGTACTCGCCTGCGTCGACCGCTCGCATTTCGCCGACCACGTCGCCGATTACGCCATTTGGGCCGCGCAGCGCCTCAAGGCGCCGCTCAAGTTCCTGCACGTCATCGACCGCCATCCGGAAATCGGCTCGGGCGAGGACCACAGCGGCGCCATCGGCTTCAACGCCCAGGAAATGCTGCTCAAGAAGTTGAGCGACGCCGATGCCAAAAAAGCGCACGCCGCCCACGAAAACGGCCGGCTCTTCCTCAACCGCCTGCGCGAACGCGCGCTGGCCGCCGGCATCGTCGCGCCCGACATGAAGCAGCGGCACGGCGAACTGGAGGAAACTCTGGTCGGCCTCGAAGCCGAAGTTGAACTCTTCGTCTGGGGCCGGCGCGGCGAGACCTCGGAAACGACTCAGCCGAAGCGCAATCTCGGCCGCAATGTCGAGCGCGTGGTACGCGCCCTGCGCACGCCGATCCTCAGCGTCACCGACAGCTTCCGTCCGCCGCAGCGCACGATGATCGCCTTCGATGGCGGCGGTCTGACGCGCCGGGGTGTCGAGTATGTCGCCGCCAGTCCGCTCTTCACCGGCCAGACGATCCATGTGCTGATGTCGGGCCCGGCGCGTCAGGACAACCCGAAGCAAATGGCCTGGGCACAGGAAACGCTCGCCGCCGCCGGACGCGAAGTCGTTCCCCTTCTGATTCCTGGCGAGGTCGGTGGCGTCATCGCCCGCATGATCGAGGAGCGGGATATCGACCTGCTGGTGATGGGCGCCTATGCGCATTCGCCCTTGCGCAGCCTGCTGTTCGGCTGCATGACCAACACCATGCTCGGCTCGTCGGGCATTCCCACGCTGTTGATGCGATGAACGATCCGCGCACCCTGCTGGAAAGTCGGCTTGCCACGCTACGGGTTTCGCTTGCTCGCACGGCGGCTGCCGCCGCGCCAGTGGAACTCGACCAGACCACCCAGGGCCGTCTGTCGCGCATGGACGCCATGCAGCAACAAGCGATGGCCGCCAGCCGGGCGTGCGTCAAGGAATAATGCCGTCCCGCCAGCGCCGACTTTTTGCGATAATCGGTGCATGAGCATCGAACCAATCCTGCAATCCACGCTGACCTGTCCGCACTGCGGCCACGTCAAAACCGAAACCATGCCCACCGATGCATGTCAGTGGTTCTACGAGTGCGAAGACTGCCGTGCGCTCTTGAAGCCCAAGTCCGGCGACTGCTGCGTGTTCTGCTCCTATGGCGACGTACCTTGCCCGCCGATCCAGATTGACGCGAAAAGCGCTTGCCGCGCCTGATTGCTCGATCGCCTTGCTGCGCAGGGGCTTCATCAGCCCCGACTTTTTACTCAAGCAGGGCTTCGATACGTTGCGCGGACACGGTGCCAAGCTTGACGTGGGCGATTCGACCGTCGGCCAGCAGCATCATCGTCGGTGTCGCCATTACCCCAAGCCGGCGGGCAAGATCGAGCGACTGGCTCGCGTCGAACTTGAAAACATTATCGTGCAACGCCGCCAGGCGGTCGATTACCGGTGTCACCGTTCGGCACGGGCCGCAGTGGGGGCTGAAAAAGTAAAGCAGCACCTTGCCACGTTCGCGCAAGCTGGCTTCCACCGCTGGCTCAAGCTCGGGCACGGCTTGTCCTTCAATGGCTTTGGCCTTGCGCGCCAGATGCCAT
>JACQYA010000045.1 GCA_016208425.1 Betaproteobacteria bacterium
GAACATGGTCGGGCGCTTCTTCCGCGACATTACCACCGAGCGCTTGCGACGCGGCGTGTTCACCAGCGTGCCGGAATTGATTGACGCCATCGATGAGTACATCGCTCACCACAATACCAAACCCAAACCGTTCATCTGGACCAAAAGCGCTCGCGATATCCTGGAAAAGGTCATTCGCGCCAACAGCCGTTTAAGTTCTAAACAGAATGCAACACTACACTAGTAGTGTATGAACCTCACTGTTCAGCCCCACCCCGCAAGGTCGCCTCCTTGATGAGTCCGGCCGGCGCACCCCGCCGCGCGCGCTGGCCCAGGTGCCGTTCGTCCGAGAGCAGCGTTTTTTCCTTGTTGCGGAACACCCCGGCAACTGTCGCTGCCGCGCCGGCGCAGGCGGCTACCTCGCGCAGCGCCTCGCCTTCGTGCAAGCCGATGATCTGCACGCCCTTGCCGCCGGACAGGCGCTTCATCTGGTCGAGCGGGAAGACCAGCAGGCGCCCGTCTTCCGACAGCGCGGCCAGGTGATCCTTGCCGGCGACGCGCACCGGCGGCAATATCGTCGCACCTTCCTCCATCGTCAGGAATGCCTTGCCGGCTTTCTGCCGCGTCAGCAGGTCGGCGAAGGTGCAGATAAAGCCGTAGCCCGATGATTTGGCGACCAGCAGCGCTTCCTCCGGTCGGCCGGTGAGGGCGTACGCGATCTTGCCGCCACCGATGTCGACGAACGAAGTCAGCGGCGCGCCCATGCCGCGCCCGTCGGGCAGGCCGGCGATGGCGACGGTAAAGGCGCGGCCTTCGGTCGACAGGATGACCAGCGCGTCGACCGACCGGCATTCGTGCGTCGTTCCCGCCCGGTCGCCGTCCTTGAAGGCGACGCCGGACAGGTCGAGCGCGTGCCCCTGGCGCACGCGCGCCCAGCCTTTTTCGGAGACGATCACCGTCACCGGCTCGTCGGCGACCGCAGCAACCTCCGCGCGCGACGCGACGGCCGCCGGCCGGATGACCGTGCGCCGCGCATCGCCGTATTTTTCGGCGTCGGCCTTGATTTCGGCAACGACGCGGCGGCGCAGCAAAGTGTCGCCGGACAGCAGCTTTTGCAGCGCTTCGCGCTCGTCGTGCAACTTCTTCAGCTCCTGCTCGATCTTGATGCCTTCGAGGCGGGCGAGCTGGCGCAGGCGGATTTCGAGGATGTCCTCGGCTTGCCGGTCGGAGAGCGCGAAGCGCGCGATCAGCGCGGCTTTCGGATCGTCCGACTCGCGCACGATGCGGATCACCTCGTCGATGTTCAGGAAGACGATGTGCCGGCCTTCGAGGATGTGGATGCGGTCTTCGGCCTTGTCGAGGCGGAACTGCGTGCGCCGCTGCACGGTCGCGATGCGGAAGCGGCACCACTCGCCGACCAGGTCGGCCAGCGTTTTCTGGCACGGCCGGCCGTCGATGCCGACGGCCACCAGGTTGATCGGCGCCGTCGTTTCCAGGCTGGTATGGGCGAGCAGCAGCGCGACGAAGTCATCCCTGTCCAACCGCGAGCTGGCCGGCTCGAAGACCAGCCGCACGTCGTCGTCTTTGCCCGATTCGTCGCGCGCCCGGTCGAGCTGCGAGGCGATCAGAGCCTTCAGTTGCGCGGCAGATTGCTCAATTGCTTTCTTGCCGGGCTTCGGCTGCGGGTTGGTTAAAGCGCCAATTTCCGACAGCACCTTGGCGGATGAAACACCGGGCGGCAATTCCTTGACCACGAGCTGCCAGGCGCCGCGCGCCAGCTCCTCGAACTCGTAGCACGCCCGCACGCGCAGGCTGCCGCGCCCGCTGCTGTAGGCGTTGCCAATCTCTGCCGCCGAGGAAATGATCTGCCCACCGCCGGGATAGTCCGGCCCGGGAATATGCGCCATCAGCTCGGCGACGCCGGCGTCCGGGTTCTGGATCTTGTGGATCGCCGCCGCCGCGACTTCGCGCAGGTTGTGCGAGGGCATTTCGGTGGCCATACCGACGGCGATGCCGGAAGCGCCGTTGAGCAGCGCAAAGGGCAGGCGCGCCGGCAGGAAGGCCGGCTCGTCGAAAGAGCCGTCGTAGTTGGGCTGGAAGTCGACGGTGCCTTCGCCCAGCTCGCCGAGCAGCAGTTCGGCGATCGGCGTCAGGCGCGCTTCCGTGTAGCGCATCGCCGCCGCGTTGTCGCCGTCGCGCGAACCGAAGTTGCCTTGGCCGTCGACCAGCGGGTAGCGCAGCATGAAGGGTTGCGCGACGCGCACCATCGCGTCGTAGGCCGAGGTGTCGCCGTGCGGGTGGTATTTGCCGATCACGTCGCCTACGACACGCGCCGATTTGACCGGCTTGGCGGTGGCGTTCAGACCCAATTCGCGCATGGCGAACAGCACGCGGCGCTGCACCGGCTTCATGCCGTCCTTCACGTCCGGCAGCGCGCGGCCCTTGACGACGGCGATGGCGTATTCGAGGTAATCCTTGGCGGCGGAATCGTGCAGCAGGATGCTTTCGCCGCCGTCGTCCTCGGTCGCTTCTGGCGCCAGCACGGGCGGCAGCGTTGGCGGGGAAGAATTTTCCAGCACGGGTATATCGGCAAAAAGATCCGGGGTCAGGTCGTCTATTGTCTTCACAGTTCACATCTCCGCGCCGTCGGCGCTTGGTGTCGGTGTGCCGCGAAGCACAACATCGGCCGACGTTGTGCCTCGCGGCACGCAAGCAATCTCACTCGAACGCCAGAACTAGTCGCTTGCCCATCGCGGCAGCGGCTTTTTCAAGCTGCTTGATCGTTGGATAATGACGCGGGTTTTCCAGGCGCTTGGCGGCAGGCCATGAAGTTTCCAGCGCGCGAGCCAGTTCGGCGAGCGAGCGATTTCCGCGCGCTTGGCGCACTAGAAGCGCCGCCTGTACTTTGGCATCCGGGGCAATGTAGTGTGCATTTATGACCACTTGCGTCGGTGATGGAATTTCCCTACCGGCTTCAACGTATTCTTCCAGAATGTGGGAAAGTACCTCGGCACCATTGAACTTGCACTCGTTGGTCGTTTTCCCTTGGGTAATCGCCTCGGGAACATCAATGAAACGCACAAAAAACCCGGATGGTTCCTGCGGTTCAAATACGGCGGGATAGTGGATGCCCATGCTTTCTCCCTGTTTCAGTTTCACACCTGTTTGCTGCTCGATGTCGGCCAACAAGCCTTTGCCAATGTCAGCGGCGCATGAACAGGAACCAGGACGACATGTCCTTCCTTCTCCAGCATGTGATGGTCAACGCGAACCCGTTTGACGCGCCAGCCTTCGGCTTTCAGGCGCTTGGTGATCTCGTTCCCGTTCATGCGTTGCACAGTAGATCAAAAATGATCTATCGTCAATGGTGGCCGGATGGGGGAAGTCGATGTTGTAGGGGTGGTGAAAAGATAGCCCCCCAGGGCGATTGCATTAAGGGCACTTCTATAAACCCCCAGATTTTCGTCAGCCCCCTACCGAAAGCCCGAATCCGGGTTGGCGCCCATAAGCCGATCGCGGCCGACCAACGGGATTGCCAAAGATATATTGTTACATATCAGGCAGATAGCGATTGAGTCCCTAAACTGCTGTAAATCGGGTGGCAGGTAGCGACCGCTTCGATTCGGTAAATTGACGTTGCGAGACGATCGGTAACCGAAGGAGAAGAAGCGATGGCTGGATATGAGATTGGCGTAGGTTCGGACTTGCTGCCAGGTCTTTTGAACGGGCAGGGCGGATTGGCCAAGCTGGTGGAGACGGTGCTCGATCGGGTACTGGAAGCGCAAGTGACGGAAGCGCCGGGGGCGACGCGGCACGGGCGCACGGACGAGCGGGCCGGCCACCGCAACGGCTACCGGCCGCGCACGCTCTACACCTACACGCGGGTCGGGCCGGTGACGCTGCTGGTGCCGCAGACGCGGGACGGCAGTTTCTCGGCCGGCATCTTCAAGCGCCACCGGCGGAGCGAGCAGGCCTTCGTCCCGGCGCTCATGGAAATGGTCGTGCGAGGCGTCTCCACGCGCAAGGTCCCGGCGGTCGCCGAAGAACTGTGTGGCGCCAGCTTCTCCAAATCGACGGCGAGCGCACTGTGCGCCGGGCCGGAACCGCGGGTCGGAGCGTTCGACGGACGGCGGCTGGACGGCGAGCGCCCCTTCGTGCCGGTCGATGCCCTGTCCATCAAGAGCCGGCAAGAGGGTCGCGTGGCCTCGCGTGCCGTGCTGGCCGTCTCCGGCATCCGCGCCGATGGCTACCGGGAAATCCTCGGCGCCA
>JACQYA010000026.1 GCA_016208425.1 Betaproteobacteria bacterium
AGGCATGCCGCCAGCGTTCAATCTGAGCCAGGATCAAACTCTTCAGTTCAATGCCTGTTTTAAAACTCTCGCTTGACGTCTTGCAGATCCGGATCTCTCCAAATCCGCAAAGTTTTACATCTGTGCGAGCTGCTTCATCTTGTCGCGATCCGCCGAAGCAGATACAACTAGACCAAGAACCCACACCTATCGGTTGTCTGATTTTTAAAGAGCGCACTGCTTGGTTGCGGGGACAGGATTTGAACCTGTGACCTTCGGGTTATGAGCCCGACGAGCTGCCAGACTGCTCCACCCCGCGTCCGGTAAAGAGGGGAGATTTTAGCAAATTCTCCGTCTCCTCGTCAACATATTTTCTCAAAAACCTACCTGCCGTTACGTGCTCTGCTTGGCGGGCTGTGTTGCGAGGGGGCGAATTATAGCGAACTTCTTTTCGCCCCGTCAACACTGTTTCGATCCAAACTTGTCGGCCTCGTTCCTGCCCTGAGACCTACCGTGCTGCGAGGGGGCGAACTATAGACCAGTCCGCCAGCCATTGCAACAAAGATTTCGAATATTCGGCCAAAACATCCAGAATTGCCCCCATTATCCCAACTCTTGGATGGGCTCATGAAGATGCACCGCCCAGAGCATTGCAGCCGACCACCTGTTCGATGATCGCCCGAACGCCGACCATCGACTGGTGCAATACGCTTTCAATCGCTTCGAAACTGATACCGTCGCGGCTGTCGGCGCGGCCTGCGGCGTAGTTGACGACCAGATTGATCGCCGCGTAGGGAATATCCAGCTCGCGCGCCAGTACTGCCTCCGGCATGCCCGTCATGCCGACCACGTCGGCGCCATCGCGTTCCAGGCGGTCGATCTCGGCGGCTGTTTCGAGGCGCGGCCCTTGCGTTGCGGCGTAGACGGACGAAGCGGTGACCGCTATACCGACGACGCCTGCGGCGTCAAGCAGCTTCTGGCGCAAAATTTTGTCGTAGGGGTCGGTAAAGTCGATATGCGTGACCTTGCAGTCCGGCCCTTCGTGAAAGGTCGCTTTTCTACCCCATGTGTAGTCGATGATCTGGTGCGGGACGACAACATCTCCGGGCTTGAGATCGGCGCGTATACTGCCGACCGAAGCGACCGAAACGATGCCCAGAGCCCCGCACTTCGACAGCGCCCAGAGGTTGGCCCGATAGTTGACCTCATGCGGCGGAATCGTATGGCCGTAACCGTGACGGGCGAGAAAAACTGCCGGCGAACCGCAGATCTGACCAAAAGTAATCGGGCCGGAAGGCTCGCCGTAAGGTGTACGAACCACCTCGCGATGCGATACGTCGAGATTGGCCAACTGCGTCAGACCGCTACCGCCGATAATGGCGAGCATATCAGGACTCCTTAAGCGCGTAGATGGCCGGCAGGTTGCGCCAGGTGCCGCGCACGTCCATGCCGAAGCCGAAGACGAAGCGATCCGGGACGGTGAGCGCAACAAAATCGGCGCGTATCGGTTTCTCCTTGCCGTTCAGCTTTTCCGCCGCCACCGCCGTAAAGCACTCGGTGGCGCCGAGTTTCAGCATGCGTTCGGCGACGGCCGCCAGGGTCAGCCCTTCGTCGAGGATGTCGTCGACCACCAGCACGGTACGCCCTTTGACCGAAATCCAGGGAGCGGAGCGCCAGGACAAGGCGCCGCCTGCGGTGTCCTGCCCGTAGCGCGTGACGTGCAGATAATCGAAATCGAGCGGGAACCGCAGTTGCGTCATCAGTTGCCCGGCAAACGGCACGCCGCCGCTCATCACGCAGAGCAGCACCGGGTTGCTGTCGCGCAGCTTCTCCGCGATCTCGCCGGCAATGCGGGTGACGGCTGCGGCGACGGCCTCGGCCGAATGGATAAGCTCGGCGGAGGCTAAAATGTCCTCCGCTTCCTGAATTTCAGTCATGTTCTGTCCAGATCCAGCAAATAGTTGGAAAAATCGGCGCCGACATCGGGATGGCGCCGGCCAAACACCACGGTCGCCTGCAAGTAACCCAGCTTGGAACCGCAATCGTACCGCGTTCCGGCGTAACGGTAAGCCAGCACCTGCTCCTCGTTGAGCAGCGCGGCGATGCCGTCTGTCAACTGGATCTCGCCCCCCGAACCGGGCGTGACCGTCTCCAGATGATGAAAGATGCGCGGCGTGAGGATATAGCGCCCGACCACCGCCAGCGTCGACGGCGCCTCTTCCGGTTGCGGCTTTTCGACGATGCCTTGAATGCGTTCCAGGCGTTCGGCCACCGAACTGGACTTGACGATACCGTAGCTGCGCGTATCGCTGCGCGGCACGTCCTGCACGCCGATCACCGAACAGCGGTAATAGTCGTAGGTATCGGTCATCTGTTTCAGCACGGGCGGGTCGCCGTCGAGCAGATCGTCGGCGAGCAGCACTGCAAAAGGCTCGTCGCCGATCACCGGCTTGGCGCACAGCACCGCATGCCCGAGGCCGAGCGCTTCCGGCTGCCGGATATAGATACAGTTGATGCTCTTCGGCAGCAGGTTGCGGACGATTTCCAGCATCTCCGTCTTGTTCTTGAGCAGCAGCTCGTTTTCCAGCTCGTAGGCCTTGTCGAAATGATCCTCGATAGCCCGCTTGCTGCGCCCGGTGACGAAGATCATGTCGGTGACGCCCGCCGCCACCGCCTCTTCCACCGCGTACTGGATCAAGGGCTTATCGACGATGGGCAGCATTTCCTTTGGGCTGGCCTTGGTCGCCGGCAAGAAGCGCGTCCCGAGACCGGCGACGGGGAAAACGGCTTTGCGGACTTTCTTCAATGTAACGCTCCCTTTTTATTCAGTAGTTCCCGCAACTGCTCCTCGTCGATCACCGCGACCCCGAGTTCCTGCGCCTTTTCGAGCTTGGAACCGGCTTCCGCGCCGACAACGACAAAATCGGTTTTCTTCGACACCGAGCCGGTGACTTTGCCGCCTCCGGCTTCGATCAACGCCTTGGCCGCATCGCGCGTCAGCGACGGCAACGTTCCGGTCAGTACGAAAGTCTTGCCGACAATCGCGCTGGTTGCCGTCGGGGCGGCTTCACCCTCACCCCAAACTACGCCGGCCGCGCGCAACTGCTCGACCACATCCAGATTGTGCGGCTCGCCGAAAAACTGGCGCAAGGATTGCGCGACCACCGGGCCAACATCGTTTACCTGCAACAACCGAGCTTCGTCGGCCGCCAGCAGGCGATCCAGGCTGCCGAAGTGACGCGCCAGATCCTTGGCCGTCGTTTCGCCCACGTTGCGAATGCCCAGTGCGTAGATGAAACGCGCCAGCGTCGTCCGTTTGCTTTTCTCGATGGCGGCCAGCAGATTGCCCGCCGATTTCTCGGCCATGCGCTCAAGATTGCTCACGGCCGTCAAACGCAAACGATAAAGATCGGCCGGCGTGCGCACCAGTTCGCCGTCGACAAGCTGTTCGACCAGCTTGTCGCCCAAACCTTCGATATCCATCGCCCGCCGCGACGCGAAATGCAGCAGCGCCTGCCTGCGCTGGGCCGGGCAGACCAGACCGCCGCTACAACGGGCCACCGCCTCATCGTCGCCGCGCACGACGTGCGAGCCACAGACCGGACAGCTCTTCGGCATAACGAATTCGGGCGCGAGGATGGGTCGCTTTTCGGGGACGACGCGGACGACTTCGGGAATCACGTCGCCGGCGCGGCGGACGACGACGGTATCGCCGATATGAATGTTCTTGCGCCTGACCTCGTCCTCGTTGTGCAGCGTGGCGTTGGTCACCGTCACGCCGCCCACGAAAACCGGCGCCAGCCGCGCCACCGGCGTCAGCGCGCCGGTACGCCCGACCTGGATGTCGATGGTCAGCAGCTCGGTCACCGCTTCCTCGGCCGGGAACTTGTGCGCGATGGCGAAACGCGGCGCGCGCGAAACATGGCCGAGCTGTTCCTGCGCGGCCAGGTCGTTCACCTTATAAACTACGCCGTCGATGTCGTAAGGCAGGGCGGCGCGCTTGTCGCCGATCTCCGCGTAATAGGCGAGCAGGCCGGCCAGCCCGCGCACGCGGCGCCGCTCTGCGGCGACCGGCAGACCCCAGGCGATGAGCCGGTCGAGCAGCGCCGAATGCGTGTGATCGGTGGCCGGTAAACCCGCTCCGTCAAACGCGCCGACGCCATAGGCGAAGAAACGCAAAGAGCGCCGCGCCGTAACCCGCGAATCGAGCTGGCGCAGACTGCCGGCCGCCGCGTTACGGGGGTTGACGAACTCCTTTTCGCCGCTCTCGCGCTGGCGGGCGTTCAGGCGGTCGAAGTCGCCGCGCAGCATCAGCACTTCGCCGCGCACTTCCAGCACATGGGGCGAGCTGCCGCCTTGCAAGCGCAGCGGGAGGTTGCCGACAGTGCGCAGATTCGGCGTCACGTCCTCGCCGGTATTGCCGTCGCCGCGCGTGGCGCCGCGCACGAATATGCCCTCTTCGTAAACCAGGCTGACCGCCAGCCCGTCGAACTTCGGCTCCGCCGAATACTCGACCTCGTCACCAGCCTCCAGCCCGTCGCGCACGCGCCGGTCGAAAGCTTCGACCTCGGCCGGGGAGAACGCGTTGTTGAGCGACAGCATCGGCGTGCGGTGCGCGACCGGCAAAAACTCCGGAAGCGGCGCCGCGCCCACCCGTTGCGTCGGCGAATCTGGGCCTACCAGTTCCGGGTGTCCGGCCTCTATCGCCTGCAACTCGCGGAACAGGCGGTCGTATTCGGCGTCGGGAACCAGCGGCGCGTCGAGCACGTAATACTGCAGGTCGTGCTTCTCGATCTCGGCGCGCAACTCCTTCGCGCGTTCGGCAATGCTCATGCGGGCTATCCGACGGGAAATCAATCAGGAAAACAGGCGGTGCGCCAGATGCCCGCCCGCCGGGAGGTTGCGCGACGCCATCGCCGCCTGGTACTCGCCGATCTGGCGGCGGATCGGTTCGAGTTCGCCTTCCGAAAGCGGCCGGCGATTGTCGTCGACCAGTACGCCGTGCAAGGCCTCGGCAAAACGCCGCGCCAGATCGAGCATCTGGTTGAAGACGCGGTCGCCGTGCGCGACGCGCGGCACGTCGAGCAGGAACGTTACGCCATGCGTGCTCAACGTTTTGATCGTATCCGCCGCAAAGCCCGTCTCGGCTTCGTTGACCAAGCGATAAAGCACCTTGCCCTCGTCGTCGCGCCGCACGAAATGGCCTTCGTTGTCGAAACTCATGCCCGCCGCTTCGGCCAGCGCGCGCAGCTTAGTCCCGGCGAACGTCTGACCCTGGCTGACCACGTTGAGGCCGATCTGAATATCGACGCCGGCGGAGAACCGGTCCAGATGCGCCGCCGTTTCCAGCACGTGGTCGCGCGTCGGCAAGTCGACCACGGCCATCAGTTCCTCGGCCAGATCCTGCATGGCGAGGTGGAATACCGACAAATCTCCTTCGCGCAGCAAGCCGCTGCGGTCGACGAGTTGAAGCGCGACGCAAAAAAGACGGTATTCGCTCTGCCCGTCGCAAATAATCGGCTGCCACTCTTGGCTCTGCTCGCTGTAGCCAAGCCAGTGGATGGGCTTGCGCACGCGCGCCAGAAAATCCTGCTGCGATTCCAGAATCTGCTGCGCGGACGCCGGCCGGATGGCTTCGAAGCTGGCGATGTAGTCGATCTGCGGCGAGAGCAGATGGAAGGGAAAACCGGCTTCCTTGGCGCCGTTTGCGCTTCCGGTCTCGGCGGGCGCATCGGAGACGGCGCGCTCGACCCGCACGTGTTCGGCCACCGGCCGGGACACACCAGCCGCCGGAGACGCCGGCTCGCCGACCCGGCGCTCCGTTCCGCTTGCCGATTCTTTGGGTTCCCCGCCCAGCGTACCTACGCGCAACACGGGCTCGACGCGCTGGCCGCCGACGCGCGCATGAATCTGCGGTGCCCCGCCCGGAAGATCAAGCTCCCGGTAAGGCGCCGCAGCCCTGGCAGCATCGACGCGATCATTGTCGCGTGCCGCGGCATCTGGTACGGCATCTCTCGCCGATTCTCTCGCAGCCTCGCCGAGCAGCACGTCGGCGTGCCGGCCGCCCGTCATCCGCTCGGCAATCTTGCGGTGCCGGCTTTCCTGCCATTTGTTGTAGGCCAGTACACCGACCACGGCGAGCGCGCCCAAGCCGATCAAACCCATCTGGAGTTCGGTCATAGCGGTCATAGAATTTCCTAAACAAGCTGCTCGCGCAAGCGCAAAGCCTCTGCCATATCCACCTCGACGATACGCGAAACGCCCGATTCCTGCATCGTCACGCCAACCAGTTGCTGCGCCATTTCCATCGCGATCTTATTATGGCTGATGAACAAGAACTGCGTTTGCGCCGACATGCGCCGAACCATCGCACAAAAGCGTTCGGTATTGGTGTCATCGAGCGGCGCGTCGACCTCGTCGAGCAGGCAGAAAGGCGCCGGGTTGAGCTGGAACATCGAAAAGACCAGCGCGATCGCGGTCAGCGCCTTTTCGCCTCCAGAAAGGAGATGAATCGTCGAATTCTTCTTGCCCGGCGGCTGCGCCATGACCTGTACGCCGGCATCGAGTATCTCGTCGCCGGTCATGATGAGCCGCGCGTCGCCACCGCCGAAGAGGATGGGGAACAGCTCGCCGAAATTGCGGTTCACCGTATCGTAGGTGACCTGCAACAGGTCGCGCGTTTCGCGGTCGATGCGGCGGATCGCGTTTTCCAGCGTTTCCATCGCCTGGTTCAGGTCTTCCGACTGCGCATCGAGATAACCCTTGCGTTCGCGCGCCGATTCCAGCTCATCGAGCGCCGCCAAGTTGACCGCGCCCAGCGCTTCGATCGAGCGCTGTAGCGAGACGATGGCGCTTTGCAGCGCGCCGGGGCGGGCGCCGGCCAAATCCTGGGCGAGCGCCTGCTCGTCGGCTTGGGCGTCGGCCAGCTGAAGGGCAAACTGGTCGACGTTGAGGCTCGCGGCCTGCTCCCTGAGTTTCAGCTCGTTGATCCGCTCGCGCTGCGGATTCAGGCTCTGCTCGACCTTCATGCGCTGCTCTTCCAGCGCGCGCAGCGCCGCCGTCGCCGCTTCCAGCGCGTCGCGCGCGGCCGCCAGCGCATGTTCGCGCGCCACCCGGTGCGCCAGCGCGTCCTGGAGCTTCGGCTCCAGATCCTCGGCTTGCAGCGCCACCGAGCTGTCGGTGCAGCGCGCCAGCTCGTCGGCGATGCGTTCCATCTGTTTGCGCGCCAGCTCGCGCGTGCTGGCGATCTCTTCCAGTTTGTTCCGGCACTCGCGCTGCGCGAACTGCGCCTCGCGCAGCTCGCGCTCGATGTTGCCGAGCTGCTCGCGCCCGCCGCGCAGAGCACGCTCGGTGCGCTCGAAAACGGCCTTGGCGCTGTCGACGCCAGCCTGCAAGCTGCCGGCTTCCTCGCGCAAGGCGGCAAGCGCCTCGTCGGCGACGAACAGCCGCTCGTTCTCGCCCTCCTCCTCGACCGCCATCTCGGCCAGGCTGTCGTCGATCTGCGCCTGCCGCTCGCGGAAGCGGTCGAGCGCCTGCGACAGCTTGAGCGTTTCGACCTGGATCGCGTGCGCCCTATCCTGCCGCTCGCTCAACTCCTGGCGCGCCTCGTGCAGCGCTTCCTGGGCGTCGCTCATGCGCGTTTCGATTTCGGCGAGCCGGTCTTGCGCCTGTTCGACGGCTTCCTGGCGCTGCGCGATGGTCGCGCCGAGCGCTTCGATCTCGTTCTGGCGCTCCAGCAGGCCGTGGCCATGCTCGCCGGCGTCGGGCGCGAACAGGGTGACGCTTTGTCGGCCGACGATGTCGCCGCCCGGCGTCACCGTGCGGGCGGCGCCCGTCAGTTGGCCGCGACGCGCCAGCGCCGACGCCAGATCGGGCGCGGTCGATACGTCGGCCAGCCAGTCGGCGAGGATGGCGGAGAATTTCGGATCGTCGCAGCGGATGCGCGCCAGCAGGCGGTCGGCGCTGAAGCTGGCAGATGCTCCGGCGGCGGCGCCAGCCGCCGGCAACAGCAAGGTCAGCTTGCTCGCCGGCCGGTCGCGGCTCCAGGCCGGGTCGGCGGCGTCGGCGGGCAGCGCGCCCAGCCGCTCGCGCAGCACGGCTTCGACCGCATCGCCCCAGCCGGCCTCGACATGCAGCGATTTCCACAAGGGCTGGCGATGCTCCAGCTTGTGCCGGCGCAGCCAGTCGCCTAGCTCGCCGTCGCCCTGCACGCGCTGTTGCAGTTGCTCCAGCGCGACACGGCGGGCGTGCGCCTCGGCGCGCTCCTTTTGCGCATGCTGGACTTCGGCGAGCACTTCCCGGCGCTGTTGCTCGAAACGCGGCAGTTCCTGCTGCTGCGCCGTCAGGCGCCCCTGCATTTCGGCGATCCGCTCGCGCAAGCCGGCCAGTTCCTCCTGCTTGCGCTCGAACTCGGCGCTGTCGGGCGCCGGCAGCGCTTCGCGCTCCTGCGCCAGGCGGTCGCGCCGCCCGGCGATGATCTGCAAGGAACGCTGGGCATGGCTGCGATTGGCCTGCTCGACGTGCAAGCGCTGTTCGACCAGCGCCATGCCGGCGCGCTGGCGGTTGACCTCGTCCTGCGAGCTGGCGTGCGCTTCTTCGGCCAGCGGCAAACGTTCGCGCTGCGCCTCCAGGCGCATTTCGCCTTCTTCGACGCGCTCGTCGGCCAGCCCGAGGCTATCCCGCCAGCGCGCGTCGTCGGCCAGCAGTTTCCCGGCCTGCTCCTGCCAGTGCGCGCGGTCGTCGGC
>JACQYA010000194.1 GCA_016208425.1 Betaproteobacteria bacterium
GTCGTTCAAGCCGAAGGCATGCAAGCCGAAGAAGGCCGATGCTTTGGTGGCGCTGTTGAGCAAGGCACTGGACGCGAAGATAGCCGGGAAAATTTCCGGCAGGCAGTTCAAGCGGCTACGCGAAAGGATCAACCGCGCTATCCGTGCGGCAAGCTGAAAGCCCGACACCCGCTTGCATTTTCAGGTTGAAATATCATGACGTTCAAAAAAGGCCAAAGCGGCAACCCCAAGGGCAAGCCACCCGGTATCACAGCTCGCGGAAAATTCAGGCAGCAAGTCGACGCAGCCCTTCCCGGCATCGTCGCCAACGTGATCCAGCTTGCCCAAGACGGCGATATGCAGGCCACGAAGCTGATCCTTGACCGCTGCATTCCGGCCTTAAAACCCACGTCCGACAACGTTTCTCTGCCGATGGCCACAGACGCAACCCTTGTCGACAAGGGTTTGCAGGTAGTCACCGCCGCCGCGACCGGACGCCTGAACACGGACGACGCCAAGGCGATCATGGATCTTCTTGTCGCACAGTCTCGCCTGATTGAGCAGGGCGAAGTGCTGCAACGCCTAGAGGCTGTCGAACAGTGGCTCGCAACGAAGAAGTGAAGGAAATCGAAATGAATAACGTGATCGGCGTACTCGGCCAGCCCGGACGGATTAAGCCAGTCACTTACCCCGAAAAAGGTATCGCCATTCACGAAGCTGGCCATGCTGTCTTTTGCCACATCCTGAATTGCTCCGATGGACTGGGGCGCGTATCAATTCGAGATGAGGGGGATGGCGTCTGGACTGGCCGAGTGCAGAACTACGATGGCCCGCCTGTGCCGAAGGAAGACTGGTATCCAAAGTTCGATAGCACCATGCCGTATTACTGGGAGCTTCAGGCTCGCGAAATGTGGGGCAACATCCTTGTCCAATATGCCGGTAGCGCCGCCGTTTCCGTTTGGGAAAACGCCGATATTTCCGCAGCGAGCATTCGCCTCCACCATACCGGCGAGTCAGACGAGCGGTATGCTCTTTTCGACGCTTCCCACTATTGGCCCGCCGAGCACCAGCAAGCCATACTCGACAAAGCCGCCGAGATAGCCGGATTCCTTTGTTGCATGCCGCAAGTCTGGAAATCGATCAAGGGCGTCGCCGAATTCCTGAACGACAACGGACGCAACAAGGCAAACATCTTCGAGACCGGCGTGATCGTCCGACAATTCATCCCCGGCAAAATCCCGTCGCCCTTTGAGGATTGGGCGGTATCTCTCAGGCGGCAACACACGACGCCAGCCGTCGCGATACCGCAACCGGCACGCATCGCGCCGCCAACGAATGAAGAGTTGGGAGTCGCTTTCCATGAAGGCGGGCATGCTGTTTTCTGCCAAATCCTACCCGGCGTGAATGACTTTGGCCGGGCGAAAATATGGAAGGACGGGCATAGCTGGACTGGGTTTGTTGGCCCGAACAGCACCCGCGAGATGCTGCCTATTGAGGAAATCGAGGATATTTCTTTCCCGGCCCAAAGCACGGCAACCGAAAAGGAATGGGCCGATCAAGCCAGACGGTCATGGGCTATTCTTCTTGTGAGTTTCGCAGGAGCGGCAGCGGAGGTAATCTTCAACGGCGAAAACTTATCGGCACCGAGCATACGTTGGCACCCGGCAGCATCAACGGATGCTGTCATCGCAGGCAAGGCGGCAGCGCATTACTTCGACGACAAGCACGTTGAGGAAATCCTTGACCGTGCCGCCGAGACCGCCGTCGCTCTCTGCCAGGTGCCCGTCGTCTGGGGGGCAATCACTGAGTTGGCAAAGTTTCTGGTGGATCATGGTCGCGGTGAATCGTCTATCTACGAAACTAGCGTCATTGTCCGAAACCATATCTCAAACCCGCTGAAGACCGCACCAGGTGAAGAGTGGGCAATGCAGTTCGTCAGAAAGCAGGGGGCGTTGTTATGACAACCGGAACCAAGCGCCTGCTGCGCGCTATCGAGCAGAAGATGAACCTTGCCCCGCTGCCAAAGGACTTGAAAGAGGCGAGCATCGAGCAGTTGGCGCAGATTCTTGGAGTTAGTCAGGCAGAGCTTGCCGCCATGACCGAAGAAGACTTGCAAGCGATCATTGATGAGGGGACTTCAACATGAGCACCTACGCGACAAAACGAATCTTGGCCCAGGCCGAACAACGGATGACCATCAAGCCCCCCGATAGCGAGCTTTCGCAGGCCGACCGCGACGAGATTAACCGCTTAGTGAAGCACCTCATGGTTGACGGCAACCAAGAAGCGCCGCCCGACGCCGATCCTGAGCTTTGGGCGATCATCCACAGGTTGAACGATAGGGTCTGAAACCGGCGAACCGTTGCGGCAATCGCAACGACTGACCCGTCCGACTATTCCGCCGATAGAAAAAGGGGCGATTGGTGAAACCCGGTTACAAACCGGTTACACGAAAGCCGGAAAGCAAAAAGCCAGACCTTGAGAGTCTGGCTAAGTGCTTGAATCTACTGGTGCCGCTGGCCGGAATCGAACTGGCGACCTTCGCATTACGAATGCGCTGCTCTACCAACTGAGCTACAGCGGCACTTCAAGCCATCAATCGCTTGCAGGGTCGGTATTTTAGCAGCGAAGGCCGTTCTTTGAAACCTCTATTTTCCGGCTCGCCGCACACCAAGGTGCGCCGCTCAATACTCGTTCAACAGCTCGCGCCAGCCCACATGCCGGGTGCCGGAGTAGATTTTGCTGGTATCCAGCCCCAAAGAAATCGCCTGACCTTCCGGGGTGAAGCCCACTAGCTGAGGCGTACCGCTGGAGCTTGCCGTCTTGCCGGTCGTCTGAAACGAGAGGCCGGAAGTGCCGGTGGACATGTACTTGCTGGCTATCGTAGTGCCGCCTTCCTTCAGCCGACTGGCTCCGGTGCTGTATTCCAGCCCGTATATATAACTGGCGATGCCCGGAGAGCAAGGGTCGGTGGTCGGAATCAGCGACGCAAAAACGACCGTTCTCAAATCGGCCAGCGGTTTGCTCGCGATGCGTTCGCCGCTGGTTGGCAAGGCGTATTTCCAGCCCGAAGGCGCGCTCGCCACCCCGCCGATCAGGCTGGAAACAGCGGTTAGCGAGGACAACGCTACCGCGCCAGCAGGCGTCGTGCGCGGGGCTCCCGCCGATCCATCGCGCAACGCCACCAGATACTGCGTGCCGGTGGTTGCCCGATCCGGGACGTCCAGGTACTGCCCGGTACCGAAGAATACCCAGCGACTACCGTCATTGCCGTCGACCGCCACGGTAACTTCCGACGCGATCGGCGTGCTGCTCGACGACGAGAATATCTGCGAGACCCTGGGCGAGAGAGCCGGCGAACCGAAATCGAAACGCCAGACATTGCCGCTCAGATCGCCGCCGTAAACTTGCGTCACATACTTGTTGTTGAATTTCACCAGCGTCGTGATATGCGCCATTCCCGGCGCCGTCGTCGTCGTTTGCAGGGTCTCCTTCAAGGCGCCCGTCTGCGCGTCGAGCACGAAGACGTAACCATAGCCATCGTCATTGTTATAACCCGAGGGAAGTATCACGACCCAGCCGTAACCATAGGTTTTAGCGATGATCGGCCGACCATAGGAATAGCCCATCCGCGCTTTGTTGACAATGTCGTTCGCGCCGGGGAATTCCCACAAGACCTTGGTTTTTGCGTCGGCGCCGGTCGCCGGCGTCGTTACGTCAAGCGCATAATAGCCCCTGCCGCCCTTGCCCAGGCCTCCGACCAGAATCGTTCGCCAGTTGCCGGAGGGTGAGGAGGGTGTGACCGGGCCGCCGGTGCGGGCAAAATCGACCGATCCGACTTCCGGTGTGGCATCCACATAATAATGCTGGTTGTAGGGCGGGGCACCGCTGTCCTGATAGCTCAACGCGCGCAGCCCTTTTTCCTTGCCGTTTTCGTCGTTTCCCGTCCGAATGACAAAGCTCGGAACATAGGCCCAGATTTCGTTGCCGCCCGTGGGGGAGGTGGAAGCATCCAGCGCATGCACCATGCCATCGTTGGCCGGCACATACAGGGTCGGGGCGCGGTTCTTCTTGCTCGTTTTGAAAGCGTCGTAGCCCGGGTCCGAGCTTTCCTGGTAGCTGAATTTCTCGGTGGCGACGTAAGCCGGCCCGGCGTTGACGATGCTACCCAGAAGATCGCGCTTGTAATAGTTTGCCTCGGTCGCATCGCGCCGATTGCGGAAGCGGGCGATACCGATCCCGTAATCGCCTTCGTATGTCGCGTCGCCGCGCAGGTAGTCTACCAGCGAGCTATCTCCCGCAACGCAGGCGCCGGTTCCCGGCGAGAGCTTGTAACATAGCGCCGTCTTCTGGTCGGCCGACAGCGTCGCATAGGTAAAATCGACGGCTGCACCGGCTTCGGTCCGCGTCACGATCTTCCGGTTCTGATAAGCCGTCGGACTGACCGCCGACGTAAGGCCGGGGTTGACCATCATGTCCAGTTGCTTCGCCGCCGACCACAACGGCGTTCCCGTCTTCATCCCCGTAGTGCGGTCTACCGCGTATTTCTTGACGTCGCCAGACCAGTTGATGATGCGGTAGGAGGTGGCGTAGGTCGTGTAATCGTCTTGATCGGGCGACTTGAAGTCGCTGGTCGAAGACGACGGCCCGACGCCGTAGGTCGGCGCATCGGTCACCGCTTTCAGCGCGCTGGCCAGGCCGCTGGCCAGCGTCGCCGGGTTGGTCGCCTTGTAATACTGGCCGCGCCCGTTAATGGCGGCGTGCCACAAATCGTCGATGGCTTTTGGCGAATCGGCAGCGGGAACCGGCCAGTTTTTCGCCCCGGATTGCAGGGCGGCCAGATCGTCGGGAAAAGCCAGCGTGCCGCTGACGCCCAGCCCGAGGGTAAAGGTATTCATGTGCTGCCAGTAGGCCGGATCGTTGGCCGTCGCCGGCACGTTGTTCGCGGAAACACTGCCGCTGGTTCTCAGATCGTTGATCCAGTAATACATCGCGACATCGGCCATCGAGTTGCTGCTGGAACTGGAGCCTTCGTAATAGGGGCGCGGAAACTGTGCACTCGGCGTCAGGCCGGTATCGCCGGGGATATAGACCGAGTTGCCCTGCTTGATCGGCATCGTCGCCGGCACGTTCTTGTCCCCGTCGCCCACCGAGGGGTCTGCCCCGTTCCAGTAGCCGTCCGTGGCCAGAATCGTGAAATTTTTCTGGCAGGAATATTGCAGCGGATCGCCGCTCAAATCGGCTACCGCGTTCCCGGAATAGTATTTGCCCATATCCCGCAACGCGGTGCGCGTCGGCGTGGAACCACCGCTGGCGACCTTGAACAGCTTGAAATACCAGTCGCCCTTGAGCGTGTTGGCCGGTTCGCCACCGCTGACGCCGGCACTGAAATCGCCGATGTTCTGCGACGCGCGCCACTGGTAGGTCGAGCCGCTGGGCGGGAGTACAGTGGAGTAGTACGTCAGCTTGTTGATCGGATAAAGGCCGACGCGGAACTTGTCGTCGAGGGGCGCAAACGCGGTGGCCAGGCTCGACTTCATCATCCACATGCGGGTGCGGAAATAGCTGTACCAGTTGGCGAAATTTTGTCGCTCGTCGGCGCCGGTCGGGCATTTGGTGGTCTCGCCGGGGGCAAGGGGGGTCTGTCCGTCGCACGAGGTGGCGCCGACCACCACTTTGGTGTAATTGCCGTTTGCCAGGCAGGTAGCCGGATTTCCGGCGCCATTCCACCTGTAGTAATAGGCCGGTTGCGCGTTCTGGTTCGTCGTGGCGGAACCGGTGGAGCACGTCCCGTAAGAACCGTTGGACTGCGGCACCAAAGCGGTGGTGCCGCCCATCGCGCAAAAATTATTCCCGCTCAAATCCCGGTAATTGGCATTGAGATGCTGGATATAGGGGTGGAAGGGATCGACGGCTGCGCGGGTAAAGGGTTGGTTGGCCATCTGCGTGGGGTTGACGTAGTTCGGATAGACATACGCAGTCGTTGGCCGGCTGGCCGTGTAATTGAAATTCGGGTTGTAATAGATGGTGTTGAACCGCGAGTTCATGCGGCAATTACTGCTGGTGCCGACGTAGGCGCTGTCCGGCATGAAATCCCACGACATGCTCCCCGAGTTGTCGAGCAGCACCATCACGTTGGGTTTGACGAGGGTCGTGACCGACTGGATCGGCTGGTTGGCCAAGCAGGCTGCCGTCGCGGTGGGCGTACACACGGCGTGGGCGGGGGAAGACAGGCCAAATGCCGCATAGCCGGCCAGAAACAGTCTGCAGGCAGGCAAACGGACGCTTTCGTTGCGTGGTTTGTGGCGCATTTTCATTTCTCGACTCCTTGCTCTGGCCGTCGTTCCCGCGAATGCGGGAATCCGGGGCGGCGCACATAGATTCCGTGTCGGGCACGGAATGGCGCCTTTCAAAATCCGGCGTTCATGACCATTTGACTGTAGGCGGCCACGTTGCGCGGCCCGGACACCTTGATACTGATGCGATACAGCGCCTGCGGCGGGGTTTGCTTTTCGGGCAAATGGCTATCGCCAGCCGCCTCCGCCTTGCCGAACGGGCTTTCGACACAGGTCGCGGCATTCCAGGCGCCGGTGGTGGTGCACATGCGTTCGATGACGTAGGCCGAGGTATTGCCGGTCACCGGATCGAGTGCCCCGACCGCAGATTCAAGCACATCGGGAATGCCGAAAGGCTTGTTCACATCCGCCTGCAAGGTGGAATAGTAGTTGCATGTGGTGACGGTGGTGCCCAGCGCCGAGCCGAGGAGCACGCCGCCGCTGTCCAAGCAAGAAAAAGCTTTGTTCATGGCGATGTCCGCTTCCTGTATCGCGCCCTGTTTGAGCGCGATATTGCCGGCCACGAGGTTGCCGGTATCGACCGAACGCACCATCGCCAGCGCGGCCAGCGTCATCGCCACCAGGGCGATTAACGTGAAAAAGAGGACGGCGCCCCGTTGCGCGAAACGGTCGAAATGATCGCGCGGAACCCCCGCCATCTTGTGGGAGCGGCCTCGTCCGCGATTGGGCGCGGGAAGAAGGCCGGCCGGCAAATCGCGGCCGAGGCCGCTCCCACAGCGACGTGTGTCCGCTATAGGCCGTGCCTGACGGCTCAAGCTGATGTTTTCGCTCATGACGGGTCTCTCAATCCGCAACTGGCCGAACTGGCCGGGTTCATCGTGCTGCTCCAGAGCGCGTTTCTGACCGGTATCGTGGTCTGATAAACCTTGTAGCGGTAGCACCGCCAGTCGGCGAGGGTGCTCAGATCGGGCGTCATGTCCGGGCCGGAATCCCAGTGGATGACCGGCGCGACCGCGTTGCAAGGCTCGTCGGCGGTATTTTTGGCCTTGACGCCGCCACGCGCCACCAGGCCGATGCGCACGGCGCGAATGCGGCGCAGATCGTCGAACTGCGATGGCGACGTGGAGCCGTTGTTTGCCCAGCGGCCGGTGGCGTCCACCCAGGCGTCGGCAACAGCGTCGGCATCGGCTGCCGTCAGGGCGGAGGCCGCCGCGTTCGTTTTACAGTCCGCCACACCATCGTTGCCGGTATCGACGCCATACTGCACCTGCATGTTGACGATGTTCGACGCCAGCGGCGAAAAATCGGTGCGGTTGGTGACCGCCGTCCCAACCCCGCCATCGGGCGTCATCCCGAACTTGCTGACATCGGCGACGAGATTGTTGCCGCTGATGCGGAAGGTGACGAGATTGAGCTGACCGAGGTTGTAAAGCTTGGTTCCATCGACAAACGGGGGCAGGCCGGTGCCGCCCGCCATGTTGTAGCGGCCTGCCGGCACCGGCAAAACCGCCGGACAACCGGTGGGCGAGGCCGGACACGTTACCTGCAGCAGGCTGCATGTCGTCGGCTTCTTGTAGTTCCTTTTGCTGCTGTCGCCATACGCGGGATTGGTGGCCGGGTTGGTGTCTTCCTGGATCAGGGCGACCATATCCTTTTGCCCGTTCAAACCGATGCCGGCCGCCGAGCCAGACAGCGAGATCGTCGTTGCGCCGGGAGTGTAACCGTTGGTCGTATAAGGCGCCGTAATCGAGGAGGTGCCGTACACGATGGTCAGGCTATCGGACAATCCGCCACCGCCATCGGTGACCACGGCGGGCGCCAATCTGATGCTGGAAACCGTTCCGCCCGAAACACTCTTGCTGACGAGTGGATTCGCCGGATCGGGGATGAGGTAGTCGGCCGTGTCGTAAATATGCGTCGTACAGCCGGCCAGCGGCGGGTATTTTTGTGGTTCGCCTTCGGTGATGCCGTTGCCTGCGGCGCGCACCTCGCGTTCGAGCAAAAAGAGCGCCAGCGCGCCGTTGGTCTGCGCGTCGCTGCCCGTCGTCGTGGCGCGCTTCTGGCTTTCAAACACGGTGTAGACCTGCATCACGACGACCATGCTGACCAGTCCGACGATCAGGCCGACCATGATTTCGACCAAGCCGAAACCCCGATGGTGCGCAATCATTTTGCTGTCTGTGGATTTCATTTTTCTCGCCATCGTTCAATCGGCGCTGATCGACGCCGTGACTACGTGTTTATGTGGGTCGGCCGATGCCTGTTGCGGCGATTTCCAGCGAACCGTGACCGTCACGTCGTAGCGCGTCGGTTGTCCGCTGGCGTTGCTGGGGCCGGCGGCAATCGCCACGGTTGGCGGGTAGGTTGCCGCACCCGGCAAGCCGAGCACCCCGGAACTTATGGTGGTGTTCTTGATGTCGCCATACCAGGCGTTGTAGCTTGTCCCCGAGGTTAGAAATGGCGCCAGGTCGCCGGCGGAGGCGCGCTTGGCCGCCGCCATCTCGCCGAGCAGCCGGTTGGCGAAGAACCCCGCTTCGTTACGGTACTTGGCGTCGGCCGCACCGGCGATCATCGCCGCCTGCAAACCGACCAGGCCGAGCACGCCAAAGGAAAAAATCAGGATGGAGATCAAGGCTTCGAGCAGCACCGAGCCGCGCTGCGCCTTGTCTGTGGCAATTGATCTGGGCTTCATGGCAGGGGCTCGTTTACGGGCAGAACTGCGGGTTGCTCGGGTCGACCTTGTTCGGGTCGCACATCAGGATCTGCCCGCCCGGCGAGACGATGACGCGCATCGTCCGCTTGTTGGTATAGGTGTTGCCGCTGCCGACGTCGATATTGACATTGGCCGCCGGCGGGTTGAGCAAACGGCCCAAGGACGTGAATACGAACGAGCCTTGCCCGGCCGCGACGGTGGCGTTCTTCGATCCCTCCTGCCCGGAACGCCCCTGTATGAAATCGGCGGCGATATTGGCGCCTGGCGGTTGAACGTAGTTCCTGACGATCCAGTTCGTGCCGCTAACCGACGCGGTTGCGCCGACGTTGGCCGCCACCGGATCGGTGCCGGCGGCGACCAGCGCGAACTCGACGCTGGTGTTTCTCTGTACCGCTTGCGCCCTGGCGAGTTGCAGGCCGTTCAGAATGGCTTCGGCGCTGTTGCGGATCTGCGCGTTCTGTATCCACGCGGAAAAACTGGGCACCGCCTGCGTCAGCAGGATACCGACGACCGCGACCGCGATCATCAGTTCGACCAGCGTGAACCCCCTCTGGCCATGCCGGTAGATGCCCGTGTTCAGCACGTCCCCCCCTTGGCGGTGACCCAGCAATTATCCGGCGAGTGGGCGCTCCAGCCGGAGGGCGCCCCGGAGAACGGACTGGTTTTCGCGTTGGACTCGTTGATCGTATAGTTGAAGCCCGCCATCTTGCTCTTGCCGGTGGCGGTGATCGTATAGGCCGTGGCCGCACACGAACCGTTTGCCTTGAAGTCGAAATACTTGCCGGCAATATCGGCGGCACATCCGGGGCCTCCGGCATAAGTGCGGTTGTCCTGAAAGAACTGTTCCATCTGCACTCTTTGGGAAGCCAGCCCGGCCGTCGCTTCCGGTATGTTTCCCCGCAAGACAAAATCGGTGTATGACGGCACGGCAACCGCCGCCAGAATCGCGACGATGGCGACCGCAATCATCACTTCGATCAGCGAAAAACCTGTTTGTAGTTTCATCGAAACGCTCCCTTTTAGTAAGGTGAATGCTAGCCCATCTCGGGGCAAAGCCGCAGCATAAACCGACCGGTGGAAGATTTCTTGGAACCAGTGGCGGACGGGCCGGTTTCAGCGATCCTGCAGCTCTTTCGGCAATGGGAAAACCACCTGTTCTTCGACGCCGGTAACGGTGATTTCCGGCGCCGGGAACAGTGCTCCGATGCGCTCCAGCACGCGGCTGACGAGAACTTCCGGCGCCGAGGCCCCGGCCGAAATGCCGACCCGGCCTTTGCCGGCCAGCCAGGCCGGGTCGATCTCGGCGGCGGAGTCGACGAGATACGACGGCACGCCGCGCTTCTGGGCCACTTCGCGCAGGCGGTTGGAGTTGGAGCTGTTGGTGCTGCCGACGACGATGGCCACGTCGCAGGCTGCGGCGATCTCTTTGACGGCGTCCTGGCGGCTCTGCGTGGCGTAGCAGATGTCGTCTTTCTTCGGCCCCTCGATGTCGGGGAAACGCGCTTTCAGCGCCGCGACGATGCCGGCCGCGTCGTCGACCGACAGCGTTGTCTGCGTGACATAGGAAAGCTGCTGCGGGGTCTCGACCTGCAACAGGCTCACGTCGGCCGCCGTTTCGACCAGATACATGCCCCCCGCGCTTTGTCCCATCGTCCCCTCGACCTCGGGATGCCCCCGGTGGCCGACCATCACGATCTCGCGCCCGTCGCGCCGCATCTTGGCGACCTCGACGTGCACCTTGGTAACCAGCGGACACGTCGCGTCGAAAACCTTCAACCCGCGTCGTTCGGCCTCCGCCTGCACCGCCTTGGAGACGCCGTGCGCGCTGAAAACGACGGTCGCTCCGGCCGGCACCTCGCCGAGTTCTTCGACGAAGATCGCGCCCTTGGCGCGCAGGTTGTCGCAGACGAAGCGGTTATGCACGACCTCGTGCCGCACGTAGATCGGCGCGCCGAACCTGTCCAGCGCACGCTCGACGATAGCGATGGCGCGCTCGACGCCGGCACAGAAACCGCGGGGGTTGGCGAGAATGATTTGCATGGGGCTATTTGATTTGGATGGATTGATGATGGTTCGTCGATCAGCGGTAACACCCCGACCCCCATGTTCCGTCATTCCCGCCTGCGCGGGAATGACGGTTTTTCTGGTGCCGGAGATATTTTCACAGCCTCTGATCCCTGGCGGCACAACTGCCTTACATGATGCCGACGATCTGGATCTCGAAACGGATCGCCTGGCCGGCGAGCGGGTGGTTGAAATCGAAAAGAGCCGTTGTTCCGTCAAGCTCGCGCAGGAAGCCGGCAAAGCCCGGGCCGCCGTCCGGTGCGCCAAACTCGATCAGCGAGTTTTCCTTCAGCTCGACTTCCGGCGGCAGCGCGCTGCGCGCGATGCGTTCGACGAGGAGCGGGTTGTGGGCGCCGAAGGCTTCGCCTGCCGGCAGCTCGAATACGCGGCGCTCGCCGGCGGCGAGGCCGACAAGACAGCGTGCTAGCGGCCCGGCGAGCTGGCCGCCGCCCATTTGCAGCGTCGCCGGCCCCATATCGAAGGTGCTGACGAATTCCGTCCCGTCGCTTCCGGCCAGGCGGTAGTGCAGGGTCAAATAGCTGTCGGGCCGTACGGTGGCGGGGAGTACTGCCATTGGCTCGCTCATTCGCTATATCTTTCCTCTCGCCACGGATCGGCGTCGTTGTGGTAACCACGCACCTCCCAGTATCCGGGACGGTCTTCGGCGTGGAACTCGATGGCGCGCAGCCATTTGGCACTCTTCCAGCCGTAGCGCTTGGGCACCATCAGGCGCACCGGGCCGCCGTGCTCGTCGGCGAGCGGCGCGTCGGCGAAGCTGTGCGCGATCAGCACATCGTCGTCGAGCAGGGCGGCGAGCGGCAGGTTGGTCGTGTAGCCGTCGTAGCTGTGCAGCGTGACGAAGCGCCCTTCGGGCCGGGGTGCGGCCAGCGCGACAAGGTCGCGCGCGCGAACGCCTTCCCAGTCCATGTCGAGCTGCGACCAGGTGGTGACGCAGTGGAAATCGAGGCGCAGCCTGACTTGTGGCAAAGCCAGCAATTGCGGCCAGCCGAGCGAGACCTCGCGTTCCACAAGACCGAACAGGCGGAGCTGCCAGTTGTCGTGCGTGACGCCGGGCCGGATGCCGAGGTCGAGCACCGGGAAATTGTCGACCTGGCGCTGGCCGGGCGGAATGCGGGGGTGTTTGGCGGGTTGCTTGGAATTCATGGCGGGTCTCCTGATCGACCCGGTTTGACCGCGCCACCGCCCTCAGGTTTCGCCGCCAGTTGATCCCACGCCAGCAGCAGCGCGCCGAGGAAAATCGCCGAGTCGGCGACGTTGAACGCCGGCCAGGCGTAGCCGGCGGCATGCCACTGCACGAAGTCGACGACGGCGCCGAAACGGATGCGGTCGATGACGTTACCCAGCGCGCCGCCGAGGATCAGCGCCAGCGCCAGCGACAGCCGGAATTCGCCGGCATGGCGGCGCAGCATGGCGACGATCCAGGCCGACACGCCGAGCGCCAGCGCGGTGAAGAACCCGCGCTGCCAGCCGCCGGCATCGGAGAGAAAGCTGAACGCTGCGCCGGGATTGAAGGTCAGCACCCAGTTGAAGAACGGAGCGACATACACCGAGTCGCCCGGCCGCAACGTCTCCAGCACGACCCATTTGCTGATCTGGTCGAGAACGATGACGACGCCGGCCAGCCCCAGCCAGCCGCCGAAC
>JACQYA010000030.1 GCA_016208425.1 Betaproteobacteria bacterium
CTATCCCGGCTGGCGTAACCCGGACAACTTCATCGTCGTGTCCGATGCCTACCCGACCGTGTCCGCGATGTCGGCCGACCTGATCCTGCCCTCGGCGATGTGGATGGAAAAGGAAGGCGCCTACGGCAACGCCGAGCGCCGTGGTCAATTCTGGCGGCAGCAGGTCAAGGCGCCGGGCGAGAGCAAGTCCGACCTGTGGCAATACATGGAGTTCTCCAAGCGCTTCAAGACCGACGAAGTCTGGCCGGCGGCTCTGCTCGAAAAGAACCCTGAATACAAGGGCAAGACGCTGTACGATGTGCTTTACGCCAACGGCGTGGTCGACAAGTTCCCGAAGGGCGATACGGCCACGGTCAACGCCCACGCTTGGGCGGGCTACACCAACGACGAATCCGAAGCTTTTGGCTACTACGTCCAGAAGGGACTATTCGAGGAATATGCCGCCTTCGGTCGCGGTCACGCGCACGATCTGGCTCCGTTCGACATCTATCACAAGGCGCGCGGTCTGCGTTGGCCTGTGGTCGATGGCAAGGAAACACTGTGGCGCTTCCGCGAAGGCTACGATCCCTATGTGAAGGCTGGCGAGGGCGTGAAGTTCTACGGCAACCCGGATGGTAAAGCGAATATCTTTGCCTTGCCTTACCAGCCGGCTGCCGAAGCGCCCGATGCCGAATACGACCTCTGGCTGTGCACCGGTCGCGTGCTCGAACACTGGCATACCGGCTCGATGACCCGTCGCGTTCCCGAGCTGTACAAAGCGGTTCCGGACGCCGTCGTTTTCATGAATCCGGAAGACGCCAAGAAGCGCGGCGTCCAGCGCGGCGACGTGGTCAAGGCCATCACACGGCGCGGCGAGATCAGCTTGCGCGTCGAAACGCGCGGCCGCAACAAGCCGCCCGTCGGACTGGTATTTATCCCGTTTTTCGACGAAATGCGCTTGGTCAACAAGCTGACACTGGACGCCACCTGCCCGATCTCGAAAGAGACCGACTACAAAAAGTGCGCCGTCAAGATCGTCAAGGCCTGAGGATAGTACGCCGGCACTAGCAAGGGTTAGGAGAGACCGGAGCGGGCGGCATATCGCCCGTCTTCGGTGACTTTTCGACCTGATGGCTCCGGCGCCTTTTTTATATTGTTTAAGACCATGTCTCCCGACCGGCCAACCCGCCCCGACAGCACCGCGCAAGCATCGCTGAAGCGGCGCCAGTTCATTCTCGACTCCGCAAAAATGGCTTGCGGCGTCGGTATGCTCGGGCTTGGGCTCGGTTTTTACGCCAAGCAAGCCAAGGCACTGCCGCCGCTCGCTCTTCGCCCGCCGGGAGCGATTGCCGAAGCCGATTTTGTCGGCGCCTGCATCCGTTGCGGCTTGTGTGTGCGCGACTGCCCGTACAACATTCTCGGACTCGCCAAGCCGGAAAGCCCGGTGGCGACGGGTACGCCTTTCTTTACCGCGCGCGCCTTGCCCTGCGAGATGTGCGAGGACATTCCCTGTGTCAAGGCGTGCCCGACCGGCGCGCTCGATCATGGCCTGACCGACATTTCAGATTCCCGCATGGGGCTGGCGACACTGGTCGACCACGAAACCTGCCTCAACTTCCTGGGGTTGCGTTGCGACGTTTGCTATCGCGTCTGCCCGGTGATCGACAAAGCGATCACGCTCGATGTTATCCCCAACACACGCACCGGCCGCCACGCGATGTTCCTGCCGACCGTGCACTCCGATGCCTGCACCGGGTGCGGCAAGTGCGAGAAGGCCGGCGTGCTCGAAGAAGCGGCCATCCGGGTCTTGCCGCCGAAGCTGGCGAAAGGCGAGCTGAGCAAAACCTACCGGATCGGCTGGGAGGAAAAAAAGGCCGCCGGGCATTCGTTGATCGACGAAAGCAAGATGGTCGACCTGCCCGACCGCCTCCCGGAAGGCATGACGCTGCCCAATCACTACGATCCGGGAAGCGTCGTTCCACCGGTATCGGAAGCTGCTCCGTCGGCAGTTCCGCCAACTCCGCCGGGAATGTCCGGCTCCTTCGTTCCCGGCACGCCTCCGGCTCTGGGCAAGATCGGCAGCAGCCCGCGCGTGCCGAGCACCCCACCCGGTTTGGGAGGTGCGCGATGATTAAGGTCGGCGCCGACGCCATCGCGGAAAAAGGCTGGCTGGCCGCGTACAAGTGGCTGATCCTGCGGCGCGCCGCACAGTTCGGCATTCTCGCGCTGTTCCTGCTCGGGCCGCTGGCGGGCGTCTGGATCGTCAAGGGTAACCTCACCTACAGCCTGACGCTGGGCGTTCTACCTCTGACCGACCCCTACGTCACGCTACAATCGCTAGTCACCGGCCACGTTCCCGAAAAGATGGGGCTGATCGGCGCCGGCATCGTGCTCGTTTTCTATTTTCTGGTCGGCGGGCGCTCGTTTTGCGCGTGGGTCTGCCCGATCAATCCGGTCACCGATGCGGCAGGCTGGATTCGTCGCCGCCTGAACATCCGGGGTGGCGCGCAACTTTCCCGCGCGACCCGCTACTGGATTTTGGTCACGACGCTGCTTGTCTCGGTTCTGACCGGCAGCATCGCCTGGGAATGGATCAACCCGGTATCGATGCTGCACCGTGGCCTGTTTTTCGGCGTGGGTGCGGGGTGGATGATCGTACTCGCGGTATTTTTGTTCGATATCTTCGTGACCAAGAACGGCTGGTGCGGCCGTCTGTGTCCGGTCGGCGCCTTCTACAGCCTGCTCGGCCGCTGGTCGCAGGTACGCGTATCGGCCACGAAGCGCACTGCCTGCAACGATTGCATGGACTGTTTCGAGGTCTGCCCGGAACCCCAGGTCATCAAGCCCGGCCTGAAAGGGGGAGGCGTGCGGGGGCCGGTCATCCTGGCAGCCAACTGCACCAATTGCGGGCGCTGTATCGATGTATGTTCCAAAGACGTTTTCAACTTCGGCCTGCGCTTCAACAACCCGTTGGAAAACGGGGCACAGGCCACGCCACAGTCTGCGGCGGGCAACAAATGAAGCACCCTGGAAATATTGACTTTATCCTTTGACGTGGAGGGAGCGCCTATCATGAACAAAACTCTGAAATTGACCATCGCCGCCGTGGCAACCTGTTTTTCGGCTCTTGCAATCGCAGCGGACGGCGCCACGTCGATGCGCGGCATAGATGTAGCAGCTCCCGATCCGGTGGCTGAAACCAAAGCTTACGTCGGCAAGAGGCCGGGAACGCAGGCGCCGGTCGCACGTACTTTCAGCACACAGCCGCCGGTAATTCCGCATGCCGTCGATAACTTCGACGAAATCAATCTGGAAGGCAACCAGTGCATGGATTGCCATTCGGCGGCCAACTTCAAAAAGAAAAATGCGCCGAAGGCGGGCGACAGCCACTTTATCAACCGCGACGGCCAGAAGCTGCCCGAAGCATCGTCGGCCCGCTATAACTGCACCCAGTGTCACGTACCGCAGGTCGATGCACCGCCGCTGGTCGCCAACGACTTCAAGGGTGATGCACCGGTCAAGAAAGCGGCTGTCGACAGCAAAAAACCGGCGAAGAAGAACTAAGGAGACCGCACACCGCCATCCGGCGGGTCGAAGCGGATCCGGCGTCAAGTACAAAGGGGAGCCAGCGCTCCCCTTTGTGTTATTGTGTTGTCCGGAAACACCGGCAGCCTTATCTCTCCAGGTCGTGCTCGCCGCATAACGCTAGCATTTGCGCGCGCGCCAGGTCGCGCAGACGCGCCGCCGACTCCCAGCCGTTCCCCCTCGCTTCAAGCGGCCTCCCAAACTCAAACTCCAGATGGCCGTGGCGCGGCATCCAGCTCTCGTCGCGCAGGACGCCGCGCGTACCGCGCAGACCGCAGGCCAAAACCGGCGTAGCCGCCCGTCCGGCAGCGACAAAGGCGCCCATGCGGAACGGTCGTAGGCCGGCCTCCCGCGTAAACGTCCCCTCCGGGAACATCACCAGCTTTTCACCCCGAGCGAGCGCCGCCACGAGATCTCCCACGTCTTCCGCACCCCGCGACGCGGCGTGGCGATCGACGAACAAGGTGCCGAGCCCGCGCAGGAAGGCGTGCACGAAGCGCTGTTCGACAAACTCGCGCTTGGCGACGAAAACATAGCCTGCCCCCGGAGGAAGCGCCGCATAAAGCACCAGCGCATCGAGGTAGCTGCTGTGGTTGACCAATAGAAGATGGGGCATAACGGGCAGCCTGTTGCCCGCGATCACTTTGACCCTCATCCCGGTCAGCGAAAAAAGCGACCGTGCCGCAAAGTGCAGCGCGCGGCGTCCGAAGGCGGGTGCTTGCAAGGCCGAGACAACGGCAACGACAGGAAGGGCGAGCGCCACAAACACTGCCCAGCACCAACCGGCGTAAGCCGTTCCGGCCGCACGCCGCGCGAGTTCCGCGAACCGGGCTTGCTGCGCCACGGCGCCCAGACGCCACATCTGCCAGCGGTCTGTCGCTGTTTTTGCCCCGATCAAGCCGTTCTGGTAGGCGTCGCGCGACGCGTTGCGGCGAATTTTGCCGCTCGATGTCTTGAGCACCGAATTCGGTGGCGCCAGCACGATTTCGTCGGCCGGCACGCCCATCGTTTCCACCGCCACCTCGTTGATTCTTTGCCGGAGCGCGTCGCGGGCACCCGCCTCCTCGGCGCGGGTTTCGGCCAACACCACCAGGCGTTCGCCAGTCCCGCCGGCATCGCTGCATGCGAAGACCGCGACGCAGCCCTTGCGTATGCCGGGCAGGCAGCCAACGGCCTGCTCCAGCTCGTAAGGATAGAGGTTTCGCCCGCCCCGGATGATGAGATCCTTCACCCGCCCGGTCAGGTAGATTTCGCCATCTACGGAATACGCGAAATCGCCCGAGTCGAGCCATCCGTCCGAGAAGAGCCGTTTGGTCGCGTCCGGGTTGCGGAAATATCCGGCCGTCGCCGATGGCCCCCGGAATTGAAGGCGGCCAACCCGCCTGTCCACCAACTCGCAACCCGCCTCGTCGACGATACGTATCTCGTGCCCGGCGATAGCGCGGCCACACGCCGGCACCCGCACCGCATCTGTCTCGCTCTCTCCGGCGGGAAGCGCGGCTCTCTCACCGGCCAGCGCGGCCCGCCGAATCCGGTCGACGCGCGGCCCGCGGCCAAGAGGCGGAAAGGCCAGCCCGACCGAACATTCGGCGAGGCCATAGACCGGCGTGATCGCGGCACCCGGAAGCCCGAATGGTGAAAAGCGCGCCGCAAATGCGGCCAGCGTCGCCGGGCTCACCGGCTCGGCGCCGTTCAGCGCCAGCCGCCAGCAAGACAAGTCCAGCCCCTGCAGTTCGGCGTCGCCGAGCCGGTTGGCGCACAGCTCGTAGGCAAAATTCGGTGCTGCGGAAATCGTTCCGCGATGGCGCGAGATCGCCTCCAGCCAACGCGCCGGGCGCGATAGAAAAGCGAGCGGAGACATCAGCACCAACGGCATCGCAAAGTACAAGGAACCGAACCAGGCACCGATCAAGCCCATGTCGTGATAGAGCGGCAACCACGAGACAAACACGTCCTCGCCGCCCACCTCTATCGCACCTCCCATCGCGCGCAAATTGGCCAGCAGATTGGCGTGACTGAGCATCACCCCTTTCGGGTCGCCCGTGCTGCCGGAGGTATATTGCAAAAATGCGATGTCTTCGGGCGTGGCGCGGTAAAGCAGCTCCATGGGGGCTACCGCCAACTCGTCCGGGGTCAGGACTTCGGCCAGCGAAGGCGCCTCCTTGCGCAGCAGCGCCGCCACACCCTTGGCCTGCGGTACAGTGATGATGAATACGGCTTCGGCATTACCCAGAATCCGCGCGTGGCGCCGTAGATGATCTTCGAGCTGCGCCAGGCGCGCGGGCGGGTAGATCGGCACCGGTATGCCGCCGGCCAACATCACGCCGAAAAAGCAGCTCAGATACGCGCGCCCGGTCGGCAGCATCAAGGCCACTGCCTGCCGGGGCAGCAAGCCATGCGTCACCAGCCCCGCCGCAATCCGCCGCGACTCCAGCAACAGGTCGGCATAGGAAATGGCCTGCGCTTCGTCGCCCTCGCCGTACAGCAGGACGTGGGTGCGTCCGGGATTGTGGCGGGCATGCCACTCGAGGGCTTCGACCAGCGTGCCCGCCCGTTCTGGCGTCGCTGTGGGCGGCATCGCCGACGGCACGGTGCCGGCGGCCTCGGGTACGCTATGCGTGACGCCGGCTTGACCGATGAAACGCAGCAGATCGCGCGGCGTTTCGGCTTCCGCCAGCGCCGCTTCCGCCAGCGGCGCGCCAAACTCCTGTCCCAGACGCAGCATCAGTTCGACGCGCGCCAGGCTATCCAACCCCAGGTCGCGTTCAAAATGGCTGGCGATACCGGCCGGACGAACCCGTCCGGGGTGCGTTTCGGCGACGAGTGCCGACACGACGCCCAACAACCTTTCTACAACATCCCGGGCCGGCTGTTGTGGTTGCATCGATCTGCCTCAAACAACGCTGACCGCTCGCGTCGGACAGCTTGCCACACACGCGCCGCAGCCGGTGCAGCGCGCATTTTCCACCAGGGGCCACGCCACGCCACCCGCCTGTGGCCGGAAGCTTATCGCGCCGGCCTCGCATTGCTCGCCACAAACCCGGCATTCCACGCGCTGAAGCGCAAGGCAGTGCTCGCCGATGCTGGCGCAAACCGCCCAGGGTATTTGCCCGTCGCGTCGGATCAAGGCGCCGGCCGTACACGCCCCGGCGCACTCGCCACAAAAAGTGCACTCGCCTTCACCGAAATCGATGCCCGGATAACCGCCGTCGCGATTGGCGACGATGTGTGTCGGGCAGCGCGTCACGCAATCGCCGCAACGGGAACACGCGCGCAAAAAAGCGTCTTCGGAAAGTGCCCAAGGCGGGCGCAACACCCCCTTCCGGGCCGAAAATCGGCCGCGAAGAAAATTGCGCCGGCTGGTCGGATCGTTCATGGTAACGATGGTACCGCAACGAAAGAGAGCGGTGGAAGATCCGCTTGTCCGGAAAAGAAAAAGGGGCAGAGCCTTAGCTCTGCCCCCGCTTCCATGCCTGAAATGCTTACTGCTTGGTAGCCTTGATGTCGCCTTCGGCGCCGAAGCCGATGGTGTAACCCATCGAAACATGGTGGAAACGCCCGGTGGCGTGATCCGCGTGGACGGCCACCCCGAACGGCACCGCCTTGCCTTCCGCGAGCGCGCCAGAAAGCTTGCGCGTGAACGTCACGGTATACCCGTCGCCAGCCTTGGCGCCTTCCGCCTTCACACCGGCCGTGCCGCCTTCCATGTTGCGCTTGTCGGCCACCGAGCCATCGACGGCCTTGGCGCCTTTGGCGCTCTTCCACTGCATCAGCTCGTAAGCGCCATCCTTGGTGTACTTGGTCTTTTTGTCGTCGGCGCCCGGCATCGTGCGCGCATCGCTGTGGCACGTTGCCCAGCAACCAACCTGTGCCGCTTGCGCCACCTTGTCGTTGGGGAACATCACCGCGACCTTGACCTCGTTTTCCTTGTCTGCGGTATTTGCACCGCCACCCGGCGCCTTGAAGGTCAAGCGGATGTAGGCGTTGTCCTTGTCGTAAGCGGCCTGTACGCCGACCGGGAAGGCCATCGTCTTCGGCGCGCCGACCGGTTCCAGATCTTTGCCGGCAATCCGCTTCATGTCGAAGTTCAAACCGCCCTTTTCTTCGTGGCAGCCGACACAGGTCTCGCCCTTGTTCAGGCCGGTACGCCCGCTATGATCCGACTTTTTCAGTATCCACTCGATCGGCGTCACGCCGGCGTGAAAGACCGCGACGTCGCGCTTCGGAACCTTGCTCCAGTCGGGAGCGGCCTGCGCGAACGGGGAACCGAGAGCCAGCATGCAGCCGAGAACGGCCAGGGAAACTGTAGTTTTCTTCATCTAATCTTCTCCACTCAATTGAACAGAATTGGCTAACCGGCAACGACTCCTACACGTTTATTCGTCGTCGTCATCCTCTTTCATACCCTTCGGTTTTTTGTGCGCGATGCCTTTGTGGCAATCGATACAGGTTTTCTTGTCGGCCTGCGCGATCTTGTGCATCTTGGCGCCGCGCAATTTCTGTCTCTCGACATCCATTCCCTCGAAGCTGTGGCAGTTGCGGCACTCGCGCGAATCGGTGGCCTTCATGCGCTCCCATTCGTGCGTCGCCAGTTCGAGGCGCTTGGCTTCGAATTTCTCCGGCGTGTTGATGGTGCCCATGATCTTGCCGTAGACTTCGCCGCTCGCTTGGATCTTGCGCAGCATTTTGTGCCCCCAGTCCTTGGGCACATGGCAATCGGAGCAGACGGCACGGACGCCCGTGCGGTTCGAGTAATGGATCGTCTGTTTGTATTCCTGGTACACCGTATCGCGCATCTCGTGGCAGGAGATACAGAAATCCAGCGTATTGGTCGCCTCCATAACGGTATTGAAACCGCCCCAGAAGAGAACGCCGGCGACAAAGCCCCCCGAGAGCAATGCGATCAGCGAATATTTGGCGCTCGGCTTTTTGAGTTTGGCCCAGAAGCCGGAACTATTGTCGGACATCGTGCAATTTCCCCCCGGTAAGCTTGCAATTTGTACTGCCCACGCCACCCCTGGCGATGTGAGCGAGACTCTAGCGAAAAGAGTCTACGATCATTTTGATTTAGGTTAACTATCGCAGATTCTTTCAAAGACGGACGCCATAATGATCGGCGGCGGCGGAAGAAATAGCGCCCGAAGCGCCCGGATTCGGCGCGGCGGAAAACGCGCCCCGCATAGTCGCAGCCGCTATCCGTGGGCGGGCGGAAACCGGATGTCGACAGCGGTTCCGCCCAGCGCCAGCGATTGCCCTATGGTCACTTGGGCACCGTGCTGGCGCGTGATATGGCGCACGATGGCGAGCCCCAGACCGCAATCTTCTCCGGCGCTTTCGGGCAAGCGATAAAAGCGTTCGAACACCTTTTCCCGCGCGGTATCCGGGATTCCCGGCCCGCTGTCCTCGACAGTCAGGATTGCCCCGTGCGCCGTCGCCCGGCAAACAACGGTGACAGCGCCCTGTTCGGACGTGTAATGGATCGCGTTGTCGATCAGGTTTCCCAGCGCTTCCTGCAACAGGAGACGAGATCCCATTACCGTAGCGGGCGCCAGGTCGAATCCCAGATCGATGCCGGCGGCGATCGCCCGCGGCAGATACAGCTCGGCCACTTCGCGGACGATTGCGGTCAAATCCATGGTTTGATCGATGGCGCCGCCTTTTGGCTCGGTGCGGGCCAGCGCCAGCAGTTGCTGCACCAGATGCGCGAGCCGCTGCGCGGCCGCCAGAATCCGCTCAAGTTGCGGGCGTTGCGCGCGCTCCGACCCGCGTAGCGCCACTTCGACCTGCGCTTGCAGCGCGGCGATCGGCGTGCGCAACTGGTGTGCCGCGTCCGACACGAAGTGGCGTTGCGCCAGCAGCGACTCGTCCAGGCGAAACAGCAGTTGGTTGATCTCGTCGACCACCGGCTGGATCTCTTCCGTCAGCCCCTGCGCCGCAATCGGCCGCAAGTCGCTGTGCGAACGCCTGGCCAGCTGCTGCCTGAACAGCATGGTTGCCGCGACCAGCCCGAGTTCGGGGAGGAGCATGCCGAGCAATATCTCCCAGACGAGCTTGTTACGTTTTATCAACGTTTCGGCGGCGAGAACGGTGAGCGTGTTTCCGTCGCGTTCGGTAAATAGAGCGGCGACACGAACCGGTTTGCCGCGGATCTGGGCGTCGTAATACAGCCGGTTTTCTTCCGGCGTGAGCTCGGGCGGCCCGGGCAACTCGCGGTCGCCGGCGATGTCTCGGCCGCCGGCCGACAGGACGCGAAAAAAGATCTGATCGTACTTGTCGGTGAGCAGCACCTCGCGCGCCGCGCTGGGCAGGTCGAGGCTCACCTCGCCCCGGCTGACCCGGATCTGGCCCGCGAGCGCGAGCGCCGTGTCGAACAGCGCGCGGTCATAAGCGCGAACCGCGCTGCGCAGAGCGACCGAATAGGCGGTCAGCGCGCCCGCCGCAAGCAATGCCAGCATCGCCGGTAACAGCCAGCGCAACAGTTGCCGGCGCAGGCTAGGGCGTTGCGTCATCCGCGGTCGCCCGGCTTTTCCAGATAGTAGCCGAGGCCGCGCACGGTACGGATAACGACATCGGCCGGTTCCAGTTTGACGCGCAGGCGCGAGATGAATTTCTCCACCGCGTTCGGGGTGATTTCATCGTCCCAACTATAGAGCGTCTCCATGATTTGCTCCTTGCTGACGATACGGTTGGCGCGCGTCGCCAGATATTCGAGCGCCGCCCACTCGCGCGCGCTCAGATCGAGCGACGTATCGCCGAGCCACGCACGCTTACCATTGGTGTCGAGAACCAGCTTGCCGAGAACCAGTTCCGGCTCCGGCACCGCGCGTCCGCGCCGGATCAGCGCGCGGATGCGCGCTTCCAGCTCGCTCAATGCAACCGGCTTGACGAGATAGTCGTCGGCGCCGAGATCGAGCAGCCGCACGCGGTCTTCCAGCCCCTCGCGGGCCGAAAGAACGAGCACCGGCAAGCGCTGTTTGCGGCTGCGCAGACGTTGCAGGATCTCGCTGCCCTCCAGGCCGGGCAAGCCGAGATCGAGAATCGCCAGATCATAGTTCTGGCCGGCGAGCCAGCCGTCTGCCTGCCTTCCGTCCTTGACCCAATCCACGATGTAGCCCGACTGGCGCAACGCGCGCGCGAGGCCGTCGGCAAGCAACACGTCGTCTTCGGCAATGATGATGCGCATGGTTAAAGTCAGTCTTCGGTCAGTCGTGCCACCTACAATAACAGCCTCTTCAAAGCCGTGGAACTCCATGATCGTCGTTCGTTGGCCGATTGTTATTCTGATGGCCGGGATGGCTGCCGCCCACGCAGCACCCGACGGGGCTGCGATACGTCTGTCTCTCCCGGAAGCCGAACGCCGCTGGCAGGAACATGACCGCGAGGTGAGGCAGGCGGCGCTCGCCGTCCGGGGCGCAGAAGCGGATCTCGTCGCCGCCGGGCAACCGCCGAACCCGCAACTCTCGCTGAACGTCCTGTCGATCAGCCCGAACGAGGGCTTCGGCGCCGGAAACCTGCGCGAAAAGAAAATGGACAGTATTTTGCGCCTAGAACAGTTGATCGAGCGCGGCGACAAGCGCGAGCTACGCTCGCAATCTGCCGAGGCCAATCTCGACGCCACGCGGCGCGATCTCGACGAGACTCGCCGCCAGCAACGTCTGGCACTGCACAACGCATATTTCGATCTGATGCTGGCGCAGGAAAAGAAGCGCTTTTCCGAAGACACGGTATCCCTGTACGCGAATAGCCTGCGCGCGGGCGACGCGCGGCTGAACGCCGGAGACATTTCGCGCAGCGACCATTCCCGGCTGCGCGTCGAAAAACTGCGCGCCGAAAACGATGCGCGGCAAAGTATCGCCGATTATGGGCAGGCGCAAGTGGCTCTGGCCTATCTGGTTGGCCTGGAGTCACGGGCCGACGCGCTGGTCACCGAAGACGGGTGGCCCGCGCTCGAGGCCCAACCCGCACCGGCTTCGGCGATGGGACAAATCGCCGGGCGCCCCGACATCCGGGCCGCGCGGGCGCGCGTCGTCGCCGCCGAAGCGGCGCGCGACCTGGCGCGCGCGCTGAAAAAGCGCGACGTCACCTTGGGCGTACAGCTCGAACACAACTTGCAGAATGCGCCGCGCAGCAGCTTCGGGTTCGGCGTCAGCGTGCCGCTTTTCGTGCGTTACGAATACGAAGGCGAAATTGCCCGCGCCGAGGCTGACCTGCATCTGGCCCGCGAACAGATGGAAAAACTGGTGGCGCTGGCGCTCGGCGAGCGCGATCAAGCGCGCCACCGGTTGGCTGCGAGCACCGAACGCCGGCAACGGCTGGAGAACGAATTGCTGGCCGACGCCGAGCGCGTTGCCAAAGCCGCCGAATTTGCTTTCAACAAGGGCGCGATCAGTCTGCTCGATCTGCTCGACGCGCGTCGGACCTGGCGTCAGGTTCAACTGGACGCCGTTCAGGCGCGCGCCGACTACGCCAAGGCGACATCCGCCTGGCGCATGCTGACCGCTTGGGAAAAGCCATGACCCGCAACCATCGCACGATTCCCGTCATCCTGCTGATCGGCGGGCTGCTCGCGGCTTGCGGCCAGGGCGTCGAAGAAAAGAAGGAAGCGCCGCCCGTTGTTGACGGCGAGCGCGTGACCTTTGCCGAACCGGAAAAAGCGGCGGCGTCCCTGAAAACGGAAACGGTGGGCATGGATCAAGGCGCGGTTCTGCGCCTGCCGGGGCGCCTGGTGTGGGATGAAGACCGGACGGTGCGCGTATTCCCGCAATTGGCCGGGCGCGTCGTGCGCCTCCATGCCGACGTCGGAAGCCCGGTAAAAGCCGGCGTACCTTTGGCCACGCTCTCCTCGCCGGACTTCGGCCAGGCGCTCGCCGATCTGAAAAAGGCCGAGGCCGATGCCCGCCTTGCCCGGCAAGCCCTCGAGCGCAACCGGGAGCTGTTGGCCGCCGGGGTGATCGCGCAAAAGGACGCGCAGCAGGCCGAGGCCGATCACGCGCGCGCCGCCGCTGAAGCCGGGCGCGCCGCCAGCCGCTTGAAGCTTCTCGGGTACGCCGGAACCAGCACCGACAACGGTGTCGACCAGACGTACACCCTGAGCAGCCCGCTTGCCGGCATCGTCGTCGAACGTAACCTGAACCCCGGCCAAGAGCTGCGCTCCGATCAAATCGCGCTGGCGCCCTTCGTCGTCACCGACCCCACCTCTTTATGGATACAGCTCGACGCGTCGGAATCCGATCTCGCCGGTGTGCGCCAAGGCGAAGCGTTTCAGCTTGAGATCACCCAGTATCCGGGCGAACGGTTCGCCGGACGCATCGCGCGTGTCGCCGATTTTGTCGATCCGGTGGCGAGGACGATCAAGGTGCGCGGCGTTGTGCCCAACCCCGGACGGCGCCTGAAAGGCGAGATGTTCGCCACGGCGCTGATCGCGCTTCCGCCGTCCCGACATTTGCGCGTCGACGCCAAGGCCGTGTTTCTGATCGGCGGCCAGCGCTTTGTCTTCGTCGAGGAGTCGCCGGGGCGTTACGCGCGGCGCCGGGTAGAAACACGTTCCGAGGCCGCCGGCAGGGTAGAGGTGGCGAGCGGTCTTGCGGCCGGCGAAAAAGTGGTCGTCGAAGGCAACCTCAATCTCCTGAAATTTTTCAAGGCAGCCCCGCCGGCGGACAAAAAATGATCCGCCGCATCGTCGCCTTTGCGCTTTATCAGCCGCTTTTCGTCGTGCTCGGGCTGGTGCTATTTGTCGGCGGCGGGATTGCCGCGTTCCAATCGCTGCCCGTCGAAGCGTTTCCCGATGTGACCGACACGCAGGTCACCGTCGTCACGCTTTATCCCGGCCGTGCGCCGGAAGAAGTGGAAAAACAGGTGACCGTACCGCTCGAAATCGCGCTGGCCGGCATCCCGAACTCGGTTCGCATGTTCTCGCACACGCAGTTCGGCCTGTCGTTTATCGTCATCACCTTCGACGACAAGCCTTCGCTGTTCGTGGCGCGCCAGTTGGTGCAAGAGCGCCTGCGCGGCCTCGACCTGCCGCCGGGCGTCGAGCCGGATCTCGCGCCGCCGGCCACGGCAACCGGCGAAATTTACCGTTACCGGGTCACCGCGCCGCATCTGACGCCGGTCGAGCTGCGCACATTGCAGGACTGGACGGTGGTCCGCCAGCTCAAACAGGTGCCCGGAATCGCCGATGTCGTGTCGCTGGGCGGGCCGGTCAAGCAGTACGAAGTGCGCCCGGATCTGGCCAAACTGCGCGACTACAAAGTCACGCTGGGGCAGCTCTTCACCGCGCTGTCGCGGGCGAACGCCAACTCCGGCGGCGGCTCGGTGGCGCAGGGAAGGCAACAGTTCCTGATACGCGGCATCGGCCTGCTGCGCACTTCGGCCGACATCGGCATGGTCGTCGTCGCCGAAAACAGGGGAACGCCGATTCTCGTGCGCGATCTGGCCGATGTCGTAGAGGCCGCCCAGCCGGAGCGGGGAATCGTCGGCTACAACGACGAGGATGACGTGGTTTCCGGCATCGTCCTCTTGCGCAAGGACGAGAATCCCTCGCAGGCAATTCAGGCGCTGAAGGCGAAGGTAGCCCAGTTGAATCGGGGAGGACTGCCCAAGGGCGTGGAAATCCAACCCTTTTACGACCGCTCGTGGCTGATCGGCAAGACGCTGACGACGGTGTTCTCCAACCTGGTCGAAGGCGCGCTGCTCGTCAC
>JACQYA010000195.1 GCA_016208425.1 Betaproteobacteria bacterium
AAAGTCTTAATCCCTTTGTTTTCAGGGCGTTATAAGAACGGATCGAGAGCCTCGACGCCGCCGATGGGGAAACGGTCTTAATCCCTTTGTTTTCAGGGCGTTATCAGAACCTCCCAGCGCTTCGGCAAGCAGCACAAGGACGTACGTCTTAATCCCTTTGTTTTCAGGGCGTTATCAGAACTGCTATCCTCTCCTTTCTCCAATAAATCAGGTGTTTGTGCGCGGCATTCCCGTTGGAGCGGGGCTTGCTCGACCTTATGTCTGCACGCTTCATAGTAGCGCACTTTCCAGCCGGTAGCGGCCGAGGCCGAAGGTGGTGTTTTTCCCGGCGTGCAGCCACTGGCCCAGCCAGAGCGCCGGCCATAGCGATGGCGCCAGATTGTCCAAGCGCCAGGTGCCGACCACGCCGCCGAGCGACATTTCCTGCCGCTGCCGGCTGGAGTAGCGGGTCCAGTCGCGCCAGTGGAGTTGCGCTTCGCCGACGATTTCCCCCGCATTTTCGGCGAGCGTCGCAAAGTCGGGCGTCCACGGCGCGTCGGTGTGGAATTCGGCGAGCAGGGCGAGTCGCCGCACCAGCGCGGTGAGCAGCGGGCGCGGCGTGAGCGTGTCGGGGCCGAGCGGGCGGCTGTTGTTTTGCAGCCGCAGCGGGGTGAGGATTTCGAGGGTGGCGCTGGCTTGCGCGGGCGGAATCTGCACGTCGGCGACCAGCGGCTGGGTGCGGCTGCCTTCGCCGGCGTAGATGAGTTGTTCGCCGGCTTCGTCGTGCACTTCGATCAGTTCGGCGGTGCCGGCGGCTTTGCCCAGACCATGCAATAGCGCGCGCTGCCAGGCGGCGACGATGAGCGGCAGCAGGTGGCGGGCCTGGCCGACGAGCACCATGTTGAAGTCGAAAGTGTCGCCGGCATGCAGGGTGCGCGCGCCCCACGCCGGCGGTTCGATGACGTAGGGGTGGGGAACCTGGCTGAAGCGTTGCAGGCGGTGGCCGGCCGGCGGCGCGGCGGTTTCAAAAACGCGGTGGTAAGGGCAGGTGGGGCGGATCGGGCAATCGGCGCAGGTTTTTTGCCGGGTGAGGCAGGCGAGTTGGCGGTAGGCCGCACCGAACGCGCCGCGCAACTGCGAGCCGGCGTGGTCGGGCAGGCGGATGCTGTCGGTGGCACGGGCGGTGAGGCGGATGCGGCTGACGGGGAAGGTGGCGAGCGGGGTCATGGTGGGCGGTTTGTTTCGATTGGCTGTTGTCGGAATGTTAATGCTCCGCTGCGCTAAGCCGACATTTTTTGGGTGCGATTATCGGACAATCCCTGTGGGAGCGGCCTTGGCCGCGATAAGGCGGCGGAGGCGCACAAACGCCCCATCGCGGCCAAGGCCGCTCCCACACTGGGGGGCGATTGACGATGACACTGCATCGGTTTGAATCGCTTCCGGGATTTTTGGTGTTCATTGATCCATCCAGTCGGTGATCTGCTGTTTGAGGTCTTTGAGCTGGCGGCCGACGAGAATTTCGATGCCGTAGCGTTTGGCGCGTTCGGCGGTCTTGGCGTCGACGTTGGGTTCGGTGGTGAGCAGGATTTTGCTGGCGAAACGGCCGGCGGCGTGTTCGCCCAAGACTTCGAGCTTGTTGAGGATGTTCTGGCTTTTGTCGTCGTTGCCCAGTTGGCTGCCGGTTTTGCATTCGACGATGAGCATGCGGTTGCGGTGTACGAAGGCGGCGTCGAGTTCGTTCAGCGGGTATTTTCCGAGGTGCGCGCTAGCGAGCGGGTCGATCTTGACGTTGATCTGGAAGCGGGCGCGTTTCAGCCGATGCTGGGGGTTGGCGTCGTTTTCCAGTTCGCGCCCGACGGCGAAGCAATATTCTTCGAGCCAGCCGCCGCGCAGGTAGTCGGCGTGCGCTTTGACGGTGCACAGTTGGCCGGCTTTTTCTTCGAGCAGCCCGCCCTCCAGCAGCTTTTGGGCTGCGGTCTTTTCAAGCTCGCCGTGGCGCGGGCGCAAATTCGGGTTGCTTGCGCCCGCAATTTTGGAATCCCAGCAGGCGGCGGCGTTGTTGAGATTGCCGATAAAGTCTTTCAGCGCAGCGGCGTTTTCGGCCAGCCAGCAGGTCACGGCGCGGCGTTTGTCGAGAACGGCGCCGTCGTAGTCGGGGGCGCGGGCGACAAAACCTTGCGCGGCGAGGTAAACCTTGACGTTGACCAGGTCCGGCGGCAGCGCGATGGCGGCTTGGCCCGGCGGGTGGAGAACTTCCAGGCAGTCGTGTTCGGTGTCGCAGTAGATGGCTTCGCACCACGGGCGCAGAGCTTGCAGCAGGCCGGCGCTCATCAGCTTGTTGCCGCCGGTGAGGTTGAGGATGAAGCGGCCTTGCGGGTGCTCGTTGCGCAGGCGGCGGATCAGCGCGCTGCCCCAGGCGACGATGTGCGGCAGGTCGTGGTCGGGGCAGTCGTCGAGGAGGTCGATTTTTTTGCTGCCGGCAATTTCAAGGGCTTGTTTCAGGCGCTGGCCGACAGCCTTCTTTTTCATCGTCGCGCTTTGCAGCAGATAGATGCGATCGGGCTGGTAGCTGTCGAGGCGCGTGGGGATGAGGTTTTGCAGGGTTTGATCCGAGACGATGCACAGGTGCAGGATGCCGCGCGTTTTGCCGGGATTGACGGTGCTGCGCTGGATGAACAATTCTTCGAGCCGGGCCTTGCAGGCACGCATGTCGGCGGCGCTGAGTTCTTTGCCGCGCAACTCGGGCGTCAGGTCGAGCGAGAGGTGCTGGTAGCGCGCGCCGTGCTCGCAAACGCTGGCGGCGAGCTGGGCGGGCAGCGTGCCGATGACCACATCGCCCGGCGCAACGCTTTGCGGGTCGAAGTCGGCGACGACGCGCGCGTCTTCCGGCAGCAAGCCTTCTTCGCGCGCCCAAGCAACAGCGCCATCGTGGCGGGTGACAAAGGTGATAGTCATCGGGTTTTCATTGGGGTTGCTTGCGGCCGGTCAGTTTAGCGCACCGCAAGCCCGTCGATCTTGAGGCGGAACAATTCGTCGATGAGTTGCGCGAGGTTGGCGCGAACGGCGCCTTCGTTGGCCAGGCGCAGCCGTTCGATACCGAGCAGGGAGTCGCCGAAGCTGGCGGTGTAGGGCGTGACCAGCGTCCGCTGCCAGAGAATTTTGCCGCTGGCCTGTTCGGCGACGGTGTAGCCGACTTTGGCGGTGACGGTCATGTTGAAGCCGATAAACGGCTGGTCGATTTCGATGAGCTGCGCGCTCAGCGCGTATTGCCCGGCCCGGCCTTCGGCGAGCAGGCCGGTGGCGCGCAGGGAGCTTTTCAGCGCCGCTTCAAACTCGGGGTTGCCGACACTGGATTGCCAGTTCCGGTTGTCCCCGTTGGCGCCGCCGATTTCGCGCACGGCGAGCTGCTGGCGCAACGGGGTCGGCGCGATACGCTGCGCGGGTTGCCCGGCGACTTCCATGTTTTCGATGCGGGCGCCGGCGGCGCAGCCGCCGAGCAGGGCGATGAGGGCGGCGGCGGCAATACGTTGCAAGGTGTTTTTCATACGGGGTGCTCCTGAAGGTTCGAGAGGTTTCAACGTGCGGGGGCGGCGGCGGGATCGGCGCCAAAGTCGGGCGTTTGCGGGGCGAACTGGCCGGCCTGCGCGACGACGCCGGGGCATCTTTTGAGCACGGCGGATTGCCCGATCGCCTCGTACTCGCCTTTCATGCGCGCGTATTCGGCTTCCTGGTGCTTGGTGCCGCCGAGCGCGAAGAACGCCGGCCAGAACACCAACAGCCCGACGCCGACCAGCGCCTTGTCGTTCATCGCCGCCTCGTCGAGCCGGGCGCCGAGCTGGTTGACGCGCGACTGTAGCCGCTGCGCTTCGCCGGCGAGCTGGTTGCAGTCGTAGGACTGATACTGGATGGGCGAGGTGTAGCCGGTGGCGATGTCGCGCGATCCGGTGGCGCAGCCGCTGGCGGCGAGGGTGATCGCGAGGGCGATGGCGACGGGTCGTTTCATGGGGGTGCTCCCGGTAAGTGCCGCCGTTCGATCCGGCGGCGCGTGATTGAGAGCGCGAGCTTGCCGGATGCGAGGAGGCTGCGGGCGGACGGCAAGCTTGTTGTGCGATTTGGAAGCTGTCTCAAAACCCTCCTGGCTTCGCCACCTCTGCAACGTCACTGCAAGCTTGCCGTATTGGCTGCGCTCGCCTCCCGATAGACTCCGTTGCAAATCATGGAATCTTGTATCGCCTCAGGTACTCATCGAAAACCCCGTCATTCCCGCCTGCGCAGGAATGACGGAGCGGGGAGCTGAGGTGTTACGGAATCTTCTTGATACCGAATTGGTAGCGTGCTAAGTTGTGCCATGCGAATCATCTCGATCAGAGCCTTGCGCGAATTCTGGGAACGTCATCCCCCGGCGGAGGTTCCGTTGAGAAGCTGGTACGCAGAAGCCAGCAGCGCCGACTGGAAGACGCCCGCCGCTATCAAGGCGGCGCAGCGCAATGCGAGTTTTCTGGGGAATAACCGTGTGGTATTCAACATCAAGGGCAACGATTTCAGGCTGGTGGTGGCGGTTCGCTACACGCAGGGGCTGATGTTCGTCCGCTTCGTCGGCACACACGCCGACTATGACCGTATCGATGCGCCGACTATATAGGAGCCAGACCATGACCATTAAACCCATCCACGGTGAAGCAGACTATCAAAGCGCGCTGGCACAGATCGAGGCGCTTTGGGTGGCCGCCGATGGCAGCGAAGAAGCCGGGCAGTTAGAGGTATTGGCGATGCTGGTCGAGGACTACGAACAAACCCATTTCCCCATTGCTGCGCCCGACCCCATCGATTTTCTGCACACCGTTATGGAAAACCGTGAGTTAACGCGCAAAGACCTGGAGCCGTACATCGGGCCAAGGGGGCGGGTGTCCGACATTTTGAACAGAACCCGGCCATTGACGCTGGAAATGATCCGTCGCTTATCTGCCGGTCTTGGCTTGCCGGCGGCGGTGCTGATTCAGGACTATCCGTTAAGGCGAAAGGCGGCTTGATGCACAGCCCGGCAAGGGCAACCCAACTATTCGAGCAGTGATATTTCTCGCGGCCAAAGGGTGAGCGACAAAAACGTGAGATGTTCAGAGAACCCCTGTTTACGCCATTCTCCAACGAGTTAGCGCGCAATGACCGGGGTGATTTCGTACTCTTCCAGCCGGGCATTGAATTGCCTGAGTTCTTCGGCAGTCAGTTCCTTACCTCGGGCGTGAGCGGGCAGGTCGAGCGAGAGGTTGAGGTAGCGCGCGCCGCGTGCGCAGACGGCGGCGGCGAGGTGTACGGGCAGCGAGCCGATGACGATGTCGCCAGCGGCGACGTCGGCCGGGTCGAGGTGTGTGCAGTTTCTGTCGACGTTGAGTTGTTGCTGCGCCGCCCATTGCCGGGCACCGGGGTGGCGGGTGATGAACCAGGTGGTCATGGAGGGGTGCCTGGGCCGAGCTGTCGATAAATGCGCTGGTCGATGTTCTTGAGCAGACGCTCGCGTTCCTCGGCGGGCAGGAAACTGTGGGCAAAGCCTTGTTTGACGAGGGCAAGCGTTTCCCACTGGTTGAGCTTGCCTTCGCCCATGCGCGCGGCGGCGAGGTATTCGTCGGCCAGCGTGGTGCGCGAGATGCCGGGGTTGTCGGTGCACAAGACGAGCGGCAGGCCGAGGTCGATGAAGGTGCGTAGCGGATAAACCGGATAGCGTGCGCTGTCGGCGATGGCGGGGTCGCGGTAGCCGACAACCTCGCGGTTGGAGGTCGGGCACAGCTCCAGCGCGATGCCCCGGTTGCGGAAGCGGGTGGCGAGTTCGGGCTTTTCGGCCAGCGAGAGGCCGTGGCCGATGCGGTCGGCGTGCAGGTGGTAGGCGGCCTGCCAGATGTTGTCGGCGGCTTCGCCTTCGCCGGCGTGGATGGTGATCGGCAGGCATTCGCGGAAGGCGGCAATGAAGCTGGGCGCGAGCTGTTCCGGCTGGTGGCGGGCTTCGTCGCCGGCCAGATCCAGCCCGACGAGAAAGCCGCCGCTGCCGGCAAAGGCGCGCACGGCGCTATCGACAATGCCGGCCAACTCGTGGCGCTGGCGGCGGTCGAGAATCCAGATGAAGCGGATGCACGGGCTGTGCGGGTCGTTTTCCCGGTTGGCGCCGGCGGCGGCAAGCGCGGCGGCGAGTTCGCGGACGAAGGCGCCGGGGTCGGCGGGGCGGTATTTGTGCGGGCTGCCGCGCAGTTCGAGATAGGCCAGCCCTTCGGCCTGCGCTTGCGCGACAAGGGCGGCGGCGTAGGGCGCTAGCGCGGCGGGGTGGCCGAGGATGGCCGAGCCGCTGAGTTCGCCGGGACGCTCGTAGTTGGCGAAACCGTGCGGCGGGCGGTCGCGCAGCGCCAGGCGCGGCTCGGTGACGGTGTACAGGTGGTGTTCGAGTTGCGTAGCGCTGGCGTGCACGAGCAGGGCGGCGACGTTGGCGGCGCGTTGCCCGCTGTTTTTCAGGGTTTCCGGCCAGTTCCACGGCCAGTCTTTTTCGGCCAGCAGGGGGCGGGCGGTGTTTTCGGCTTGCTGCCGTTCGCCGGTGCTCAGTGCCTCCCAGACGGCCCGGCCAACACGGCGCTGGCCGGCCAGATCGAGGCAGCCGCCGAGGTGGCGGTGTAAATCGGCTTTGGGCATTTGCACGAGCCACGGGCGGTCGGCCAAGGTCAGCGGCGTTTGGCGCAAGGCCTCGATCTGCGCGGGGGGCAAGCGGTAGAGGCTGCGCCAGTTTTCGTGTTTTTCGGTTTCGGCCAAATGGGCGATGAAGTTGCCGAGCAGGCGGCTGCCTTGTTGCTGCCGCGCCTGGAGGTTGGCGGTGAGCGTGGCGCCGGCGGCGGGCAGCGGCCAGGCGAGTTCGCTGTCGGCCAAGGGGAGCGGGAAGGCGGCGCTGCTCACGGTATGGCCGTCGAGGCTGACATCGAGCAGCTCGTCGCGGCGGCTGTTGCCGACGATGAGCGGGGTGATGGCGACGGCCAGCTCGGGCGGCAGCGGGCGGATAAAGGTTTCCGGCCGGCTTTCGCGCGCCAGCTCCGTCGGCAGCGGGTCGGGGCCGACGACATGCAGCATGGCTTGCGTGCCAAACAGGGTGCCGGCCCATTGCAGGTCGGCGCTCATCGTTTTGCGTCCGCCGGCCAGCGAGAGCAGGAGTTGCCCGCCGTTGCAGCGCTCGCCGGCCAGCAGGGCGACCCGCAAGGTCAGTTCGCGGATGTGGTCGCACTCGGCCTGCGTGGCCAGTTGGTCGGTGCCGGCCGCCGTCCACATGCGCAGCGGTAGCGGGTTGCCGAGCAAGGCCCACCAGGCTTTGATCTGGTCGATCGATACTTGAGTTTGTTTGCCTTGGGTGGTGCAAATCCAGACTTCGTCCGGTGCTGCGAGGCCGTGCGCGGTGCGCAATTCGGCCAGTTGTGCCCGGTTCGGATGTTGCGCGTAAAGGTCAAGCCGGTCGGGTGCGACGAAACCGAATATTTCAGGGATGACCGGCCAGGAGGCACCGAGGGTGCACAGGAGAATATTCATTTGGGGCGGATAAATTCGGCAGCGAGCTGGCTCCAGAGTTCAAAACGGGCATCGGCGGCGATCGCGGGGGGCGGCAGAAAGCCGATACCGATGGGCGCTTCGCCGGGCGGCGGGGTGGGTGGGGCGGCAGCGGCCCAACCGGCGATAAAGAGCACGCCAAGATGCACGCGGCCGATGGGCGAGTGGCCTTCGT
>JACQYA010000031.1 GCA_016208425.1 Betaproteobacteria bacterium
CTTCCCTCGCCGCCTTCGAGGCCATGCCGTCAGCTAAGCGGGCGTTCTCGGTGTTCTACGAGAACGAGGCGGTCATCTACTCCATGCTGGCGGTGGTCTCTTCGACCGACGCCGCCTGCTCGCTCGACGACTGCGACAGCGACTGCGCGGTCGCCGATACCTGACCCGCCGCGTTGGTCAGGTTATCGGCAGCGGTGCGCACTTCGCCGATGATCTGCGTCAGCTTGACGATCATGTTCTGCATCGCGCCCATCAGCTGCCCGATCTCGTCCTTGCTGTTGGAGTCGAGCTTGACGGTCAGATCACCGTCGGCCAGACGGGTCGCGGCGTCGAGCGCTTCGCCGACCGGGCGGGTGATGCTGCGCGTGATGTACCACCCGAAAAGCGCCGTCAGCAGCGCAGCGATCGCACCCAGGATCACGATCAGACGTTCGGTCGAGGCCGCCATCTCGTCGGCCCTCTTGCCGGCCTGTTCCATTACGGCGCCTTGAAACTCGATCAACGCATTGACGCTGGCGATATAGTCGGCCTGCGCCTTGCGAAAATCGCCCTGCATCAGCGTAACCACGTCGGCCTTCCTGTCGTCCTTGAGCCATTCGAGGAATTTGTCTTGCGTCGCGACATACGCGGCGCGCGCGGCGGCAACCTTCTTGAGGAGGTCCTTGCCCTGTTCGCTCTTGATGGTTTTTTCGAGCTTTTCGAGGTTCTCGGTAATGATCTTTCTTTGCACGGGGATCGTATCGAGCGCCCTCTGCTGTTCCGCGCCGGTATAGATATAGGCATTGCGCAGATTGCGCGCGATGTGGTTGATCGCGTCGATGACGTTGTTGGCCTGCACGGTCTTCGGAAACCGGTCATTGACCATCACGTCGATCTCGCCGCTGAGCGCGCCCAGCCGCAAGTAGCCGACAACGGCAATGGTGATCAGTAAAGCCAGGGTGATGGCAAAACCTATGCCGAGCCGGACGCCGATTTTCAGATTATTGAACATGGTGGGCCTCTTGGTGAATGGGAGCGACCTGGTTATTGGAGGACAGCGCGGAGGAGAGCGGCGGCGGGGCCTTTCCCGATAACTTGCGTTCTTCGGCCTGCGCGACGGTCTGCACCAGCGCCGCGACATCGAGAATCAGCGCCACCTCGCCGCTGCCGAGGATGGTCGAACCGCCGATGCCGCGCAGATGCGGGAACATCACGCCGAGCGGCTTGATCACCGTCTGGAACTCGCCCATCAACTGGTCGACGACGATCCCGGCGCGCTGCCCGGCAAACTGCACGACGACGATGCTTTCGCGCGGCGGCGGTTCGCCGGGCACGTCGAAGAGTTCGCGCAGGCGGATGAAGGGCAGCGCCTCGCCGCGCAGGTTCAGGAAGTTGCGGTCGGTCGGCAGATTCTTCAGCTCGATGCATTCGACGACGGTATCGAGCGGGATGACGTAGGCCGCCTTGCCGACCCCGACCAGGAAGCCGTCGATGATAGCCAGCGTGAGCGGCAGGCGGATCGTGAAGGTGGCGCCCTCGCCGTCGGCCGACGCCACGTCGACGGCGCCGCGCAAGGACTGGATGTTGCGGCGCACCACATCCATCCCGACGCCGCGGCCGGAAAGGTTGGAAATCTTGTCCACGGTCGAAAACCCGGGCTCGAAGATCAAGTTCACGATCTCGGACTCGGATAGCGTGTGTCCGGCCTGGATCACGCCGCGCTCCAGCGCCTTGGCGACGATCTTTTCCTTGTTCAGCCCGCCGCCGTCGTCGGCGACCTGGATCACGATGCTGCCCGAGTCGTGGAAAGCGTTCAACGAAACGCGCCCGCAGGCCGGCTTGCCGCGCGCCAGGCGCACGGCGGCGGGTTCGATGCCGTGGTCGAGCGAGTTTCTCACCAGATGCATGAGCGGGTCGCCGATCTTCTCGACCACCGTCTTGTCGAGCTCGGTTTCGGCACCGCCGATAACGAGTTCGATCTCCTTGCCCAGCTCCTTGGCCACATCGCGCACCACGCGGTTGAAGCGGGTAAAGGTATCGCCGATCTGCACCATGCGCAGTTGCAGCGCGGAGTCGCGGATGTTCTCGACCAGCCGCGTGAGCACCGAGGTCGCTTCGGCCAGATCGGTCTGCTTGCTCTTTTGCGCCAGCAGGTTGGCCGATGCCCCGGCGATGACCAGCTCGCCGACGAGGTCGATCAACTGGTCGAGCTTGTCGGCCTGCACGCGCACCAGCCGCGCCTCCTTGGCCTTCTTGTCGCTGACTTGCGCCTGTTTGACGACCGCCGCATCGACGATTTCTTTGTGTACCACCTTGTTGTCGACGAGGATCTCGCCGAGTTGGGGGGACGGGAAGGGCGGGGGGTGGACGGCTTCGTCGTCGGGCCGCGCGGCCGCCTGGCCGGCGTGCTGGTCGCGCAGTCCCCCGTCGACTTCGGCCTGGGTCAAGGCGCCGCAACGCACCAGGATCTCGCCCAGGCGCATGGTGTCTTCCGGCAGCTCATGGATGTGCTTGATATAGTCGCCGAGCTTGCTGTGCGGCGGCAGGATGCGCAGATCGCAATCGTCGCGGACAAAATCGAAAACGCGCTCGATGTCGGCTTTGGAACTGCGCGTCTGCAACTGGATTTCAAAGCCGATGTAACACGATTCGGGGTCCATCGCAGCGGCTGCCGGCATCGCATCGGTAATCGTTTCAATACCGAGAATCTCGCCCAGCGAAGCGAGATAGCGGATGAAGGACAGCGGGTCCATGCCGCCGCGCAGCACATTGGCGCCAAAACGCACCGAGATGTGCCAGCTATCGGTAACCACCACCCCGCCGCCGGATGTCTCGACCTCGACGCCCGGCTCGTGCAGGGTCATGCCCTGGCCGGCAACTTCCGGGGGGCTAGCCCCGGCGGCCGAAAACTCTTCGGCGGACAGAAACCGCTTGAGGCGTCCGGTGAGCGTGTCGCCGCGCGCTTGCAGCGCCGCGTCCGGGCCGGGCGCGTCGGATACCAGCACGCCGACCAGGCCGACCATGTGATCGCAGCATTCGAGCAGCAGCGTGGAAAGCGGGCCGCTGACGGCGATGTCGCCATTGCGCAAGGCATCGAGCAGGTTTTCCACGCGGTGCGTAAACGCCTCGATGAAATGGCATTCGATGACCCCCGAACCGCCCTTGATCGTATGCGCCGCGCGAAAAATCGCGTTGATGTTGTCGCGGTCGTGCGGGGTCTGTTCCAGCCGCAGCAAACCCGCCTCCATCTCGGCAAGCTGCTCGCTGCTTTCCTGTACGAAAACGCTGGTCAGTTCATCCATTGGTTTTCTCTCCCGAAGCCTGCTTTATGGTGTTCGCACCGTGACCTTGGCAGCACCGTAGGGCGCAATAAGCGTAGCGCATTGCGCCGCATCACCGGCATCCATACGGCGCAATGCGCTACGCTTATTGCGCCCTACACCCCTCTACACTCGCCCCGCCGGATGCGCGGGGATGACCAAAGGATCGCCAAAATCGGCGGCCATGTTGCAAAAATCGATCAGCGAGCTGACGGCCTGGCTGTGCGCCACGATACTCACACATTTGCCGGCGCGCTGCGCCTCCTTCTTGAGCAAAATCAGCAGTTGCAGCCCGGCCGTATCGATTTCGCCGACCTGCGACAAATCGAGTTCCAGTTTGCCGGTCGCGCCGAGCGCATCGAGCAGCGCCTGCTTTTGCGCAAGCGCATTGTAGATCGTCAGATCGTCGGCGATGGCGATCATCTGGCTGGCGGACATGGGGGTCATCCTCGTTGACTCGGGGGGTTCGTGAAAATCATGGCATCTCTCCATCGCCGGGATCCGCTGGAAAATGCACTGGAAATTGCGCGGAAAACCGCGCTGCCGCGACGCCCGCCAGATGGCGGTGCAAGGCGAGCAGCATGGGTACATGCGCGACCAGGCGGCGAAGATTTTCGAGCACCAGCGCCGGGTTGTCGGGATATTCGTGAGCCGTCTGGTTACGCAGTTCGCGCAACCATTGCCACTGCTCGACCGAGGCCAGCATGCCCAGTTTCTCCGACCGGTTGAGTTTATCCAGAAACGGCTCGTCGTCCCGCCATTCCTGCAACAGTTGCAGCATCGCCGGTAACAGGCGTGTCCCTATCGCGTCTTGCAGTTTCCCAAAACGGAAAACCAGTTGATCCAGGGTGCGGATCTGGCTTTCCGCGAGCGGATCGGTCGCTCCCTCCCGCAACTGGGAAAATTCGACAGCCTCCACCCAAGCGGAATCGAGGCGCGCCCGATGCGACGCGCACTCCTTCATGGCGGGAACGAGTTTGAACGCGACGATTTCCTGGTCGGTCATAAGGCGATTCCCGTCCGTTCCGCTTCCCGGTGGATCGGCAGGCGCTGCTCGTGCGGCGCCGGGGCAAAGACCAGGTCGATGCGGCGATCTCCCAGCGCGAGTTTTGCTTTCACCAGAAACCGCAGCTTCTCGTCGATCTGCCGGGTCAGAGGCATATCCGCCCCGGTGACGTAGAGGTCGATGTCGCCACCCCGCCGCGCGTCGTCCGCGCGCGAACCAAAAACCATCAACCCCGCCCGCGGCCCGAAAACTTCGGCGGCGATGCGCTTCAGCGTGTCCGCTTGTACCGGGGTCAGGCGCATCGGAGCCGGCGCTTAAAACAGCTCGACATGGCCCGCCGCCACCACCGTTGGCGCGGGGTCGCCGGCCGGCGCACCCCGGTTCATCGTCTGGTCGTGGCGGGTGCGCTGCTGTTCCATGACGTAGCGGCCGTACATCTCGTCCAGATGGTGGGCGATCGGCTTGTAGCTCGTGTCCGGCCTCTCGTAGGCGAGCAGGTGGTCGGCGAGCATGCCGGCGTGCTCGTCGAGCCTGTCGAGCGCGTGCATGACATGCTCGATCTGCTGCCGGCTGACATCCTGGAACTGGACGCTGGCCTGCGCCTCCAGAAACATGGTGGCGAGCTGCGTGCTGCTGCCGCGCACCTCGGCCAGGGTGCCGGCTTCGTGCCGCATCATGTTCTCGTAGTTGCGGCCGAGCTCGTTGAGCTGCGTCGAGAAATACTCCAGCAGCCCTCTTTCCTTGTCGAGATTGACGCTGGAGAGTTTGTCCTCGAACTGGGTTTCGATCGACTGGGCGACCGAGGCGATCCCCTGGCTGATTTTGCTGACGGCGCTCTCCGTTTCGCCGGACAGCTTGCGCACTTCGTCGGCGACCACGGCGAACCCCCGCCCGGCTTCGCCGGCGCGCGCCGCTTCGATCGCCGCGTTGAGCGCCAGCAGGTTGGTCTGGCCGGCCACATGCCTGACGAGCTGGACGAGCGACTGCAGGGAACGCGCCTCGCTCACGACCTGTTTGACCCGCTCCTGATCGCGCTCCGTGTCCTGCAAGCGCTGGTGGATGTAGCCTTCCATCCGGCTGACGACATCGCGGTTCTGCGCCAGGCGCGCTTCCGAATCGTTGAGCAGCGTCCTGGTTTCTTCCGACGACCCGGCGACGAACTGATCCAGGCGGGTAACGACTTCATCTATCGTCTGCAAGCGCTCGACGATGCCGAACGCCGCTTTCTCGGTCTGCGCGATCACCTCCTTCAACTGGCCGCGCACGACCTCGTTGAAATCGTGCACCTGCTTCAGCTCGCCCGACACCTCACCGGCCACCTCGTGAAAGCGGCCGGCCTTGTCGCTTTCGACCGCCGCCATTTTGGCCAGGCCGAGCATGTGGTCGCGGTAAAAAACCAGCGACACCATGCGCTGCATGACGAAAGCGACCATAACGATGACAAATGTCCCGACCGCATCGGCGATGGGCGCCGGAACAAACACCGAATGAAACCAGTAGTGCAGGGTGTACACCCCGACCGCCCCGCCGATGGCGACGACAAACGAAACGAGGAACGCGCGGCGCAGGAGCTGGGCGAATTCCATGGCTTTAGCGGATCACCAGCTTGATCGTGTTCAGCAGTTCGTCGGCCGTCGCCGGCTTGACGATCCAGCCCGAGGCTCCGGCGGCCTTGGCTTCGACCTTTTTCGACTGCTGCGACTCGGTGGTCAGGAACAGGATCGGCACGAACTTGTACGCCGGCAGCTTGCGCACTTCCTTGATGAGCGTGATGCCGTCCATTCCCGGCATGTTCAGGTCGGTCATCAGGAGGTCGATCTTGACGCCGCCTTGCAGCTTGCGCAGCGCCTCCTCGCCGTTGGCCGCTTTTTCGACGGCGTAGCCGGCTTTGCTCAGAATGCCCGAAATACTGAGCAGGATGGTGGCGGAATCGTCGACGATGAAAACTGTTTTCATGATTGGAATATTGATCCCCGTTTAGCGGCATGTACGAAATGTTGGCGTCAGTGTGACAGACTCCGCGAAGGCTTGACAAGCCGCGCATGCCGGGTATAAAACCAAACTACGTCCGCTTGCCAGGCCAGCATCGTGCGGGCGGAATGTTGCGGTATTGTTATCGGGCAAAGCGGCTCCGGGTTTGCGCGAGATCTGTTTGTGCGCGACCCTTTATCCTGACTATATTCCTGTACTATTTATTCCGCAAGACTGTCGCCGGCACCGGGCAATCGCATCAAATGCAAACCGCCGCGACGGGTGGCCGATGCACGGCTTCCCCCTTTAAAAATAGGGGATCGAGGGGGAGTGAAGGCGTGGCGGTTGTGCGTACACCGCCCAACCCCCTCGCCCCCTTTTCCAAAAGGGGGAAAGTGCGCGATGCAACACGGTCAAAATTTGATGTGATTGCCCTGGTCGTCGGCACGCAACAGAAATAATCGTCCGAGGGGAAAAACAGATGGATCGAGGGGGTCGAGCACATCAAGCGCCCGGGCAAAGCGGCGCATCGCCGGGCTGGCGAAAGCATCTTGTCCGCGTCTTGGCGTTTGCGGCCGTTTATGCCCTGCTCGCCTTCGCCGCCATGCGGCTGTTCGCCGGCAACGGCGTGGTCAGCATCGTTTGGCCCGCCAGCGGTCTGGCGCTCGCCGCGCTGCTCGCCGGCGGCCGGAAATATGCGGCGGGCGTCTGGCTGGGTTCCTTTACCGCCAACCTGCTGGCCGGCAGCCCGCCGCTGCTTTCGGCGGCCCTCGCCATCGGCGCCGCGCTGGAGGGGCTGGCCGCCGTCTGGCTGCTGGCGCGCGACCCCGGCTTCAACCCCTCGCTGGTCAGGCTGCGCGACCTGCTGCGCCTGATCCTGCTCGGCGCTTTCGCCGCGTCTGCCGTCGCCGCGCTGATCGGCGTCACCGCCCTGCTGGCGGGCGGATTCATCGGCAAAGACGCTTACTGGCCCAATCTCCTCCACTGGTGGATGGGCGACGCGCTCGGCACCGTCCTCGTCGCGCCGCTCGCGCTCGTCTGGCGCCAGCGGCCGGGCTACTGCGGTTCGCGCCAGTGCCTCGGCGAAGCCGCCCTGCTCTTCGCGCTGTCTTTCCTGATGGGGCAGGTGATCTTTCTCGGCTGGTTTGCCGAAGCCTTCAAACCGCTCGCCTTCGGCTTCTGGATGTTTCTGGTCATCACCTGGGCGGCGGTACGCCTCGGCGCCCACGGCGTGACGGCCCTGCTGGCGATGATCGCGGTGCAAGCCCTGTGGGGCGCCTACCTGAACGTGGGGTTTTTCGCCGGCCACATGATGCGCCAGCAACTGACCGCCTACTGGGGGTACATGTTGTCGCTGACCGTCGTCGGCATGACGCTCGCCAGCTATATCGCCGGCATCAAGCGCGCCCGGGAACGGCTGTCCAAACTCTCGCTCGCCGTCGAACAGAGCTCCGACGCCATCATCATCACCAACGCAAAAGCCGAGATCGAGTTCGTCAACGCGGCCTTCACGCACATTACCGGCTACACATTCGACGAGGTGCGCGGCAAAAACCCGCGCCTGCTCGCCTCCGGCCGGATGAAGAAAGAGACGGCCGAAGCCCTCTGGCAAACGCTTGAACAGGGCGAGTCCTGGCGCGGCGAAATCGTCAACCGGCGCAAGAACGGCCAAGACTTCGTCGCGCGCCAGACCATCTCGCCGATCCGCCAGCCGGACGGCCAGATCAGCCATTACGTCTCCGTCTTCGAGGATTTCACCGAGTTCAAGCGCATTGCCGGAGAGCTGGAGCTGCATCGCGACCACCTGGAAAAGATGGTCGCCGAACGCACCGCCGACCTGGAACGCGGCGAGCGCATTTCGCATAGCGGGAGCTGGCAGCTGGACATTGCGGCGCGCCTGTTTACCTGTTCGGACGAAACCTACCGCATTTTCTGCGTACCGCCCGGCGCGCCGGTGCCCTGCGACACCTATTTCGCCTGCGTTCACCCGGACGACAGCAAGGGCGTGCTGGCGGCCTGGGGCGAAGCGCTGAAGGGCGCCCCCTACGACACCGAACACCGTATCGTCACCTGCTGCGGGCAAAAATGGGTGCGCGTGCAGGCCGAGCTGGTCTTCGGCGACGAGGGCCGCGCCACCCAAGCCTACGGCGCCGTCCAGGACATCACCGGCCTGAAATCGGCGGAAGCGGCAGCGCAGGCCGCCCTCGCCCAAGCCCGGCACCTGGCGCAGGCCAAGAGCGACTTCCTGGCCAACATGAGCCACGAGATCCGCACCCCGCTCAACGCCGTTCTCGGTTTCGCCCGCATCGGCGTGCGCGAAAACCGGAACCGCGCCTCGGGCGAAACCTGCGGCCGCATCGTCGAAGCCGGCGAACACCTGCTCGGCATCATCAACGACATCCTCGATTTCTCCAAGATCGAAGCCGGCAAGCTCGGCATCGAGCACGCCGCCTTCGCGCCGGCCGCCGTCGTCCGGCGCAGCCTCGGCTACTTCGCCGACACCCTCGCCGCCAAGGGCCTGCAACTGAGCGGCACGCTCCCCGACGACCTCCCCGCCCACGTGCTCGGCGACGCCCTGCGCCTCAACCAGATCCTCCTCAACCTGCTCGGCAACGCCATCAAGTTTACCCCGCGCGGCACCATCCGGCTCACCGTCTCGCGCTCCGGCGACACCACCGCTTTTTCCGTCGCCGACACCGGCATCGGCATGACCCCGGAACAGCTCGGGCGCCTGTTCACCCCCTTCGAGCAGGCCGACGGCTCGACCACGCGCCAGTACGGCGGCACCGGCCTCGGCCTGGCGATCAGCCTGCAGCTCGCCAGGCTGATGGGCGGCGACATCGACGTCGCGAGCGCCCCCGGGCAAGGCAGCACCTTCACCCTGCGCCTGCCGCTGCCCGCCACCGCGGCCCCCGGCCGCCCGGCCGCCCCGGCCGGCCGGGCGGCCGCCGGAAGCCCGCGCCTGGCCGGCCTGCGCGTGCTCGCCGCCGACGACGTGGAGTTCAACCGCCTGATACTGGCCGACATGCTCGAACGCGAGGGCGCGCGGACGGTTTTTGCCGAAAACGGCCAGCAAGCGGTAGACCGTGTCGCCGGAGGGGGTGCGTCCGCCTTCGACCTCGTGCTGATGGATGTGCAGATGCCCGTTCTTGGCGGTTACGAGGCGACGCGGCGCATCCACGCGCTGGCGCCCGATCTGCCGGTGATCGGCCTGACCGCCCACGCGCTGGCCGAGGAACGCGAGAAGAGCCTGGCCGCCGGCATGGCCGACCACGTCACCAAACCGGTCGACGCCGAGGAACTGGTCGCCGCCATGCTGCGCCACGCCGGTGCGCGGCCGCACCCGCTTGCCCCGGCCGGGGCTGTGGCGGCCGGTTTTTCGTCCGATTCTTCGTCCGGTTCTTCGTCCGACGCTTCGTCCGGATCTTTGCCGGACCCGCTGTCCGGCCCGCCGGTCGACTGGGCCGCCCTCGACGAGCGCTTCGACGGTCGCCGGGATTTTATCGACAAGCTGCTGGAAATGGTTTGCCAGCAGCACGCGGAAACGCCGGAAAAGCTGCGCGCCGCCATACGCGGGGGCGACCGCGAGAGCATCGCTTTCGTCGCCCACCAGATCAAGGGTTCGACCGGCAGCATCAAGGCCGTCCGCGCCCACGAGGCCGCCCGCCAAGCCGAAAACAGCGCCCGCACCGGCGGCGAAGACGCCGGGAATCCGGTACAACTGGCACAAGTGGCACCACTCGCCGAGCGGCTGGCTCTGGAGGTCGAAACGCTGCTGGAGGTGCTGGCGGCGAGGCTGGCGGAATCGCGCAAACCGCACGGCGATCCGCCGGCGGCCGACAATAGCGGGAACGCGGAGGAGCGGCCATGTTTCAATCCGCGCCCGGACTAGCCGGCAGTCACGGTGAATCAAAGGAATGTGGGAGCGGGCTTGCCCGCGATTGGGTGCCTCAATCGCGGGCAAGCCCGCTCCCACCCAACCCATTCAATCAAGTTGTCTGCCTACTAGCCGCGAAACAATACGGAAGCGCTTACGCCTCTCGTATCCGATTACCCCCTGAATGGGGAGGTTTCCAACCGGAGTTTGTTTTCGATGAAAAAGCCGCCCTTCGCCCCGCCTCCCGCCTTTCTTCCCGCCGCGCTGCTCGTTCTCGGCCTGACCGCCACGACGCTGGCGGGCGCTGTGCTAGCCGCCGACATGCCGAAACGCAAGCCCGGACTCTGGGAGATCACCCTGCAATCGGCCGGCATGCCCGGCATGGGGTCGATCCTCCAGTGTATCGACCAGAACACCGACGATCTGATGCAACAGCGCGCCAAGCAGAACAAAACGGATTGCAGCGTGATGGACATCAAACCGCAGGGCAACCGGGTGACCGTCCATTCGGTGTGCAAACTGGACGGCTCGGCGGCAACCACCGACGCCGTATTCGTCGGCTCCTTCGAGTCGGCCTACAAAGGCGAGATGACCACCCGCTTCAACCCGCCGATACATGGCATGAGCGAATCGAAAATGAGCCAGCAAGCCCGCTGGCTAGGCCCCTGCAAACCCGGCCAAAAACCTGGCGACGTCATCGTGCCAAACATCGGCGGCATCAATGTGAACGAGATGATGAAAGACCCGAAGTTCCAGGAAATGATGAAGAAGCAGAAGTAATATCCGTGGCTTGTTCCAACGCGGGAGGCACAACGCCTTGGCCTGAGAGGCTGTGAAAAATTCAAAAACGCCCGATATTGGCTCCGTCGTTCCCGCTTGCGCGGGAATGACGGCTTTTCTGGCGCCGGGGATATTTTCACGGCCTCCGGGCCACCGGTTTTGTTGCGCCTGGCGGCACAAACCACGGGGGAACTTGCCGACACTCCGGCGCCTTCCCTTTCTTTCTCCCATACAACCGGTATCCCCCCATGCCCCCCAACGACTGCGTACAACGCTTCCTGCTCGACGATCTGGACATCCGTGGCGCCGTCGTCCGCCTGGGCCCGGTCTGGCAAAAGATGCTGGCCGGCCGCGCCTATCCGCTCCCCGTCGTCCAACTGCTCGGCGAAATCGGCGCCACGACGCTGCTCGTCGGCTGCAACCTCAAGCAGCCGGGCCGGCTGACCGTCCAGTTGCGCGGCAGCGGCCCGGTATCGCTGCTGGTGATCGACTGCGACGAGCGCCTGCACATTCGCGGCATGGCCAAGTGCGACAACGCGGTCGCTGCCGACCCGGCGGCCAGCTCGGCGCCCGATCTGCTCGGCCACGGCCAGTTGCTGCTGTCGCTCGGCATGCCGTCGATGCGCGAGCCTTACCGGAGCGTCGTCCCGCTCGACGGCGAGAGCATCGCGGAAATTTTCGAGCACTATCTGAGGCAGTCCGAACAACTGCCCTCACGCCTTTTCCTCGCCGCTTCGGAAACGGGTGCCGCCGGCCTCTTTTTGCAGAAGCTGCCGGCCGCCGATCGCCGCGACGCCGACGGCTGGTCGCGCATCGAGGCGCTGGCGGCTACCGTGAAGCCCGGCGAACTGCTGTCGCTGGGCAGCGAAGAACTGCTCGCCCGCCTCTTCAACGAAGAAACCGTCCGCGTATTCGCCGCACAGGAAGTCGTCCACGACTGCCCGGAAAACCGCGAAAAAATGGGCGACATGCTGCGCTCGCTCGGCCGGGCGGAAGTCGATGCGCTGCTCGAAGAGCACGGCGAAGTGGTCATCAAGGACGACATCTGCAACCGCGAGTACCGCTTCGCCGCCGACGAGATCGGCGCGCTGTTCGGCGCCACCGCGCATTGACCCGGACTACAGCACTTTCCCCGGATTCATCAAACCGCGCGGATCGAGCGCCCGTTTTACCGCGCGCATCATATCCATCTCGACCGGCGATTTGTAGTGCGGCAGCTCGTCGCGTTTGAGCTGGCCGATGCCGTGTTCGGCGCTGATGCTGCCGCCGAGTTCGTGCACCAGGTCGTAGACGATGCGGTTCGCCGCCGGTTGCGCGGCGATGAAGGCGCCGTTGGCGCCCGCCCGGGATTTCGACTGGTTGTAGTGCAGGTTGCCGTCGCCGATATGGCCGAAAGCGACGATGCGGATCTCGGGGAATGCGCGTTCCAGCGCGCTGCCGGCCCGTTCGAGAAACTCGGGAATGCGCGAGATCGGCAGCGACACGTCGTGCTTGATGCTCAAGCCTTCGATCTTCTGCGCCGCACCGATGTTCTCGCGCAAAGCCCACAGGCGCTTGGCCTGCTCCAGATTGTGCGCCAGCGCCGCGTCGGCGATGGTGCCGCGCTCCAGCGCGGCACCGAGAAACGCTTGCAGCGCGCCGCGCAGATCGCGCGCTTCGCCCATCTCGTAAGCCCCTCCGCCGCCCGACAGCTCGACGAGCAGATGCCAGGGGCTGTCGGCCAGAGGCGGCCGGGCGCCGGGAACGTGTTTGACGACGATCCCCAACGCCACGCCGGAAACCAGCTCGCAGGCGGTCAGCGCCGGCCCGAACGCGGCTTGCAGGTCGCCGAGCAGCGCCACGGCGGCGGCCGGCGAAGCGAGCGCCAACCAGGCCGTGGCGCTCGCCCGCGGCGGGGGAAACAGTTTTAGCACGGCCGCCGTTATGATGCCCAGCGTGCCTTCGGCGCCGATGAACAGGTGTTTCAGATCGTAGCCGGTATTGTCCTTGCGCAAGCCGCGCAGGCCGTCCCAGACCGCGCCGTCGGGCAGCACCGCTTCCAGGCCCAGCGCCAGTTCGCGCGTGTTGCCGTAACGCAGCACGTGCACCCCGCCGGCATTGGTCGACAGGTTGCCGCCGATCTGGCAACTGCCTTCCGACGCGAGCGACAGCGGAAACAGCCGCCCGGCCTGCGCCGCCGCCGCCTGCACGCTCGCCAGCAGGCAGCCGGCCTCGACGGTGATCGTGTTGTTGGCCGGGTCGATGGCGCGGATGCGGTTCAGGCGCGCGACGCCGACAACCACCGCGTCGCCGCTCGTGTCGGGCGTCGCGCCGCCGCACAGGCCGGTATTGCCGCCTTGCGGCACGATGGGGATACCGGCCTGCGCGCAAACGCGCACCACGGCCGCCAGCTCGCCGACATCGGCCGGGCGCACCACGCAGCGCGCGGCGCCGCGATAGCGGCCGCGCCAGTCGGTGAGGCACGGCGCCATTTCCCCGTCGGCAGAAATGACATTCGCGGCGCCGACCAGCGCGCCCAGCTGTTCGATCAAGTCCGGTGTTCGGGTCATACAAGGGGCACCAGGCAGTTCCTGATAGAATGGCACGGTACGGAGTGTACAAAATCCCGACGCGAACGCATACAAGCTTTTTCACTTGAAACCATCATGACCGAACCCTCCGATAATTCAAGCGCCACCGCAGCTCCCCATCAAGACGAAAACCACATTGTCGCCGAACGCCGCGCCAAGCTCGCCGGATGGCGCGCGGGCGGCAAAGCCTACCCGAACGATTTTTCGCGCGAAAACACTGCCGGCAAGATCGACGAGATCTACAGCGCGAAATCCGGCGAGGAACTGGAAGCCGCGCCGGCCGAAGTCAAGGTCGCCGGACGCATCATGCTCAAGCGCGTGATGGGCAAGGCGTCTTTCGCGACGATCCAGGATCTCTCCGGCCGCATCCAGCTTTACGTCGCGCGCGACGAAGTCAACAAAACCGGCGAAGAAACCTACACCGCCTTCAAGCACTGGGATCTGGGCGACATCGTCGGCGCGGTCGGCACGCTGTTCCGCACCAAGACCGGCGAGCTGACGATCAAGTGCTCGGAAATCCGCCTGCTCGCCAAATCGTTGCGCCCGCTGCCGGAAAAGTTCCACGGCCTGACCGACCAGGAACAGAAGTACCGCATGCGCTACCTCGACCTGATTACCAACGAGCAATCGCGCTTCACCTTCGTCGCGCGCAGCCGCATGGTGCAGTCGATCCGCAACTACATGATCGGCCACGGCTTCCTCGAAGTCGAAACGCCGATGATGCACCCCATCCCCGGCGGCGCATCGGCCAAACCGTTCAAGACGCACCACAATGCGCTGGACATGGAGCTTTACCTGCGCATCGCGCCCGAGCTGTACCTGAAACGGCTGGTCGTCGGCGGTTTCGAGAAGGTGTTCGAGGTCAACCGCAACTTCCGCAACGAAGGCATCAGCCCGCGCCACAACCCCGAATTCACGATGATGGAGTTCTACGAGGCGTACACCGAATACCGCAAGCTGATGGACTTCACCGAAGGCCTGCTGCGCCACGCCGCGCGCGAGGCGCTGGGCACCGAGGTATTCGAGTACCAGGGCCGCACGCTCGACCTCTCCAAGCCGTTTGCCCGCCTGACCATCGTCGGCGCGATCCGCCGATACCACCCCGGCTACACCGTCGCCCAACTGACCGACGCCGCCTGGCTGAAAGACGCGCTGGGCGCGATGAAAGCCGACGTTCGCGCCGGTGCCGGCCTCGGCACGCTGCAGCTGCTGATGTTCGAGGAAACCACCGAGGCCGAGCTGTGGGAGCCGACTTTCATCGTCGACTACCCGGCCGAAGTCAGCCCGCTCGCCCGGCGCAGCGACAGCAACCCGGATATCACCGAGCGCTTCGAGCTGTTCATCGTCGGCCGCGAGATCGCCAACGGCTTTTCCGAGCTGAATGACCCGGAAGACCAGGCCGCCCGCTTCCAGGAGCAGGCGAAAGCCAAGGACGCCGGCGACGAAGAGGCGATGTACTACGACGCCGACTACATCCGCGCGCTGGAATACGGCCTGCCGCCGACCGGCGGCTGCGGCATCGGCATCGACCGGCTGGTGATGCTGCTGACCGACAGCGCCAATATCCGGGACGTGATCCTGTTCCCGCAGATGCGCCCCGAATGAGGGCGCTGCCATTCCTGGGCAGGCCGGAACCCGTTGGAGCACCCCGGGGTTCCGGGTCTGACCAGGAATGACGGCGCACTTTGTGCCGCTGCAACCCGCCCCCCTCACCTTCTCCGCCGACGGCACACCGTATTCCGAAACCTACGGCGAGGCGTATCACACGCGCACCGGCGGCCTCGGACAGGCGCAGCATGTTTTCCTCGGCGGCAACGGCCTGCCGGGCCGCTGGCAGGGGCGCGAGCGTTTTGTCGTGGTCGAGACGGGCTTTGGCCTCGGCCTGAACTTTCTGGCGACTTGGGCGGCGTGGAAAAATGACCCGCTGCGTTGCGCGCAACTCCATTTCGTTTCGGTGGAAAAGCACCCCTTTACCGCCAAAGATCTGGCCAAGGTTTACCAAGACCGGGCGCTCGCCGCGCTAGCGCCTTTCGCCGCGCAACTGCAAGCCCGATGGCCGGCGCTGGTGCCGGGATTCCACCGGCTGCATTTCGACGGCGGGCGCGTCGCGCTGACGCTGGTTCTCGGCGATGCGACCACCCGGTTGTCGCAGTTGGAGGCGCGGGGCGACGCCTTCTACCTCGACGGCTTCTCGCCCGCAAAAAACCCCGATCTATGGGCGCCCGAGCTGTGCGCCACGCTCTCCCGCATCGCCGCGCCGGGCGCCACGCTGGCCACCTGGTCGGTCGCCTCCGGCATGCGCGAAAGCCTGGCGGCCTGCGGCTGGTCGCTGGACAAAGTTCGCGGCTACGCCGGCAAGCGCGACATGCTGCGCGGCCGCTGGCCGGGAGCGGCGCGGGCCGAACCCGGCCGGCGCGAGCGGGAAAAGCGCGCCATCGTGATCGGTGCCGGCATTGCCGGCACCAGCGCCGCCGAACGCCTGGCGGCGCGCGGCTGGAGCATCTGCTTGATCGACCGCGCGCCGTCGGCCGGCCGGGGCGCCTCGGGCAACCTCGCCGGCGTCTTCCGCCCGCTGCCATCGCTCGACGACAACCGGCTGGCGCGCCTGACCCGCGCCTGCTTTCTCTATGCCCGCCGGCATTTCGCGCAACTGGTGGACGAGGGGCTGCCGCTGCGCTGGGAAACGACCGGCGTCCTGCACCTGGCGCGCGACGACGCGCACGGGTCGACGCAAAAGCGCGTCGTCGAAACCTGGCAACCGCCCGGCGACTACTTGCGCTACGTCGGGCGCGAAACGGCGCAACAGCTCGCCGGCTGGCCGGTCGCCGCCGGCGGCTGGTGGTTCCCCGGCGGCGCCTGGGTGGAACCACCGTCCCTCTGCCACGCCAACCTGGCGCGCCACGGCGCCCGGATCCGCCCGCACTTTGCGCGCGAGGTGGAAAGCATCGAACGCCGCGACGGGCGGTGGCACGCTTGCGACGCTGCCGGAGATACCATCGCCACCGCGCCGGTATTGATCCTCGCCAACGCCGCCGACGCCAAACGCTTCGCCCCGGCGGCCTATCTGCCGCTGCGCGCCGCGCGCGGCCAGGTGTCGCACTTGCCGTCCGCGGCCGGCCAGGCGCCGCAAGTGGTCGTCTGCCGCCTCGGCTACGTGACGCCCGCCATCGACGGCGTGCGCTGCGCCGGCGCGACCTTTTCCGTGGGCGACGCGGAAACGGCGCCCCGCCCCGCAGAACACGCGGAGAATCTCGCCAAGCTCGAATTCATGCTGCCCGGCTACGGCGCAAAATCGCCCGTCCCGCTCGACCCGCAAACGCTGGACGGGCGCGTCGGCTTCCGCCCGGCGTCGCCCGACCGGCTGCCGATGATCGGCGCCGTCGCCGACGCGAGCGCGGTCGATCCCGCCCTGCCCTCGCGGCCGCTGAAGGACATTCCCCGTATCCCCGGCCTGTATCTGATCGACGGTTTCGGCGCGCGCGGCATTGTCTGGTCGGCGCTGGCCGGCGAATTGCTGGCCGGCCTGATCGAGGGTGAACCGTTGCCGCTGGAAGCGGAACTTGCCGCAGCGGTCGACCCGGCGCGCTTTCTCTTGCGCGGTAAAAACAGGCGTATCGCGTAGACGCCGTTATTCCAACCCGCGATAGGATAGAAAAGTGGGGAAATCCCGCCCCTACAAAATCACGGCTTCTTTCGCGGGTTGAAATGACGGGCCGAAGGGGCTTTCCGGCAGGAGGGTTTCGGCGCGCCGGGCGGAATCCCCCGCAAGAACCCGACCACCCGGAACGTGTCAAGGCCGTGGCCCCGCGGGTTCCGCCCCGTTATCCACGGACTGGATCGGCACCCTGACGGTGAAGGTCGCCCCCCGGCCGGGTTCGCTGGCGACCCGGATCTCGCCCCGGTGTTTCTTGACGATGTTGAACGACAGGTACAGCCCCAGGCCCGTGCCTTCGCCGACCGGCTTGGTGGTGAAAAAAGGATCAAAAATTTTCTTCAGGTGTTCCGGGGCGACGCCCTTGCCGGTGTCCGCGATCGACACGGTGACGTGGTCCGCGCCGTCGCGCGCCGTCGTGATGACGATTTTTCCCTTGTTCTCGATGGCATGGGCGGCATTGATCAGGACGTTCATGAACACCTGATTGAGCTGGGACGGTACACAGTAGATCCTCGGCAGGTCGCCGTAGTGTTTTTCGATTTCCGCCTTGTATTTCAGCTCGCTCCACGCCACGTTGAGGGTGCTTTCGATGCCTTCGTGCAGGTTGCTCCATTCCCAGCCGATATCGCCCATGTGGGCGAAGGTTCTCAGATCCTGAACGATCTTGGTGACGCGCCGCAGGCCATCCCGCGACTCGTCGATCAAGGCGACCAGGTCGTCCTTGAGGTAATCCAGTTCCGCCTCCAGCTTGGCCTCTTCGAGAGCCTGGCGGATTTCGGGTGCAGAATCGAGAATCGCTTCCGCTTTCTCGTAGGCGCCGATCAGTTTGAGCAACTGCCGGGTATAGCTGCTCAGAGTTCCGAGGTTGGAGCTCACAAAACCGATGGGATTGTTGATTTCGTGGGCAACGCCGGCGGCAAGCTGGCCGAGCGACGCCATTTTTTCCGATTGCAGGAGCTGTTGCTGGGTCTCCTGCAAGGCGTCGAGCAGGGAGGCCAGCTCCCGGTTCTTGTCGCGCAGGGTGGCCTCGGCCGCCTTGGCTTCGGAAATGTCGGTGGCGGCCAACATCAATCCCGTCGCTTCGCCGCTTTCGTCCAGCACGGCCGAGACCGACAGCAAGACCGGAACCGGCCGGCCGCCCCTGGCGAGGTAATGCCATTCCCGATTGCGGCACGCTTGGCGCCGGGCGGCCTCGGCCAGCCCCCGCACCCCGCCGGCCGAAGCCAGCTCGTCGGGCAGGAGAAAGCCGGGCATCGCCCGTTGGTCGACCACCTCGTCGGCAGCGATGCCGAGCATCTGTTCCGAGCCCTGGTTGAACAGGCGGATGATGCCGTCGAGATCGCAGTAGATGATCGAAATCTGGGAGGCCGCGTCGAGAATGCTCTTGCGCAGGGCATTTTCCTTCTGCAGCAGACTCAATACCCGCTCGACCTCACTGAACTGCTTGATGACCAGTTCCTGGGAGAGGGCGGTCGCCTGGTTGGCGGCCCGGATGTGCTCGCGCAGGTTGCTGTTTTCCTGGCGCAGGGCGTTGACGGCCGTGCGGCCGTCCGCGCAGGAAAGCGGGAGATCGTCGTCGTCAAGCTGCATGGTGCCGCTCTCGTGCAACCGACAAACACAGGCGGGCGAGCTCGCCTACCCGATGGCGGCCGGCGCCAGCATCCATGCCGACCACCGCGATCCTCGGCAGGCGGTCGACAACCAGCGGCGCCGCTTGCAGGAGGTAGGCGAGGCCGCCGGCATGATCGAAGGAAAGCCGGGGGTCTCCGGCGAATGGCTCGCGCAGCACTTGCGGGATGCCGCTTCCCGGCGCGCCATCGGAGATGAAGGTGTCGGCGAATACCACGTTGTCTACATTCTCCATGAGCGTGAGCAAATTCAATCCCTGTAGTCCGCCATCGATCAACCCGATATCCGGGTCGATGGCTTCCCGCCGCAACGCGGCGTAGACCGCCGGCCCCACCCAGTCTCCGGGCTGGTAGGGGTTGCCGATGCAGATGATGCGGGCCCGTGTCATCGTTAACAGGTGCCGATTGGGTGCCGGTTCAGCACCGGTCAAGCACCTATTCTCAGCCCGCCGGTGCGTCCCCTGCGGTCGAAGGCATGGACGGTGCAAACCAGGCAAGGGTCGAAGGAGCGGATGACGTGACCGGCCTCGACCGGATTGCCCTCGTCGCGGATCGGCACCCCGATCAGCGCTTCCTCCCAGGGGCCGCGCACGCCCTTGTCGTCGCGCGGCGAGCCGTTCCAGGCGGTCGGCGTGACGATCTGGTAACCGACGATGGCGCCGCGCTGCACCCGGCTCCAGTGGCCGAGTGCGCCGCGCGCCGCGTTCACCAAGCCGTAGCCTTCGCCATCGATTTTCTTCGGGGCATTGACGATGAAAGGGGCGTCGTGGCGCTCGATGAGTTCCGCCAGCCAGGCATCGATCAGGGGCAGGAGCCGTGCCGGTCGCGCCAGGCGGGCGACTTCCCGCGCCAGGGCGTTGGCGCCGTGGCCGGCTACCCAGCCGGCGAACAGCGGTTCGCCGGCGACCACGGCCTCGGCCAGCGGCCCGGTCTCGGCCGGCTCGCCGTCGTAGCGGGGCGCCTTGGCGTAGGAATAGCGCTTTCCTCCCGGCGCCTCGGGCGGCAGCGGGCGGGTCACGCCGTCGAAGGGGTGACGCAAGCCCTCGTAGCCCTCGAAATGCGACGCGCCGATGCTTTCACCGATGCGCGCCTGATCCAGCGGGGACATGGTGGCGCCGTCGGACACGCCGGCAACAAAGCTGCGCCCCGCCAGGCCGTCGTCGGCGGCGGTTTCCAGCGGGAGGTCGGCGACGCCGTAGGAGAGGAAGCGCCGGTAGCCGCCGCCCATGGCATCCAGCCCGCAGGCGCGGCCGAGGCGGACTAGCCAGCCCAGATCGCCGTCGGCGTGAGCCGGCGACTCGGCCAGCCAGACGTCCAGCGCGGCGACCGAATCGACCGCCTGCCAGCGTTCCAGCGCGCAGCCGAGAACCCGGCGTTCGTACCACTGGCGGAAACGCTGGACCAGCACGCGACAGGTGGCGAGCTCGCCGACCCGCGGCAGGTTGGTGACCCCGCCCGGCACCATAAACGACGAGTGGGGCCACTGGCCGCCGATGATGGCGATGATCTCGATGATGCGCTTGGTCTCGCGGATCGTCTCGATGGCCGAGCTGCCGCGCAGCGGGGCGAAGCGCGAACAGGCCGTCTCGTACAACGGGTGCGGCGCGTAGACGGGGTTGGCAAAATCGACCATGAACATCAGGATCGCCTGGCGCAGGTCGCTCTGCACGGTCTCGACCAGCTTGGCCACGTTGCGCAGGCGGATGGCGTTGTCGGGCGGCACGACGCCGGCGATGACGTCGAGGCACTTGGCCGCCGAGTTCAGGTGGGTGGTCGTGCAGATGCCGCAAATGCGCGGCGTAATCACCAGAGCGTCGAGCGCGGCGCGGCCGGTGAGCATGTTTTCGAAGCCTCGGTACAGCGTGCCGGAACTCCAGGCGTCGACAATCCGCCCGCCCTCGATGGCGACGCGGATTTCCAGGTCGCCCTCGACCCGGTTCATCGGAATTTCACAGATACGCCGTTCGCCCATCTCAGTTCCTCACTCGCATGGTCATACCTTGCCCTTGCGTTCGAGCAGCCGCTGCGGCGCCGCCGCCGCCGCCATTCCCTTGTAGGCCAGGTAGTGGGCGCGGTCGACGCCGCGTGGGAGCTGCACCGGAACACCCTCGATATTCTTGGTCTCGAACAAGGGCGCACGTTTCGGAAAGTAGGGCTCGGTACAGCCGAAACAGGGAACGCCGGCCCGGGTCTTGGACGAGCGCTCGTTCCACAGGGTCTTGTTGCAGGAGGCGCCGGTGACCGGGCCGTGGCACCCCATGTAGAAGAAGAGGCAGCCGTTCTGGCCGAACTCCCGCTCCTCGACCCGGAACTCGTGGTACTCGTTGCGCGTGCACCCCTGATGCACCAGGGTGCCGTACCAGTCGGCGGGGCGCTGGAAGTTGTCGAGTTCGATGGGGGCGCCGTAGGCCAGCGAAGTCAGGGCCGATGACAAGGCGGCGGGATGCACCGGACAGCCCGACAGATTGAGGACCGGCAACCCGCCGCGCGAACGGAATCCGGCGGGGAGCAGCCCGCCCGGAGCGGCGCCGGTGAACTGGAGGCCGCGCGCGTCGATTTCATCGCCGCGCCCGAATCCACCGAAGGCGGCGCAGGTGCCGGCGGCCACCACGTAGCGCGCGACCCGTGCGAGATCCGCCAACCAGTCCTTTTTCGGGCGCCCGCCCTTCATGTCGAAAGCGCCGGTGCCGTTGGGACCGAAGACGATGGCGCCTTCTACCACCAGCACGTCGAGCGGCGTTTCCTCCGCCAGTACCGAAGCCAGCATGGCGCGGGCTTCGTCCGGCGACAGAGGGGAGAGCGAGGGGTGCCACAACAGGCGGCCGTCGATGGCGGCGAACAGTTCATCGATACCGGGGTCGTCGGCGCACAGGAAGGACATGGTATCGCCCCCGCAACCCCCGCTTTGCATCCAGAGTATGTTGACTGCCATGACCCCGCTCCTTCGCTTACCGATCATTGTTCGCCGCGTTGTTCTCCGGGCTTGGGCGAATCCCGGTTACCGGGGGGTCAAGCATGGCACTTTTTTGTAGGGGCGGCAACGGGCACCCGGTTCCGGCTCACGGTAAATTTGTTCTACCACTAACCTGTTGAATTTCCGTCATTCCCGCGCGGGAATGACGGCGTTTTCGATGCGTGCCTGGGCGGTTACCGGTTCTATTGCGAATTGGGATCACATGCGGGATCATTCGAGGCGGGTCTCGCGCCGGTCTTCCAGCGACAGCGATGCTTCCAGATAGCTCTGCGCCTTGCCCCACAGGCGCTGCGCGAAACACTGGCGACCCAGCGCGAGCAGCAACTGCGCGTCGTCGCTGTGTTGCGACAACCACTTGTCGGCGCGCGCGATACGCGAGGTCGGGTCGCCGCCTTTCAGGTTGCCGTAGAGGCGTGCCAGCGCCGGATCCCATTCCGCGTCGAGCCGGGTTTCGATCAGGGCTTGCGCTTCCTGGTCGGCACCGAGCCCGATCAGCGCTTCGGCAAAGCTGCGCGCCAGCCGCGAACCGTGCTCGCCTGAAGGTATCTCGCGCAGATAGGCGAGCAGTTGCCCGGCGTCGGACAGGCGCTGGCGGATGTTCTCGCGATGCGCCTCGAGCTTGATTTCCCGCGCGAGTTCCGGCTCCAGCCGGTCGCGTTTTTCGAGCAGGCGCGCGATGCGCAAGACTTCGTTCCAGTTGCCGCACCCTTGCTGGGCGCGCAGTTCGAGGCGGAACGCGGCGATGTGCCGGCCGGCGACGCGCTGCAAGCGTTGCAGGGCGGCGACCGCTTCGTCGAAACGGTGCGTATCGAGGTGCATCTGCGCTTCGAGCATCAGCCGCGCGGCCTGCGTTTTCGCGCCTTCGGCACCGGACAGACCGAGCCATGCCTCCTGTTTCAGCGGTTCGCGCAGGCGTTGCGCCGCGTTGGCGGCAAGCAGCGCGGACAGCCCGCGCGAGTACCCGGCCGTGTGCGCCGCGTCGGCCTTTTTTAGCGACTGGCTGAAGCGACCTTCAAACAGCAGCAGCAGGGCGTCCTGAAAATCGTCGGCCGCCCGGGCGTTGCGCCGCCGCTCGCGGAAGGCGCGCACCCGGCCGGGCAGCGAAAGGGCCGCCGCGACACCGCGCAGCAAGGCGTAGGCCGCAACAAAGCCGGCAACGATGGCGAGAATCGCCAGATTGAGCGACACCTCGGCGCGGTACGGCGGAAAAACGACCAGCACGTAGCCGTCGTTGAAGCGGGCGAGCAGCGCGACGCCGACCGCCAGAGCAAAGAGCGCCAGCAACCAGAGCAGGCTTTTCATTTGCGCACCACACCGGTTTTGAAACCGCGAACCGCCGCAAGGCTTTCGTCCAGCGTCGGCGGTTCGCCGCCGATCTCGTTTGCCGCCAGTTGCTTGAGCCCGCCCAGAGCGTTCTGCGTCGCCGCGCCGCGAACGTCGAAATAGCGCTCCAGCCAGGCTTGCGCCTGTTTCAGCTCGCCGCGGAAAGTCGCCGGGTCGCGCGACAGCAGCGCCAGGCGGGCATTGAGCAGGCGCAGCTTGAGGTTCTCGCGCAGGAAGAACGCCTGGCCGGGCGCCAGCAGCGGCGCTTCGTCGCGGTCGAAACGCTGGACCCGGATCAAACTGCGTATCTCGTCCCAGAACTCGCCGGCGACGCGCTGTGCCGGTTGCCAGAAAGATTTGCCGGCCGCCGCACCCGGCGCACCGCGTTCGGCCGGCTTGCCGTCGGCCTTGGGCCGGGCGTCGGCGAGCAGCGGCAAGGTGTCGACCGCCGCAACCACGCTTTCCAGGCGCAGGCTGATTCCCGCGATGTCGGTCTGCGGCAGCGCGCGCAGGCGATCCAGGTCGTGCACCAGCGCCCGGCGCAGGCCGATGAACTGCGGCCGGTTGCCGCCGGCCAGCCGCGCATCGGCGGCCTGTAGCGCCAGGATCGCTCCCGGCACGTTGCCGACCAGCTGCAACTGCTGGGCGGCCAGCATGACGCTCTGCTCGATTTCGGCAACCGCCGACTCGTCCCGGTTGCGGGCGATGTCCTGGTAGAGTTTTTCCAGCGTCGCCTGCTGGCTGCGGGATTCCTCAACCTTTGCTTCCAGCGCGGCGAGCCGGGTTTGCACGGCGGCGAGCTGCTCGCCGGCCTGCGCCAGGCTTGCCTTGCCGGCGCCTTCGCTGTCGGCGAGACGGCGGGCGAGCTGTTCTTGGGCGTCGGAAAGCGCGCCGTTTTCCATCCACTGCCAGCCGGCCAGCGCCAGCGCGGCGATGGCGGCGACAACCCACGGCGTGCGCCGGAAAGTTCCGCCTTGCCTCTCGCTCGCCGCCGCGGGAGGGTGTGCGGGAGCGGGCGCAAAAGCGGGCTTTTCCGTGTCCACGGCAGGCGCCGGGGTGCTGAGGTTTTCGTCCATGATCGTTACCGCTACCAGTGATAAGCACACAATCCGGCGATGATGCCTGCGTCCGCCGGGCCGGTCAAAACAAGCTGCCGCACGCCCTGCTCGCGCGCCACGTCGGCGATCCGCCGGTGCGGCACAAAAACGGGGGTAGCGGCGAGATACGCCCGCCCTTGCCCGTCGAGCAAATCGACCAGGTTGCGCAGCCCTTCGCTCGATGAAACGGTCAGCGCATCGAGCGTGCCGGCCCGCCACAACGCCAGCAGTTGGCCGGCGTCGGCCGGCGCCGAGCGGTGGTAGCAGGTCACGTAATCGACCTCGGCGCCGCGCCCGCGCAACGTGTCGCCGAGAAACGGGCGACCGCCGTCGCCGCGAAAGATCGCGACGCGCTTCCCGGCCACGCGCTCCGCCTGCAACTCGGGCAGCTCCAGCAAGGCTTCCGAGTCGAAACGCTCGCGCGGCGCGAGCGCGCCCCCGATGCCGTAGCCCGCCAGTTGCGCGACGCTGCTCTGCCCCATCGTCGCCGCTTGCAGGCCGGCCGGCCAGGCGCGATCGGCGAGGATCGCCGGCAGGCTGAAATCGACCGCGTTCGGGCTGACGAAAACGGCCAGCGCATACGCGTCGAGCCGCGCAACCGCCGCCCGCAGCGGCGCGGCGTCTTCGGCCGGGCCGATGTCGAGCAGCGGGAAAACGGCCGGGGCGCCGCCCTGCGCCGCGATCAGGCCGGCCAGCTTGGCCGCCTGCGCGCGCGGGCGCGTGACGACGATGGTTTTACCGTGGAGGGGGAGCGTCAGCGACAATCTGCGAGTTTCTCGAGAATGGCGTCCGCCCCTTGGTCGCGCAGCATTTGCGCCAGGGCGCGGCCGACCAGCTCGTCCTGTTCCGGGGCGCCGCGCAGTTCGGCGGCGACCATCTGCCGGCCGTCCGGGGTAGCGATAAAACCGCGCAACCACAGCTCGCCGTTTTCCAGAACGGCGTAACCGCCGAGCGGTATCTGGCAACTGCCGCCCAGCGCCCGCGAAAAAGCGCGTTCGGCGCGCACGCAATGCGCGGTTTCGGCTTCGCCAAGCGGCGCGACCAGAGCCATGGCCCGCGGGTTGCCGGCGAGGACTTCGATGCCCAGCGCGCCCTGGCCCGGCGCCGGCAGCGACTGCTCCGGCGTCAGCACCGACTTGATGCGCGCCCGCAAACCCAAGCGTATCAGCCCGGCGGCGGCGAGAATGATCGCATCGTACTCGCCGGCGTCGAGTTTTCTCAGGCGCGTGTCGAGGTTGCCGCGCAGGCTCTTGATCGTCAGTTGCGGATATTTTGCGCGCAGGATCGCCTCGCGGCGCAGGCTGGAGGTGCCGACGACGGCGCCGTCCGGCAGCGCGTCGAGGCCGGTATATTTGCCGGAAACGAAGGCGTCGCAAGGGTTCTCGCGCGCCGAGATGGCGGCGAGGACAAAGCCCTCGGGCATCTCCATCGGCACGTCTTTCATCGAATGCACGGCGAGGTCGGCGCGGCCTTCCCGCATGGCGACTTCCAGCTCCTTGATGAACAGGCCCTTGCCGCCAATCTCCGACAAGGGGCGGTCGAGGATCTGGTCGCCCCGGGTCGTCATGCCGAGAATCTCGACCGTGCTCTGTGGATATAATGCGGACAAGCGGTCGCGGACATGCACCGCCTGCCACATGGCGAGGCGCGATTCGCGCGAGGCGATGACGATACGGGCGGGAGCGGAATTTGAGGAATTCAAGGCAGGGTCTCGGTAGATGCGTCGCTAAATGCGTCGTTAAATGCGCCAATAAACACGTCGCCAGGCTCGCGGAGACGGGCGCCGCCCGCGCAAAACACGGCGTGATCGGTGCGCTGATTCTAGCATGTCTGGCGGCTCCGCTCGCCCACCCGGCACCGGGTTCGACACTGGTTCCGGCCGCCGATCTGCGCGCCGAAGCGGGCGAGGCGGCACGCCATGGCGAGCCGTTGCTCATCCTCTACAGCCGGCAGAATTGCCCCTATTGCGACGAGGTGCGCAAGATCTGGCTGCTCCCGCTGGGCCGGGACGCGAAGCAAAGCGGGCTCGCGATCCGCCAGATCGATCAGGACAGCGACCGGCCGCTGATCGACTTTGCCGGAAATCCGAGCACGCACGCGCGGTTCGCCGCGTCCCGGAAAATCACCCTGGTGCCGGTTGTCGCCGCCTACGGCCCGCGCGGCCAGCGCCTGGCCGATGACATCGTCGGCCTGCGTTTGCGCGACTTCTACGGCGCCTACCTGGACGCCCAGCTCGACGAGGCGCGCTCGCGCCTGCGCGAGCGGTGAACGCGATGCCGGCCGAGAAACCGCCGCACCAGCGCCCGGAGTTACCCGATTTCTGGGAGCACCGTTTTCGCGGCGGCACCACGCCCTGGGATGCCGGCCGCGCGCCGCAAGCGTTGCGGGATTTTGCGGGACGCTACGCGGCGCAGCGCGCGGCGGTGGCCGACAACAAGCCGCCGCGCGTGCTGATCCCCGGTTGCGGCAGCGCGTGGGACGCCGCTTTTCTCGATGCTCTGGGCTGGGACGTGAGCGCGCTGGATTTCTCGGCCGCCGCCGTGGATGTCGCCCGCAGCTCGCTGGGAACGGGCTGGCGCGGCCAACTGCTGTGCGCCGATTTCTTCGCTTTTCGGAGCGATGGCCTTTTCGATGTGGTTTACGAACGCGCCTTCCTGTGCGCGCTGCCGCGCCAGCTCTGGCCCGCTTACGCCCCGCGCGTGGCGCGGCTGCTGGTTCCGGGCGGGCTGCTCGCCGGCGCCTTCTATTTCGGCGAAGAGCCGAAAGGGCCGCCCTTCGGAATCCTCCGGCAACAACTTGAGGACTTTCTGCAACCGTATTTCAACCTGGTGGAAGAGGCTCCGGTCAACGATTCGTTACCGGTTTTCGCCGGCCGGGAACGCTGGCAGGTCTGGCGGCGAAAAAGCCCCTGATGCCCTGGAAGAACTGGTCGCCCGAACGCGCTGGCGTCGCGCTGGCGATCCTCGCCGCGCTCGGCTTCTCGTTCAAGGCGATTTTCGTCAAGCTCGCCTATGGTGTTCCGCAAACGGTTCCGGTCGACCCGATCGCGCTGCTCGCGCTGCGCATGCTATTTGCGCTGCCGTTCTTTGTCTGGATCGGCTTCCGTTCCAGCCGTTCGGCACCGTCGCTTTCTCGCGGCGACTGGCTGATGCTCTCGGCGCTCGGCCTGCTCGGCTACTACGGCGCGAGCATTCTCGACTTCATCGGGCTGCGTTATATCTCCGCCGGGCTGGAGCGCCTGATCCTGTTCACCTACCCGACGCTGACCGTATTGATCGGCGTGCTGTTCATGGACAAGCATCTTTCGCGGCGCGAGCTCGGCTCTCTGGCGCTCTCGTATGCCGGTATCGGCCTGGCCTTTGCGCACGACATCGAGTTCGCGGGAGACTCTCGCGCCGTGCTGGTCGGCGCGGCCTTCGTGTTTGGCTCGTCGCTTTCCTACGCCTTCTATCTGGCCGGCAGCGCGCCCATGATCCAGCGCCTCGGATCGGCGCGCTTCACCGCGCTGGCCATGCTGGTATCGACGCTGGCCACGCAACTGCACTTTTTCGTCGCACAACCGTTTTCGGCGCTCGTCCAGCCGCTGCCGGTCTACGCCTACGGCGCCGGAATGGCCTTGTTCTCTACCGTGCTGCCGGTTTTCTGGCAGTCGGCGGCAATCCGCCGGATCGGCCCGGCCAAAGCCGTGATGATGGGCACGGTCGGCCCGGTGCTGACCATCTTCTTCGGCTGGTGGCTGCTCGACGAACCGCTGTCGCTGACGCAAATGGCCGGCGCCGCGCTGGTGCTGGCGGGGGTCTGGCTCGTGTCGCGGCGCCGAACGGCGCCATCGCGCGGTTTTTCCGGGTGAAAGCCATCCGCCGACGGCTTCCATCACCGTGTCGCGGAGCGCGAAATTTCGCCCCCGACCCGCCAGCCCCCTGCCGGCGCGTTCGACCGGCGGTTCAAGCGCTGACCGCTCCCCGCGGCGCCCGCGGTTCCGCGAACACCGTCACCTCCTCCAGGCGCCCCGACCGCATCCGCATCCGCCGCCCGCAGCGCGCGGCGATTTCCTCGTCGTGCGTGACGAGCATCAGGGTGGTGGCGCGCTCGGCGTTGATGGCGAACATCAGCTCGATGATCTGGTGCCCGGTCGCGGCGTCGAGGTTGCCGGTCGGCTCGTCGGCGAGGATCAGGCGGGGTTTCGGGGCGAAGGCGCGGGCCAGGGCGACGCGCTGCTGCTCGCCGCCGGAGAGGTGTTTCGGGTAGTGGCGCAGCCGGTGCGAAAGGCCGACGCGCCCGAGCCAGTATCCGGCCTCGCTTCTGGCGTCGGCGGCGCCGGCCAGTTCGAGCGGCAACATCACGTTTTCCAGCGCGTCGAGCGAGGGCAGCAGTTGAAAGGACTGGAAAACGAAGCCGAGCAGGCGGCCGCGCAGGGTGGCGCGCCGGTCTTCGTCGAGTTCCGCCAGGTTATGGCCGGCCAGGGTCACCGAACCGCCGCTCGGCAGATCGAGCCCGGCGAGCAGGCCGAGCAGCGTCGATTTGCCGGAGCCGGAGGCGCCGACGATGGCCACCGATTCGCCGGCGGCGACGGAGAACGAAATCTCGTGCAAAATGGTCAAGGTTTCGCCGCCGTTGTCGACGCGCTTTTCCAGCCCTTCTACTTCAACGACTTTGAGTGCTTCCGCCACCATGCTCCGCTTCCTGAAATTTGCTTGCCTGCTGCTGGGATCGACCCTTCTGGCGCCGTCGGCGCACGCCGCGAAAACCATTCTCGTTTTCGGCGACTCGCTGTCGGCGGGCTACGGCATTCGCCGGGATGCGGCTTGGCCGGCCTTGCTGGCGCAACGCTTGCAGGAGAAGAAGTTCGATTATAGCGTCATCAACGCCAGCATCTCCGGGGAAACCACCGCCGGCGGCCGGGCGCGCATCGATGCGGCGCTGGCCAGACACGCGCCGCAAGTCGTTATCGTCGCGCTGGGCGCCAACGACGGGCTGCGCGGGCTCCCGCTGGCGGCGATGCGCGACAACCTGGCGGCAATCGCCGGCAGCGCGCAAAAAAACAAGGCGCAAGTGCTGATCGTCGGCCAGCGCCTGCCGCCGAATTACGGCACCTACGCGGCGCAGTTTGCCGACGCTTTCGGCGATGTCGCGAAGTTGAAAAAAGCTGCGCTGGCCGACTTTCTGCTCGACGGCGTGGCCTCCGACCCCGCGCTGTTTCAGCCCGACAACCTGCATCCGACGGCCGAGGCGCAGCCGCGTCTGCTCGACAACGTCTGGCGGGGGTTGGCGCCGCTGTTAAAATAGGCGGATGAACCCCGGCATCACCACCATCGCGCAGGTCGGCGAATTCCTGGCCTTCGACGAAATCATCGACGTCCGCTCGCCCGCCGAATTCGCCGACGACCACATCCCCGGTTCCCTCAACTGCCCGGTGCTCGACGACGCGCAGCGCCGGGAAGTCGGCACCCTCTACAAGCAGGTCTCGCCGTTTGAAGCGAAAAAAATCGGCGCGGCCCATGTCGCCGAAAACATCGCCCGCCATTTGCGCGAACGCTTTCTCGGCCGCCCGAAAACCTGGCGGCCGCTCGTCGTCTGCTGGCGTGGCGGGCAGCGCAGCGGGTCGATGACGCACATCTTCCGGCGCATCGGCTGGGACGCGCAGCAGCTCGACGGCGGTTACAAGCGCTATCGCGCGCTGGTCGTCGCGGCGCTCGCCGAACTGCCGCGCGCGATGCGCTTCAAGGTCATCTGCGGCGCGACCGGCAGCGGCAAGAGCCGCATCCTGCACGCGCTCGGCCGCCTCGGCGAGCAGGTGCTCGACCTGGAGGAACTGGCGTGCCACAAGGGATCGGTGCTCGGCGTGCTGCCCGGCGCGGCGCAGCCGTCGCAAAAAATGTTCGAATCGCGGCTGCTCGGTGCACTGCGGGGACTCGACCGCGCGCGCCCGGTCTACGTCGAAGCCGAAAGCCGCAAAATCGGTGCCATCCACCTGCCCGACGCATTGATCGAGACAATGCGCGGCGGCGAATGCCTGAATGTCGACGCCGCATTCCGGTCGCGGGTAGACTTTCTGCTGCACGACTACGACTATTTCCTGGGTGACCCGGGCTGGTTCAACTCGCGCCTCGACGGGCTGCGCGGCCTGCAAAGCGGGGAAACGATCGCGCGCTGGCAGGGCTACGCCAGCGCCGGACTATGGCCCGCGCTGGTCGGCGAACTGCTCGAACTGCACTACGACCCGCTCTACCGGCGCTCGCAGCACCGCAACTACCGCAGCTTCGGCACGCCGCAGGTCTTTACGGCCGACGACCTGACGCCCGGAGGCGTGGAAGACGTTGCCCGACAAATCGTCGGCGGCTGATCGAGCGGCGCGTCGAGATCGCCGCGTACGGCGCACAGGCGCTGCACCAGAGCCGGCTTCGGGCGATCCACGCGCCCTTCCTCGAAGGCTGCCACGCGCAGCCCCGCATCGCGCGCCCGGCCGAGCAACTCCTGCGGGCGCAGCAAAAAATCGGGGTTCGACGGCTTGCCGTAGCGCGCGTTGCCGAGCATGAAGGTCTCGTAAATCAGCACGCCAGGATTGGCGAGAGCCGCCAGCAGGCCGGCCAGACGCGGGCGGTGGAGGTAGTTGGTCACGACGATGCCGGAAAACGTTCGCCCGCAAAAAGGCCACGCCCCGCCTTCCAGATCCGCTTCAAGAACCGTCACTCCGTCGACCCGCGCCAGTGCCGCCAGCGCCGCCGTGTCCCTGTCGGCCGCTTCGACGCGGTAGCCCAGCACCGCCAGCAGGCGCGCGTGCCGGCCGCCGCCGCAGGCGAGGTCGAGCGTCGTGCCGCCCGCGGGAATCATGCCGGCAAACCGCCTGACCCACGGCGATGGGTTTCCCCCGAGCTCGTCGGCTGCCATCACGCAGCTATTCTTGATTGCTCTCATTTTCTCTCAATTTCTCCCAACCCGATTCCCGTGTTATATCATCGCGCAGCATAGCAAGGAGAGAGAAAACCATGTCGCAAAACGGCCATCGCGCGCCCATCGTCATCAGCGAAAGCGGTTCGGACGGCTCCCGGCAAACGGTTCGCGTCGGCCGGCACGTGCGGGGCGGGGGTGAACCCGTCGCGGCCAGCGGTGGGCCAGCGCGCTCCGCGCCCGGCGACCGCGCGCCGCAAAGAGATATTTGCCGGAGCCGGGAACCGCGCACAAAAATTTGCTATCGTCGTTGCGGCGCGGATCGGACAGCATTCCCGGCGAAACAGAAGACCGTGGCGAACGTCCGAACGGAGCGACTGGCAAGGCGGATATTGCTGGCATCATTTCTCGTACTGACGGTTATCGGTTGCCAGCCCATGCCCACGCTACAACACGACGCCATCTCGCCGGAAAAACAGGAAAGCCAGTGGCTGGCGGTGCGTTATTTCTCGCCGTGGCGCCCGGGGTTTCCGGCGCGCGTCGACCAGCTCGTGCTCGGCGCGGACGGCAGCGGCGAGCGCGCGACCCTGCTCGGCGCGCAAGTGCGGTCGGTAACGCGGATCGCGCACGGCATCCCCCGCGACCGGCTGGTTCCCGGCTGGCTTTTCGCTTTGCCCGACAGTTTCGATGCGCCGGCCGCGCCCGGCATCGTCGTCGACGGCAGCCTGAAACGTTGCCACATCGCGGCGGCCGACGGGCGCCGGCGCAAACTGATCGCCGGCGATTGCGACCGGTTGCCGCCCGGGCTCGCCGAATGGCTCGCCGCGCTCGACGGCGAAATCGCCAAGCCGCCCGCCGGATCGCCGGCCGACGAAGCGCAACGCTGGCTGATGGCCGTACCGTTGCGCGACCGCAGCGAAATCGGCGGAGCGGCCGCGCAGCCGCTGACCGGCGATGCCAATCCGCAGGCGCGGGCGTTGCGCGACGCGGCCGGGCAGCCCTACCGCTTGCTGCCCCTGCGCGACCTCCCCGCCGGCTGGAACCCGCCGCGCTTCGTCGAAAACGACGCGGCCGTGCTGCATCTGACGACATATTCCAGCCCTCCGGGCAAACGCTAACCGAGTGGGGAACGCTTAACCTGCCGACGCTTTCCCGAAAAGACCTTTCTCCTACCACTGACCACTCACCGATCGAGGCCAGCAAGATGAAAACACGGTTCCACAGACAGTTGATCGGCATCTCCGTCGCCGCAGCATGCGCCGTCGCCTGCGCGCCGGGCGCGATTTCCGCGTCCAACCCCTTCGCCCGCTTCGAGTACAACGCGCAAAAGCAGACCGGCGCCATCGACCTCTCGTTCTCGGTCGACTGGAACGTGTCGGCGCCGCCAACCATTATGCCGACGGCGACCGGAGCGCCGGTTCCGCTCGACCAGGCCTATCTCCAGGCGCTGATCCGGGAAACCGCGCGCACCGTGTTCGCGATGTCGAACGGCGCGCACACGCTGCGCAATGTCTACATCTACGACAACTCGCAGTTCATGAACACGGCGGACATCCGCATCCACAATCGCGACGGCCGCTCGAACGCCAACATCTCCGGCTGGCTGCGGCCGGGAACGCGCAACGAAATTTTCCCGACGATGGGCAATCAGGTGGAAACGCCCGAACAGACCGGGCAAGTGATCGCACACGAGCTCGGGCACTACTTCTACGGCGTTTTCGACGAATATGTCGAAGCCGGCCGGCCGCTCAGCGCCGACAACCCCGGCAGCCCGGCCGCCACCGACACGGCGAAAAACACGGTGATGCACGACCAGTACCAGTGGTGGAACTTCAGCAGCTCGGCCGACTACGCCGACCCGGCGGCGCAGGCGACCGCGCAGTTCCGCGTCTACAAGGCCTCGGCCTGGGATACGCTGGTGCGCAACCCGACGCTCGACCCGCTGCTCGACGGCTACAGCCCGCGCCACTCCTTCGAGCCGTTCAAGACCTGGGGCGCCGCGCCCGGCGTCAGCAACGAGGCCGCCCGCCAGACGCACGACCTGCCGGCAGCGGTCGAAAGCGTGTCGATGACCCTCAACCCGCCGGTGCGCAGCCTGGTGCTGATCGACCTGCTGGCGCCGGCCGGCGAGGTCGAAGGCCAGAAAAACGCCGTCGCCCGGATGATCGACAACCTCGGCGCATCGACCACCTTCGGCGTCGCCGCCACCAATCCGGCCGGGACGCTCCAGTGGGTCGTGGCGCCCGCCAAACTGGCCGCCGGGGCAGAACGCGATGCCGCGAAGCAGGCGGTCAACGCGCTGGCCGAGGCGAGCGGATCGTCGGTCGACATCTCCGGCGCGCTGAAGGAACTGCTCGCCGCCGCCACCACCGATGCCGCCGCGCAAGGCAATTTCGTCACTCTCTTCGCGTCGAACCGGATCGTCGTCGGCAATCCGGCACAACTGGTCGCCGAAACGGGCGTCGCGACGAAAACGGTCGCCTTCACCCAGATCACGCTCGGCAACCAGTCGCACGCCGAGTCGCTGAGCGAGTTTCTGGTGGCGAGCACGCGGCCGGCGCAGCGCTATTCGGTCAATTCCGGATCGGAAATCGGTCGCGTCGCCGGGCGCGCAACGCAGAACGAAAAGGCAAAGTCCGAATCGACCGTCGTCGAGGACGAAATCGAAACGCTGCTCAAGAAGGGCGAAACCGTCACCCGCGACATTGTGCTCAGCGCCTACGACACAACCGCATCGTTCCTCGTCTTTGGCGGCGACGACGACATCGGCCATCTGGCGGCGACGACGACATCGGCCATCTGACGGCGACGCTGACCGGCCCCGGTGGCCAGACCATCGCCGCCAACCGGCACGACGCCGACGGCTACATCGAATTCCCGGTGGCCAACGCCGCCGCCGGCAAGTGGAGCCTATCGCTGTCGGCAAGCGAAAACCTGAAGGAATCGGTCGGCTATTCGGTGGAAGTCGAATCCAGCCTGACGCTCGACCTCGGCACCGTCGGCGGCACCGCCGCCGACCCGCGCGCGCCGGTGTTGCAGGCGGCGCTCGATTTCGACGGGCGCGCCGTGCTCGGCGCCACCGTCCTCGCCGACATCTTCGACGAAAGCGGCGTGCCGGTCGCCAAGAGCGTGGCGCTGCTCGACGACGGCAAGAACGGCGACGCCTTCGCCGGCGACGGCATCTACAGCGCGAACCTGCTCAACCGGATCGCCGCCGGCAAGAGCTACGATCTGGTCGTCGCCGCCAGCGCGCCGAACGGCGCGCGCGCCTCCGAGGCCGGACAGCTCGTCAAGGGAAGCAACGCGCAGGAAACGCCCCTGACGCCGTTCAACCGTTACGACGAAATGTCCTTGTTCTACGCCGGATCGACCGCCGCCGGCCCGACCGTCACCGAGTTCTACCACGCCGGGTTCGGGCACTACTTCATCACCGCGTCGGCGGAAGAAGCGGCGGCCATCGACAGCGGCAGAATCGCCGGCTGGGCGCGCACCGGGCAAACGTTCAAGGTGCTGCCGCTCAACGCCGCCGGCGCCGCCAACGTCTGCCGCTTCTTCAGCACCGGCTTCGCGCCCAAGAGCTCGCACTTTTACACGCCGTCGGCGGCGGAATGCGCGACGGTCAAGGGCAACCCCAACTGGCAGTTCGAGGCCGAGGTTTTCTCGGTGACGCTGCCGTCGGCCGCCGGCACCTGCCCGACCGGCACGGCACCGCTCTACCGGATGTACAACAACGGCCAGAGCGGCGCGCCCAACCACCGCTTTACGACCAGCACGTCGATACGCGCGACGATGCTGTCGCAAGGATGGGTGCCCGAAGGAGCCGGCGCGCTGGGCGTCGGTTCCTGCGTGCCAAACTGACCGGGAGCACGAACCGTCGTCCGCCGGCCATCGCCCGTCGGCAAGCTATGCGCCGACCGATGGCCGATAGAGACCCAGATCGCCGCGTTGCGGGAGAAACGCCTGCGCGCGACGCGCTGTTCGGCACGGCCGAGGATTTATTTGGACGGCCTTATTCCAATTCGCAATACAAATGCGAATAACCGTTGCGCTTCGTAGGAGCGGCCTTGGCCGCGATTGGCGCCGTATCGCGGCCAAGGCCGCTCCCACATAATTCCTGTTTCTAACGCGAATTGGAATTAGCTGTACTCTCGGCGCCGCCGGCCGGGCGGCAACTGGTAAACTCCCCGGATGAAAACAATCTTCTCGCTCCTGCTGCTCTGCCTGTCGTGCGCGACACCGGCCGCGTCCGCGAAAACTCCCGGCGAAATCGAAGTCGGCGAAACGTTGCGCGAGGCGACCCTGCTGGGGCTGTCCGGCCCGTCGAGGAAGCTCTCGGACTTTCGCGGCAAGCCGCTGATGATTAACGTCTGGGCGAGCTGGTGCGGCCCCTGCCGGCAGGAAATGGGATCTCTGGGAAGGCTTTCCCGGCGTTACGGCGGCAAACAGTTGGCGGTGATCGGCATTTCCACCGACGACTACCCCGATGCCGCACGCGGCTTCCTGCAAAAGGCGGAGACGGGCTTCAGCCACTTCATCGATACGCGGTTGCTGCTCGAGAACATGCTCGGCGCCGACCGGCTGCCGCTCACCGTACTGGTCGACGCGCGGGGCAAGGTGCTCGGCAAGTTCTACGGCGCCAGGGAGTGGGACAGCCCGGAAGCCGTGGCGCTGATCGGAAAAACCTTGCGCATCAAAATGCCGGCGATGTAAGGCCGGGCGCCGGCAGGCGCCGGCCTCCTCATTCCGCGAGCAAACCGCGCAAGACGTAAGGCAGGATGCCGCCGTGGCGCAGGTAATCCACTTCCACCGGCGTGTCGGCACGCAGTTGCAGCGTCGCTTCCCGCCGGCTGCCGTCGCGCCGCACGATGGTCAGCACGATGTCCTGACGCGGCTCCAGCTCGCCGGCGAGGCCGAGAAGATCGAAGGTCTCGTCGCCGGTGATGCCGAGCGACCCGACGCTGTCGCCCGCCCGGAACTGGAGCGGCAGCAGGCCCATGCCGACCAGATTGGAGCGGTGGATGCGCTCGAAGCTTTTCGCGACGACGGCGCGCACACCGAGCAAACGGGGTCCTTTGGCCGCCCAGTCGCGGCTGGAGCCGGTGCCGTATTCCTCGCCCGCGAAGACCAGCGTCGGCGTTCCGGCCGCCCGGTAGCGCATCGCCGCCGCGTAGATGGACATCGCTTCGCCGCCCGGTTGCAGGAGGGTCATCCCGCCCTCGACGCGCGACCCGTCGGTGTTGGGCGGCAAAATCAGGTTGCGGGTGCGCACGTTGGCGAAGGTGCCGCGCAGCATTACCTCGTGGTTGCCGCGACGCGAGCCGTAGCTGTTGAAGTCGGCCGCGCCGACACCCCGCGCGAGCAGGTATTCGCCGGCCGGCGAAGCGGGCTGGATGACACCGGCGGGACTGATGTGGTCGGTGGTCACCGAATCGCCGAAAACCGCCAGCGCGCGCGCCGCGCGTATCTCCGCAACGCCGGGCGGCGCCAACCCGAAGCCGTCGAAGAACGGTGGCTCGGCGATGTAGGTGGACGGCGCCCAGGCATAGACTTGGCCGGTATCGGCCGGAATGTCGTCCCAGAGCGGGTTGCCGTGGGCGAAATCGCGGTATAGCGCGCGATAGGCCTGCGGGTCGGTGGCCTGGGCTACCGCCGCAGCGATTTCCTGCCCGCTCGGCCAGATGTCCTTCAGCATCACCGGCCGCCCGTTGCACCCGATGCCCAGCGCATCGCGGGTGAGGTCGAGGCCGACGCGGCCCGCGATGGCGAAAGCGACGACCAGCGGCGGGCTCATCAGGAAGTTGGCCTTGATCGCCGGATGGATGCGCGCCTCGAAGTTGCGGTTGCCGGAGAGCACGGCGGCGCACACCAGACCGTGTTCCGCGACGGCCGTCTCCAGCGCCGCAGCCAGCGGCCCGGCGTTGCCGATGCAGGTGGTGCAGCCATAGGCGACGACGCGGAAACCGAGCGTTTCCAGATCGCCCAGCAGCCCCGCCCGGGCCAGATACTCGGTCACCGCGCGCGACCCCGGCGCCAGCGAAGTTTTGACCCGCGGGCCGACCCGCAGCCCGAGCGCCACCGCCTTGCGCGCCAGCAGCCCGGCGGCAAGCATCACGCCGGGGTTGGAAGTGTTGGTGCACGAGGTGATGGCGGCGATCAGCACGTCGCCGTGGCCGACATCGCTCGCCTCCGGCACGGCCGGCGGGGGCGCGGCGGCGCCGCGATCGTGGTCGGCCATCTCCGTCTCGTTGCGCCCGGGGGGCGTTCCCGGGGGCGCGCCAACCTCGGCCGGCGGCGCGGCCGGCGCCAGTCCGGCGAGCGGATAGCGCCGCCCCAACTCGCCGGCGTTCCGCCCATAGCCGTTCTGCGCGACGGGCAGCGCGAACAGTTCGGCGAACCGGCGCCCGAGATCGGGCAAACCGATGCGGTCTTGCGGCCTCTTGGGGCCGGCGACGCCGGGGTGCACGGCGGCGAGATCGAATTCGAGCACCGCGCTGTAGCCGATCTCGCCGGCTCGCGGCATGCCGAACAGCCCCTGCGCCCGGAAATAGGACTGGAAGGCGTCGACCTCTTCGTCGCTGCGCCCGGTCGCGACAAGATACTTCACCGTTTCTGCGTCTACCGGGAAAAACCCCATCGTCGCGCCGTACTCGGGCGCCATGTTGGCGATCGTGGCGCGATCCGGCACGGCCAGCGAAGCGGCGCCGTCGCCGAAAAACTCGACGAACTTGCCGACCACCCGCGCGTTCCGCAAGGTCTCGGTGAGATGGAGTACCAGATCGGTCGCCGTGGTGCCCTCGGGCAGACGGTTGCGCAGGTGCACGCCGACCACGTCCGGCGTCAGAAATACCAGCGGCTGTCCGAGCATGCCGGCTTCGGCCTCGATACCGCCGACACCCCAACCGACGACGCCGAGCGCGTTGATCATCGTCGTATGCGAATCGGTGCCGACCAGCGTATCGGGGTAAATCAGGCCATCTTTTTGCAGCACGCCCCGGGCCAGATATTCCAGGTTGACCTGGTGCACGATGCCGATCCCCGGCGGCACGACGCGGAAAGTGTCGAAGGCCTGCATGCCCCACTTGATGAAGCGGTAGCGCTCGGCATTCCGCCGGAACTCGATCCGCATGTTCAGGTCGAGCGCGTTGGCGGCCTTGTAGTGGTCGACCTGCACCGAATGGTCGACCACCAGATCCACCGGCACCAGCGGTTCGACGATTCCCGGGTTCTTGCCGAAACGCCGCGCGACGCCGCGCATGGCGGCCAGGTCGCAGAGCAGCGGCACGCCGGTAAAATCTTGCAGCACGATACGCGCGACGACGAAAGGGATCTCGGCGCTGCGTTCCCCCGCCGGTTGCCAGCCGGCAAGCTGCCGGACGTGGTCGGCGGTGACCTTCCGGCCATCGCAGTTGCGCAGCAGCGATTCGAGCACGATGCGGATCGACACCGGCAGGCGCGACACCTCGCCCAGCCCCGCCGCCTCAAGCGCGGCGAGCGCGTAGTAACGGGACGACTTGCCGCCGGCCAGCGCCAAGTTCCGCAATGCGTCGAACGGGTCATTGAACATGGCAGCCTCCGTGGGTGTTTCCGCGCATTATAGGATCATGCAGGTTCACAATAGACGCTGGACGCGGGCCGGGAAAGGAACAAGGGGTCTATGATGGAAGCGTCTCACGGGCAGGAGCGGAAAAATGGGTACGACGCGGACGGAAACTGACGCCTTCGGCGCCATCGAAGTGCCGTCGGGGCGGCTCTGGGGCGCACAAACGCAGCGTTCGCTCGAACACTTCGCCATATCGGCCGAGCGCATGCCGGAAGAAATGATCCTCGCCCTCGCTACCGTGAAAGCCGCCTGCGCCCGCGTCAACCGCGACCTCGGCCTGTTGCCCGACGCCACGGCGGCGGCCATCGTCGCGGCGGCGGAAGAGGTGCTGGCGGGACGACGCGCGCGGGAGTTCCCGCTCTCCGTCTGGCAGACCGGTTCCGGCACCCAGAGCAACATGAACTTGAACGAGGTGCTGGCCAACCGCGCCTCGGAGCTGCTCGGCGGCGAACGCGGCCGGAACCGTCGCGTGCACCCCAACGACGAAGTCAATCTCGGGCAGTCGTCGAACGACGTGTTTCCCACCGCCATGCACCTGGCCGGCGCGCTTGGTATCGTCCGCAATTTGCTGCCGGCGCTGGATCGGCTGCGCGCGACGCTGGCGGAAAAGTCGGCCGCCTTCGCCGGCATCGTGAAGGTCGGCCGCACCCATTTGCAGGATGCGACGCCGCTGACCCTGGGGCAGGAATTTTCCGGCTACGTCGCCCAGCTCGACCACGCCCGCGCTACCGTTGCCGGCGCCCTGTCTTCGCTGTACCCGCTCGCCATCGGCGGAACCGCCGTCGGCACCGGCCTCAACACCCACCCGGAGTTCGGCGCCCGCGTGGCGGCGGAGCTCGCCCGCCGGAGCGGGCTGCCCTTCGTCGGCGCCGCCAACAAGTTCGCGGCGCTCGCGGCTCACGACGGCCTGGTCGCCGCGCACGGCGCCCTCAAAACGCTCGCCGTCGCGCTGTTCAAGATCGCCAACGATATTCGCTGGCTCGCCTCCGGCCCCCGGTCCGGCCTCGGCGAGATCGTCATCCCGGAAAACGAACCGGGCAGTTCGATCATGCCCGGCAAGGTCAACCCGACCCAGTGCGAGGCGCTCACGATGCTCTGCTGCCAGGTGATGGGCAACGATGTCGCCATCGCCATCGGCGGTGCTTCCGGCAATTTTGAACTCAACGTCTTCAAGCCGCTCATCGCGCACAACTTCCTGCAAAGCGTGCGCCTGCTCGCCGGCGGCCTGGCCGGCTTCGAGGCGCATTGCGCGCGCGGCATCGAGGCCAGGCGCGGGCGCATCGCCGAGCTGCTGGAACGCTCGCTGATGCTGGTCACGGCGCTCGCCCCCCACATCGGCTACGACCGCGCCGCAGAAATCGCCAAGCGGGCGCACCGCGACGACACGACGCTACGCGAGGCGGCGCTGGCGCTGGGCCATGTCACGGCGGAGGAATTCGACCGCTGGGTGCAAGCGTCGGAGATGGTGGGTGACGGCAACGGCCGCCGCGCTTGCTAGCCGTCTCTCGCCGATGTTGCGCCGCACCCCGCAGAGACCGTCCCGCCAGGCACGACCCGCTGCGGAATTGGTCGATCTCCGCGCGCCACCGGGCAAATTGCCATAAGGCGGGGGAAGGTCTACCATCGTCCGTAGGTGCAATGATGTTCAATCGAGGAGGGGCGCATGAAAGCGGTCGTCGGTAACTGCCTCGCCGGTCTGGCCTGCTGTCTGCCGGCGCTGTCGTTGGCCGCCTGTCCCGACGCGGCGGGCGTCGCCGCCTATCTCGCCGATTTTCGGTCGGCTCGCGCCAGCAAGGGTTTCGGCAAAGACATCGGCCTGGCCGGCGCCGGATGCGCGCGCGCCGGGCTGGTCGCCCAACTGCCGCAGGTGCTGGGCAAGCCGGTCGGCTACAAAGCGCTGTTCACCAACCCCGACGCGCAGCGGCGGTTCGGCGTCGACGGGCCGGCATGGGGCGTCATGTTCGGCGAAATGATGTTGCCCGACGGCGCGCGTCTGCCGGCGAAGTTCGGCGCCATCCCCCGCTTCGAAGCGGATTTCATCGTCGTCGTCAAGAATGCCGGCCTCGCCGATGCGAAGACGGCGCTCGAAGCGCTCGAACACATCGACGAACTGGTGCCGTTCATCGAACTGCCGGATCTGATGCTGGAAGGAAAGCCTTCCGGCGCCGAGCTGATCGCCATCAACGCCGCTTTTCGCGGCGGCGTTCTCGGAGCCCGTATCAAGGTCGAGCCGGGCCAGGCGCTGCTCGACGCGCTGGCCGACATGGACGTCGTGATCGTGGAGCGGCGCAGCGGCCAGGAGCTGGGCCGGGAAAAAGGCCGGGCGCTGATGGGCCAGCCGATCGACGCGGCTCTCTGGCTGGCAAAGGCGCTGAAGAAAGACGGTATCGCGCTCAAACCGGGCGATCTGCTCAGCCTCGGCGGTTTTCTCGCTTCCGCGCCGACCCGGCCAGGAACACAGATTTCGGTGCACTACCGGGGTTTGCCCGGCGACCCGGCCGTCGACGTGGTTTTCGAGTAACAGGGGGTTGTCTTTCCGTCCGGCCACCGGAGCCGCGCGGCGGGAGAGAACACCCGACGGCAGCACCGGCCTTCGCGGGCGCGGTGCCTGTTCAAGGAGCGGAGCCCATGTTTCAATCCGCGCCCGGGTTCGCCGGGCGAAACAACACGGAAGCGCTTACGCCTCTCCCGTGTTCGGTTATCCCCCTGAAGGGGAGGTTTCCAACCGGGGTTTGTTTTCGATGAAGACTGTCTGGCGTCCCGTCGTCCTGGCGGCCATCGCGGCACTGACGGTCAGCGTCGGCCTGCTGGTTTTTCCCGGTACCGGGAAAACGGATCGCCTTCGTCTGGCCGCCTACGATGGCGATGTCGGCGCGCTGGAGTGGATCGCCAAGGAGAAGGGGTTTTTCGACAAGGCGGGGCTGGATGTCGACATCACCGGCTATGCGTCGGGCAGGGAAACGATGGAGGCGATCACGGCGGGCAGAGCCGATGTCGCCACCGCCTCCGAGTTCGTCGTCGCCACGCGCAGCTTTACCGAGCCGGGGCTGCTCATTCTCGGCAGCATCTGCCAGTACTGGAACAAGGGGCTGATCGGCCGCCGCGACCGGGGCGTCTTCGGTGCTGCCGACCTCAGGGGCAAGCGTGTCGGCGTGACCCTCCGCTCGACAGCCGAGCACAATCTGGTGGTTTTTCTGGCCCAGCAAGGCTTGACGCTGAACGACGTGCTGCCGGTCGATCTGCCGCCGAAGGAGATCGTCGAGCAGATGGGTAGCGGCGAAATCGACGCGGCGATTACCTGGCAACCGCACGTCGCGGCCATCGAGAAGCGCCTCGGCGGCAACGCCAGCCGGCTCCCGGCGAGCGGCGCGGACGCCTACCTGCTGGTGCTGACCCGGCGCCATCTGCTGACCGAAAAGCCGGCCGCGATGGAAAAGCTGTTGCGCGGGCTGGTGCTGGCCGAAACCTGGGTGCGCGCCCACCCCGCAGAAGCCAAAGCCTGGATCGGCGCGCATTTCTCGCTCGACGCGGACTATGTCGAGATGCAGTGGCCGAACATGCAGCTGAAAGTCGGCCTGTCGCAGGAAATTCTTGAGGCGATGGACGGCGAGGCGCGCTGGTTCGCCAAGAAGATCGGCCGGCAGGCGATCCCGAACTTCGCCGAAACCGTCGACGCGGCGGCGCTGCGTGCCGTCAAACCCGGCGCCGTCACGATTGTTGGCCGGTGATGCCCGCGATCGGGATCAATACCGGGTTCAAGCTGGCATTGCTGTCCGGCATCGGCATTCTCGGCGCCGCCTTGCTGTTTTTTGCCTACAACCAGTCGGCGCTCGTCGTCGAGACCGTGCACAGCGAAAAACTGCACCACGCATCGAACGAGGGCATGGAGCTGGTGCACCTGTCGCACGCCGTGTTGCAGTACCCGGGCGCGCGTAGCGTCCAGCAATGGCGCGACCAGGCGCAACTGGTCGACGAAATTGTCGGCGCGCTCGCCGATACGCTCGCCGACCTGCCCGCCGGCACCTCCCCGGTGCCGGAAGCGAACCCGGAACTGCACGACATCGTGGCGCGGATCGCCACGCGCGCGAACAACCTGCGCGCCTCGGGCGAGAAGCTGATCGAAATTCGCGGCCAGACTGCGGCGGACGGGAAATCGAGGGAAATCGCCGATATTCTGGCGGCGCAGTTTTTCCAGGAAGCGACCCAGTTGCAGGCGGCGCTGCGCGCGCTGACGGCCGCCTCCGACGCCGGTTTGCAGTCGGCCTACCGGAATTCCCGGCTCCGGCAGATCGTGCTGTTTTTGGTCGTCACGACGCTGGTTTCGCTGTTCGGCGGCATCGTCTCGCTGCGTTTTCGCGCCGCCGTGCTCAACCCGCTGGCGGATCTCGCCCGCACTATCGCGTCGATCCGCGAGGGCGGCCATCTGCGGACCACGGTGCGGGCGGACGACGAAATCGGTGCAGTCTGCCGGACGTTCAACGCGCTGCAAGACCAGATCGAAGCCGATATCGCCGAAAAGCGGAACACCGCAGAAGAGCTCGACCGGCACCGCCACCACTTGCAGGAACTGCTCGACGCGCGCACCGCCGACCTGTTGCGGTCGAATGTCGCGCTTTCCGGGGCGAGGGATCTGGCGCTTGCCGCCAGCCAGGCCAAGAGCGCTTTCCTGGCCAACATGAGCCACGAAATCCGCACGCCGCTGAACGCGGTGATCGGTTTGACGCACCTCTTGCAGCGCGCGCAGCCGGCGCCCGGCCAACTGGACAAACTGGGCAAAATCGCCTCGTCCGCCCAACACCTGCTCAACCTGCTCAACGATATCCTCGACTTTTCCAAGATCGAGGCCGGACACATGGCGCTGGAACTGGACGAGTTCGACCTGGGCAGCCTGATGGCCAACGTGCGCTCGATGACCATCGAAAGGGTGCTGGCAAAGCGGCTTTCCTTCGATACCGAACTCGGCGAGTTCAATGGTTCCAACGCCTCCCACGAAGCCGGCGAAGCCAACAAACTCAACGGGCGCGACGATAGGCGCCGCCGCCTGGTCGGAGACGCCACCCGCCTGTCGCAGATCCTGGTCAACTACCTCGGCAACGCCGTCAAGTTTACCGAACGGGGCGGCATCGTTTTGCGCGCCCGCAAGCTCGAAGAGACGGAGGGCACGCTGCTGGTGCGCTTCGAGGTGCAGGACAGCGGTATCGGCATCGCGGCGGACAAGCTGGATCAGGTCTTCGAGGCCTTCGAGCAGGCCGACAGCTCGACCACGCGCCAGTACGGCGGCACCGGCCTCGGCCTGGCGATCAACAAGCGGCTGGCGCAACTGATGGGCGGCGAGGTCGGCGCCGATAGCGCCGAAGGCCGGGGCAGCACGTTCTGGCTGACGGTACGCCTGGACAAAGCGCGGGAGCGGGCGGCCAGACCGCCCGAACAAGCCGCCGCGACAAGCGCCGAGCAGGCGCTCAAACGCGGCTTCGGCGGCTGCCGCATCCTGCTCGCGGAAGATGACCCGATCAACCAGGAAGTCGCGCTCGAACTGCTGCGCGAAGGGCCGGGGCTAGACGTCGACCTCGCCGGGGATGGGCGCCAGGCGGCAGACATGGCGGCAACCCGCCGCTACGACCTGATCCTGATGGACATACAGATGCCCGAGATGGATGGCCTGGCCGCCACCGGTGCGATCCGCGGCCTCCCCGGCTACGCCGGAACGCCTATCCTGGCGATGACCGCCAACGTCTTCAGCGAGGACAGGGCGCGCTGTATCGCCGCCGGGATGAACGATTTCATCGTCAAGCCGGTCGATCCCGAGCTGCTCTTCGCGACGCTGCTGCGCTGGCTGTCGGCCACCCCGTTTGCCCCTGCCGCGCCCGGGGCCGGAAACACGGCGACAGAAACCGCCGGGGACAGATCCGGGGAAACTTACGGGGAAACACTTCCCGCCGCGCTCGCGGCGTTCTCCGGCCTGGATGTCCGGCACGGGCTGACCATGCTCGGCGGACGCGCGGCACCGTACCTGCGCCTGCTGCGCCGCTATGCGATCCGGTATTCTGGATACATGGCGCCGCTGCGCGAGCGGATAGCCTTCGCCGATCTGGGCGAGGCGAGACGGCTGGCGCACAGCCTGAAAGGCAGCTCCGGAACGATGGGCGCGACCACCGTGCAGCGCATGGCCGCCGAGCTGGAAGCGGCGCTCGGTGAAGGCCGCGCAAACGGCGAAATCGAGCGCCTGGCCACCGCTCTGGAAAGCGAGTTGCAGCACCTGGTTGCGGGGATACTCGCGGCGCTTCCCGAAGAAACGGCGGCGCCGCGCTAAAAGGGAGCCGCCCGGCTTTCCGAAACCTGACAGATCGAATAACATCCGTCATCGGCGGTCAGCCGGAACGCATCGGGCAACCAAAAACAAGGGGATACGAATGCAAGTGCGAGAAATTCTACGGGTCAAGGGATCGACCTTGTTCACCGTGTCGCCGGCCGAGTTGCTGGCGGATGCCGTGGCGGCGATGGACGAGAGCGACGTCGGGTCGCTGGTCGTCATGGATCGCGGCAAAATGGCCGGCGTGCTGACCTTCCGCGAGGTGCTGCGTGCCGTCAACAAACACAAGAGCGTGATCGGAGGAGTCCGGGTCGGCGACGTGATGCTGGCAAACCCGGTCACCGTGCCGCCCGACATGGAAGTCGACGACTTGCGCCGGCTGATGATCGAGAAGCGCTCCCGCTATATTCCGGTGATGGACGGCACGATGCTGATGGGCGTCATTTCCTTCCTCGACGTGGCCAGAGCCGTGCTGGAAGAGCAGAGTTTCGAGAACCGCATGTTGAAAAACTACATCAAAAACTGGCCGGAGGCGGAAAAAGAGCTGGAATAGATCGCCCGGTGCAGGACGGCAGCGAAAAATGGACGGTCGAGCGGGCGTAGAACGATGGCCGTTCCGGCAATGCCGGAGGCAACATCCAAACTAACCGAGGAGGAGAGTTCATGGAAAAGATCTGGTTGCAGAGCTATCAGAAGGGCGTCCCCGCAGAGGTTGAACTGGACGAGTTCCAGTCGCTCGGCGAGATGTTCGAGAAGAGCGTGGCGCAGTTCCGCGAGCGCGTCGCCTACATCAACATGGGCGCCGAGATCAGCTACGGCGAGATTGACGCGCTGTCGCGCGATTTTGCCGCCTATCTCCAGTCCGTGCTCAAGCTGCCCAAGGGATCGCGCGTCGCGCTGATGATGCCGAACGTGCTGCAATACCCGGTATGCATGTTCGGCGCGCTGCGCGGCGGTTATACGGTGGTGAACTGCAACCCGCTGTACACGCCGCGCGAGCTGGAGCACCAGCTCAAGGATTCGGGCGCCGAAGCCATCATCATCCTGGAGAACTTCGCGCACACGCTGGAGCAGGTCGTTGCCCGCACGCCGGTCAAGCACGTCGTCGTCGCGCGGCTGGGCGACATGCTGGGCTTCCCGAAGCGCGCCATCGTCAACTTCGTCGTCAAATACGTCAAGAAGATGGTGCCGCACTGGAGCCTGCCCGGTCACGTCGATTTCGGGACAACCCTGGCGAAAGGCGCGGGCGGCGAGTTCAAGCCGGTCGACGTCGCCCAGGAAGATCTCGCCTTCCTCCAGTACACCGGCGGCACCACCGGCCTTTCCAAGGGCGCGATGCTGACGCACCGCAACATCCTCGCCAACGTGACGCAGGCGCACGCCTGGATCCGTCCGGCGATCCCCGACGACAGCCACGAGCTGATCGTCACCGCGCTGCCGCTGTACCACATCTTCGCGCTGACGGCGAACTGCTTCACCTTCTTCAAGATCGGCGCGAGCAACCTGCTGATTACCAACCCGCGCGACATTCCCGGCTTTGCCGCCGAGCTTGCCAAATACCCGTTCACCGTGATTACCGGCGTCAACACGCTGTTCAACGCGCTGCTCAACAATGACGCCTTCAAGGCGCTGAATTTCTCGACGCTCAAGCTAACCTTGGGCGGCGGCATGGCCGTGCAGCGTGCGGTCGCCGAGAACTGGAAGCGCGTCACCGGCAAGCCCTTGATCGAAGCCTACGGGCTGACCGAAACCTCGCCGGCGGCGACGATGAACCCGCTCGACATCCCCGAGTACAACGGCTCGATCGGCCTGCCGATTTCATCGACCGAAGTGGCGATCCGCAACGACGACGGCGCCGATATGCCGCTCGGCGAACGCGGCGAACTGTGCATCCGCGGCCCGCAGGTGATGAAGGGCTACTACCAGCGCCCGGAGGAAACGGCCAACGTGCTGATGGCCGACGGTTTTCTGCGCACCGGCGACGTGGCGGTGATGGAAGCCAGCGGCTTCGTGCGTATCGTCGACCGCAAGAAGGACATGATCCTCGTCTCCGGCTTCAACGTTTACCCGAACGAAGTCGAGGATGTCGTCGCGCTGCATCCGGGCGTGCTCGAAGTCGCCGCCATCGGTGTGCCGGACGAGAAGGCGGGCGAAGCGGTAAAAATCTTCGTCGTCAAGAAAGACCCGGCGCTGACCGCCGAAGCGCTGATTGCCCACTGCCGCGAAAATCTGACCGGCTACAAGGTGCCGCATCAGGTCGAGTTCCGCACGGATCTGCCGAAGACCAACGTCGGCAAGATCCTGCGCCGCGAATTGCGCGAACCGCCGAAAGCGGGGTAACCGCAGCGTTGAAACGGGTATGGCGAAGGGCGGAGCCGGACTCCGCCCTTTGTGGTTGTTTTGCCGATATCATCTTAGTGCCAGTATTGGTGGCGTCATGTTTTTGGAAATGTGAGCCGAAGCATTTTATGCCGAGCGTATAGGAATGGAAGCTATGCATCGTGCACAGGAAAATGGTCTGACTGTCGTCGTACCCCTTGCTGAAAGACCCCGTCTTGCACGACCGTTCGTTCTCATCGCGCTATGTCTAATCCTTTTATTCAGTACGCAATCCTTTGCTGTCGGAAGCCCTCGCCACGGGACAATACTGTTGGTGATCGCGTCGCTTCTGGTAATCGACTACATTTACCTGAGTCGTGCGCCGCATGCGATTGGTGCAGTTCATGTCTTCAACTTGGCGATGGCCTTGCTGTACCTGTATCTCTTTATCAGCGGCGGACTCAGAAATACCGGCCTACTCTGGTTTTTCGTGTATCCGCCGCTTGTCTTCTACGTCATGGGCGTACAAGGAGCTGTAGTTTCTCTGTCCATTCTGGCGGCAGCAAGCGGCGCCTATGTATGGATCGTTGGAGCACCGGCTTTCTTGAGTCACTACCCGACTGAGTTTCTCCTTCGTTTCTCCGGATCTTTGTTCGCCGTTATTCTTCTTTCCTATTTTTACGAGAGGTCTCGCGAAGAGCAGAGCGCAGCCTTGCGGGGATTGGTGAAGGAAGTCTCAGCCCATCGGAACGAATTGGAAACGCGGGTAACTGAGCGAACCCAGGAATTGGTCATTGCCAAGAATAAGGCGGAAGCTGCCAGCCTTGCAAAGAGCGCCTTCCTCGCCAATATGAGCCACGAGATGCGCACACCGATACACCAAGTCTCCGGAATGGCGCAACTCATTAAACGTGAGCCCCTGACCCCCAAGCAGGCCGATTGGATGGACAAACTGGATGTTGCTTGCCGCAGACTGACCGGCATCATAAATGCGATCCTCGAACTTACCCGTATCGAGTCCGGCCAAATTATGTTGGCTGAAGAACCGGTCAATATTAAGGAACTGTTGAGTGAAGTGTCCTCGGTGCTGCATGAGCAGGCAGCGGCGAAGCGCCTGCAACTGATTACCGATGCTGAAACCGTTCCGTTTGGTCTGCTTGGTGATAAGGAGCATATTAAACAAGCGTTGCATAACTTGGTATCAAACGCCGTCCGCTTTACCGAAACTGGCAGCGTAACCATCCGTTCCAAGATAGTCGAGGAGGACGATCAGAGTGCGCTGATTCATTTCGAAGTGCAGGACACTGGTATCGGCATCGCGCCCGAAGATCAATGCCGGTTGTTCTCCATCTTCGAGCAAGTCGATAACTCATCCACGCGCAAATATAGCGGTTTGGGTGCAGGGCTGGCAATGACGAAGAAGATCGCACAGATCATGGGCGGCGATGCCGGTTGCGATAGCAGACTCGGCGAAGGCAGTACCTTCTGGTTTGCCGCTAGGCTCAAGAAGGCCAGTTTGGGCGATCATCTAGAATCAAAGGGGTCGGGGCCGAAATAACCACAAAGGAGAATCTGGCATGATTTCCGCACCGAAGCGAAATGAGATTGATCACCGCACCATCAAGTTACTTATTGGGCTGATTGCGCTTTTCCTTGCCAACTTGACAAGCTGGTTTGCAAATACCTCGATCACGTCGATTAGCGCGTCATACTACGAAGGGGGATGGTCCCAGAGCATATTTATTGGCTTTCTGTTCGCTATCGCGGCATTTCTTCTGGCATACAACGGGCTATCCACGCGCGAAATGTTATTGAGCAAAACCGCCGCCCTCGCCGCACTGGGAGTAGCGCTATTCCCGTGCAAGTGCGATATACATACCCCCGACATCCCTTACGTACACGGGACGGCTGCAGCTATCATGTTCGCCGTGCTGGCAAACTTCTGCCTCATCTTCTATCGGCGCGCCCGCGCGAAAGGCTACCTCGAAGCGAACAGAAGGGCGGCCGTTTATGCTTCGTGCGGTATTGCGATAGTTATCTCAATATCGGTGATCGCCCTCGACAACTTCATGAAAGGTGCCATCAGCACCCACATACCTCGGCTCACCTACTACGGGGAACGCACCGGCCTGGTTGCCTTTGGAATATCCTGGCTGACCGCGAGCAGAGTTTTGCCAGTTCTCACCCGACAGGACGACCGCTTCTCCCCTTTCAGCGACCGGGACGCCATTGACGGTGTCGCGAAATAGCCCCGAGGATCGTGCACCACAAAGTGCGGCCTCTCAAGATATTTACCGATTGTGCTTGGGTGGGAGACTGCCAAGACGGCCTCAAACAGGAAGAAGCGCGGTGTTTCGATTGAGGGAGCTCAATCTGTATTCGGCCGGTCTTTGGCGTGCACCCACAGCACGTCGCCACGTCCTCCGGCCTTGTTCAACGAGCGGCCGAGAACGAACATCAGATCCGATAGGCGGTTCAGATACTTGCGGGCCAACGCCGAAACCGTCTCGGCGTTGGCCAGATGCACGACGCGCCGTTCCGCGCGGCGGCAGACGGTGCGCGCAAGATGCGCAAAAGCCGCCGCGCGCGTGCCGCCGGGCAGGATGAAGTCCTTCAGCGGCGCGAGATCCCCGTTGAAGCGTTCGACCAGATTTTCGAGGCGCGCGATGTGTGCCTCGCCGATGAGGTTCATGCCGGGGATGCACAGTTCACCGCCGAGGTCGAAGAGGTCGTGCTGGATGCCGGTCAGCGCGTCACGCACGGCGTCCGGCAAGTCTCCGGCGAGCAATAGCCCGAGCGCCGAATTGAGCTCGTCGACCTCGCCGATCGCTTCGATGCGCAGGCTATCCTTGGCCACGCGCGAGCCGTCGCCCAGCCCGGTCGTGCCGGCGTCGCCGGTGCGCGTGACAATTTTCGAGAGACGGTTGCCCATGATTGCCTTCCTGACCAGAATGGAGCCAAGATTATAACGAGCGGCAACACCTCGGGCACCCATCAAAACCCCTGTCGTTTCCGCGCCGGGGAAAATGAAGGGACGGGGTTGCGGTGCCGCGTTTCCGCACCGATCCGGGTTAAGGTTTAACCTTTGCGCGGACTGCTTCCCGCGCAGAACGTCATCGACCGCTATCGAGGATGTTTCATGAGTATTGACAACGAGATTGGCGCCCCGCGTTGTGTCGTCGGACGCCGGCAATTGATCGCGCAACTGCGCACCGTTCTGCCGCCGCACTGCCTGTTGATCGAGGAAGAAGAGCTGCGCCCCTACGAGTGCGACGGGCTGACCGCCTACCGGCAACTGCCTTCCCTCGTCGCGCTGCCCGAAAACGAGGCGCAGGCGCAGGCGGCGCTGGAAATTTGCGCCGCGCTGAACGCGCCGGTCGTTCCGCGCGGCGCGGCGACCGGCCTGTCGGGCGGCGCGATGCCACACCGCGACGGCGTCGTCGTCTCGCTGGCCAAACTGAAGCGCATCGTCAAGCTCGACCCGCTGGCGCGCACCGCCGTCGTGCAGCCGGGCGTGCGCAACCTGGCGGTTTCGGAAGCCGCCGCTCCCTACGGGCTGTACTACGCGCCCGACCCGTCGTCGCAGATCGCGTGCACGATAGGCGGCAACGTCGCCGAGAACTCCGGTGGCGTGCATTGCCTGAAGTACGGGCTGACCGTGCACAACGTGCTGCGCGTACGCGGATTGACCGTCGACGGCGAAATTGTCGAATTCGGCAACGCCGCGCTCGACGCCCCCGGCTACGACCTGCTGGCGCTAATGAACGGTTCGGAGGGCATGCTCGCGCTGATTACCGAGGTGACGGTCAAACTCACGCCCAAACCCGAGCTCGCGCAGGTGGTGCTGGCGTCGTTCGACGAGGTGACGAAAGCGGGCGACGCGGTGGCCGGCATCATCGCAGCCGGCATCATTCCCGCCGGTCTGGAGATGATGGACAAAAAAGCGACGCATGCCGTCGAGCCTTACGTCAACGCCGGTTACGACATGGACGCCGAAGCCATTCTGCTCTGCGAATCCGACGGGACGCCGGAAGAAGTCGCCGAGGAGATAGCCCGCATGAAGGCCGTGCTGGAGCACAGCGGCGCGTCCGGCATCCGCGTTTCGCAAAACGAGGCCGAGCGCCTGAAATTCTGGGCCGGACGGAAAGCCGCGTTCCCCGCCGTCGGGCGCATCACGCCGGACTATCTGTGCATGGACGGGACGATCCCGCGCAAGAATCTGGCGCGGATGCTGGTCGCCATCGCCGAGATGGAGGTGCGTTACGGTTTGCGCTGCGCCAATGTCTTTCATGCCGGCGACGGCAACCTGCATCCGCTCATCATGTACGACGCCAACGTACCGGGCCAGCTTGATCTGGCGACCGCTTTCGGCGCCGAGATTCTGGAACTGTCGGTCGAACTGGGTGGCACGATCACCGGCGAGCACGGGGTCGGCATCGAGAAAATCGGGCAGATGTGCGCCCAGTTCTCGCCGGACGAACTGGATCTGTTTCGTCGCCTGAAGCGCGCTTTCGATCCCGGTGGCCTGCTTAATCCGGGCAAAGCGATCCCGGCCGCCGCGCGTTGCCGCGAATACCGCCTGACGCGCGGCGCGGCGCCGCTTGCGGGGAGCGTGCGATGAGCGGGCACGGCGCTTCAAGCCTGGCGCACTGGGCCGAGCGCATCCGCGCGGCGGCGGCCGGACGCAGCCACTTGCGTTTGCGCGGCGGCGGCAGCAAGGACTTTTACGGATGCGGGCCGGACGCGGGAAACCCGGATACGCTGGGTACGCGCGACTACGCGGGCATCGTCGCCTACGAGCCGACCGAACTGGTGGTCACCGCGCGCTGCGGGACGCCGCTCGCCGAGCTGGAGGCGGTTCTCGCCGAACAAGGCCAGTCGCTGGCTTTCGAGCCGCCGCATTTCGGCTCCGAAGCGACGGTCGGCGGCTGCGTCGCCGCCGGTCTGTCCGGCCCGCGCCGCGCGCAGGCCGGCGCGTTGCGCGACTTCGTGCTCGGCGTAAAGATGCTCGACGGCAACGGCGATCTGCTGACTTTCGGCGGGCAGGTGATGAAAAACGTCGCCGGCTACGATGTGCCGCGCCTGCTGGCCGGCAGCCTGGGGACGCTGGGCCTGATCGCCGAGGTGTCGCTCAAGGTGTTGCCCCTGCCGGTGGCGGAGCATACCTTGCGCTTCGAGCTGGCGCAGCAAGAAGCGCTCGACCTGCTCAACCGCTGGGGCGGGCGCCCGCTTCCGATCTCGGCGTCGGCGTGGCGCGGGGACGCGCTGCACGTCCGCTTCTCGGGCGCTGCGGCGGCGGTCGGCGCGGCGGCCAACAGCCTCGTCGGCCTCGGCGGCCAGCCCGTTGCAGCCGCCGAAGCGAGCGCTTTCTGGCACAGCCTGCGCGAGCAGACGCACGCCTTTTTTGCCGGCGACGCGCCGCTCTGGCGGCTCGCCGTACCGTCGACGACGCCGGTTCTCGCGGTGGACGGCATGCGATCCGACGCGCAGCTCGTCGAGTGGGGCGGCGCACAGCGCTGGCTGCGCGGCGAAGGCGATCATGCCGCAGCGATTCGCGCGCTGGCGACGGAAGCCGGCGGCCACGCTACGCTGTTTCGCGGCGACGCGGCAACCAGGGCTTCGTCGGGCGCTTTTCAGCCGCTTTCCGCGCCGCTGTTGCGGCTGCATCGAAACCTGAAGGCCGCGTTCGATCCGCGCGGGGTGTTCAACCCCGGCCGCCTGTATCCCGAATTTTGAGCGCCGGCCGACCATGCAAACCCATCTCGCCGATTTCATCGAGGGCACCCCGGAAGGCCGGGAAGCCGACACCATCCTGCGCAGTTGCGTGCATTGCGGCTTCTGCACCGCCACCTGCCCGACCTACCAACTGCTCGGCGACGAGCTGGACGGGCCGCGCGGCCGCATCTATCTCATCAAGCAGATGCTCGAAGGGCGGCCGGTCAGCCGCCTGACGCAAGTCCACCTCGACCGCTGCCTGAGCTGCCGCTCGTGCGAAACCACCTGCCCGTCCGGCGTGAACTATCACCGGCTGCTCGACATCGGGCGCGGGGTCGTCGAACGGTGCGTGCCGCGCCCGATGGCCGAAAAAGCCATGCGTTTTTTGCTCCGCGAGGCGTTGCCGCGCCCGTGGCTATTCGGGGCGGCGGTCAAGCTCGGCCGGTGGATGCGCCCCTTGTTGCCGCCGGCGCTGGCCGACAAGGTGCCCGCGACGCCAGGCGAAGGCGCCGGAGCGTGGCCAAAAGCGGCCGCGCACAAGCGGCGCATGATCGTCCTCGCCGGCTGCGTGCAGCCGGCTCTGGCGCCGGACACCAACGCGGCGGCGGCGCGCGTCCTCGACAAGCTCGGCATCGCGCTGTTCGAGGCGGCCGGGGCGGGTTGCTGCGGCGCGCTGCGCTACCACCTGGACGCGCACGAGCGGGCGCTCGCCGATATGCGGCGCCTGATCGACGCCTGGTGGCCGCATGTCGATAGCGAACAATTCGGTGGCATCGAAGCCATCGTGATGACCGCGTCGGGTTGTGGCGCGCATGTGCGCGACTTCGGCGCGCTGCTCGGGCACGACCCGGTCTATGCCGGAAAGGCGGCACGCATATCGGCGCTGACGCGGGACATCTCGGAAGTGCTCGACGCCGAGCGGGAAGGTCTCGCCGCGCTGCTGGGCGAGGCGGGCGCCGGCACCGGCCCGGAGGTCTCTTTTCACTCACCCTGCACCTTGCAGCATGGGCAGAAGGTTCGCGGTGTCGTAGAATCGCTGCTGGCGGTTGCCGGCTACCGGCTCTCACCGGTAGCCGGCGCGCACCTGTGCTGCGGTTCTGCAGGCACTTATTCGATCACCCAGCCCGCGCTCTCCACGCGGCTCCGCGACAACAAGCTGGCCGCGCTGGGCGCCGGTTCCCCGGCGGTGTTCGCGACCGCCAACGTCGGCTGCCAGACACATTTGCAGAGCGGGACGGCAACGCCGGTCCGGCACTGGATCGAGCTGATCGACGAACGGCTCAACGGATAGAAAGTAGACGATGGCATTCGACAAGACGCTTCTGGTGAATCTCTCCGAAGAAGAAATCAACCGGGTCAACCGTCTCGTCGAAGACGGGATCAATATTCCGCCGCAGCCGCGCGTGCTGGAGGAACTGGTGCGGCACCTGACGCGCGGCACATCGGACGTGAGAGTGCTGGGCAAAGTCATCTCCCAAGACCCGGGTATCGCGGCCATGCTCTTCAAAGTGGTCGACAGCCCGGTATTCAGGAAGCATCACCCCTTCCGGTCGATCGAGCACATCCTGCAGACGGTCGGGCTATTGCAGACAGCCAACCTGGTACGGACGATTTCCCTGGCCTCGGCGCTGCCCGCCAAGCACAACCAGAAAGCGTTCGAGGCGTTTTGGTCCCGCTCGCACGCCATCTCCCAGTTGGCCATGCTGATCGCCGAACAGCGCATCACGGTGTGCAATATTTTCCCCGACCAGGCTTGCCTCGCCGGAATCTTCCACGACTGCGGCGTACCCGTGCTGATGCAGCGTTTCCCGACCTACTGCACGTCGATGCATCTGGACGAGCCGGGGTGCTGGACCGATCTTCGGGAAGAGGATGCGCGCTTTAACGCCGATCATTGCGTGGTCGGCTACCTCGTTGGCCGGCACTGGAAACTGCCGGATTTCATCTGCGACGCGATCCGCTTTCATCACGACATGACACGCCTCGACGATCATGTCGCGCGCACGATGGTCGCCATCCTGCAACTGGCCATCCACGGCTATTATCAGGTTCAGCGTATCGACAACAACCCCGAGTGGGATGAAATCAGCGCCGACGTGCTCGACGAGCTGGGGATAAATGCCGAAGCGCTACCCGAATTCATGGATATCGTTCTGGAGCTTTATCACCGGGCGGCATAACACGTTCCATTATGGTTCGGGAATGAAATCGCCGGCATGCGCGTCCGGCAAGACGCGGCGTCAATCCGCCGAAGACTCGTTCACAAAGCTTTCGATCTTCGGCTTCAGGATCGCCATTTCGGCAGACAGGGAATCGCTCAGATGGGTGCACCGGCTCCAGTCGACAACACCGCCGTCGGCGCCTTCTGCCGCGCGCTCCAGATTGAGGGCGATGCGGCGTGCCGTCTCGGCGTGAAACATCGCCAGCAGGCTTTTCAGCGTATGGGCGTCGAGGCCGAGCTGCTGTCCGTTCCGGGCGCGCAAGGCGGTCTGGATGCGCCCCAGATGGTCGTCCCATTCGTTGATCAGCATGCCGGCCAAGGTCAACAACAGGTTCCGTTCGCCAAAATCGCGCAAGGCGGCGTCCAGATCGAGCGAGATTTCGCCCAAGGTCTCGCCCAACCCCGAAACAGTCCCCGAAAACTCGCCGGCCGCCGAACCGGCTTCCAGGCCTCGGGAGATCGCCGCATACAGGTCTTTGACGCGGATGGGCTTGGGCACGTAGTCGTTCATCCCGGCCTGCAGGCAACGATTCCGGTCGCCGTCCGCCGCGTTGGCCGTCATCGCGATGATATAGGCCGGTTTGAACTCCTTGGAAATCACCCAACTGCGCCGCATTTCGCGCGAGCGGATCGCTTCCGTCGCCGCGATGCCGCCCATGACGGGCATCTGCATATCCATCAGGATCACGTCGAAAGAACGGTTCTCGAACTGATCGACGGCTTCGGCGCCGTTGTTGGCTAGCGTCACGCGGTAGCCGCGCGCATCCAGCAGGCGCTTCGCCAGCTCCTGGTTCACCGGATTGTCTTCGACGAGCAGGATCTCGACGGTCCGTGCGTCATCGGCCGCGACGCCATCCCGGATATCGAACGGCTCCAGCACCGGCGTGCCGCCCTTGTCGAACGCCATCGCCAGCGCATCGAGCAACTCCTCGGGCGCGACCGGTTTTACGAGGTAGGTACAGGCTCCAAGCTCCCTCAGGCGCCCCAGATCCTGGCGCTGCTGCTCGGTGTTAAGCAGCATGATGAGATTCTCCGGGCAGGCTTTTGCGTGCCAGGACTCCGCTAGAGCCAAGCCTCCCGGCGCCGGCATCTGCGCGTCCGCCAACACGCAGGCGTACGGCGAGCCCGACTGGCGCGCGCGCGCGATATCCGCCACGGCTTCCCGGGCATCGGAGAGAACGCTGACCCGCATTCCCGTTTGCTCCAGGATGGCCTGCAACTGCGCGGCAACCAGCGGGTTGTCTTCGAGCAGCAAGGCGTGCAAGCCCTCGAAGCGGGCGGCCGGTGGCGCCGGCTGATGGCTGCTATCGATACCGAACCTGGCGGTGAAATAAAAGCAAGACCCTTCTCCCTCGACGCTATCCAGCCAGATTCTCCCCCCCATCATCTGCACCAGGTTGACGCAGATCGACAAACCCAGCCCGGTGCCGCCATAGCGCCGGGTCGTCGAATCGTCGGCCTGGCAAAACGCATCGAAAATGGCGCTTTGCCGGGACGCCGGAATGCCGATCCCGGTGTCGCGCACAGCAAAACGGATAACTGCCGAAGCCGGGGTGCCGCTCTCTACAACGACATCCACGGAGATGTTGCCCCCGGCCGTGAACTTGATCGCGTTGGCCAGCAAATTGGTGATCACCTGGCGCACCCGCGTCGGGTCTCCGGTGACCCGTGCCGGCACGTCCCGCGCGACGGAGACGATAAGCTCCAGACCCTTCTTGTGCGCCGTTATGGCTTGCGCGTGCGCGCCCTCGAAAACGAGGTTCGAGAGAGAAAAGGAAACCTGCTCGAAACTGAGCTTGCCGGCTTCGATCTTCGAAAAATCGAGAATGTCGTTCACGATCGTGAGCAGCGCTTCCGCCGACGATTTGACGGTCTTCAGATAGTGGCGCTGCTCGGTGTCGAGACGGGTGTCCAGCGCGAGCTCGGTCATCCCGATGATGCCGTTCATCGGCGTGCGGATCTCGTGGCTCATGTTGGCCAGGAAGGCGCCGCGCGCCTGGTTGGCGGCTTCGGCAAACTCCTTGGCGACGAGCGCCTCGGCTTCCGCCCGCTTGAAATCCGCGATGTCGCGCTGCAGAAGAAGGATGCGGTTCGGCTCGCCGCCCGCATCGTAGCCGATCACCATACCCCTGAGCAGCAGCCATTTCCAGTCGCCGCCCTTGGTCCGCAAGCGGCATTCGGTCTGGAAATAAGGCGATTTTCTCTGCACGTGCCCGGCAATCGCGGCGTCCAGGCGACCCAGATCGTCGGCTTGCGCCAAACCCCGCCACACCGGAATCGTGTCGGGGATCTCGTGGTCGCCGTAACCGAGCAGCCCCTTCCATTGCTGCCCCGACTCGATCAGGCCGCTCTTCAGATGCCAGTCGGAAAAAGCGTCCCCCGAGAGCCTGGCCTGTATCCTCTGCAAGCGCTCATATTTGCTCACCATGCCGTCGGCGGCAGCCAGCAGCCGTTCCAGGCCGCCCGCCAACTCCGGGTGGTCGATGGCGGCGGCGGCCAGCAAGCGCGCCATCGCATTTTCGCCGTCTTGGCCAAAAACCTCGCGAAATTTTGCGGCCAGAAGTTTCGATTTCATCGACGGCGCCCCGCCTCAGCGCAAGCCCAGCACATCCTGCATGTCGAACAGCCCGCTCTTCCTGCCGGCCAGAAAACGCGCCGCGCGCAGGCTGCCCAGCGCATACGGCATGCGGCTGCCCGCCTTGTGGCTGATCTCGACGCGCTCGCCGGTGCCGCAGTACATCACCGTATGGTCGCCGACGATATCGCCGCCGCGCACCGTGGCAAAACCGATGGTCGACGGGTCGCGCTCGCCGGTGACGCCCTCGCGGCCATAGACGGCGCACTGCTTGAGATCGCGGCCGAGCGCCTGGGCGACGACCTCGCCGAGGCGCAGCGCGGTTCCCGACGGCGCGTCAACCTTGTGCCGGTGATGCGCTTCGACGATTTCGATATCGTAGCCTTCGCTCAGGATGCGCGAGGCGGTATCGAGCAGCTTGAACACGACGTTGACGCCGGCGCTCATGTTCGGCGCGAAGACTATCGGAATGTCGCGCGCCGCGTCGGCGATCGCCCGCTTGCCCGCCGCGTCGAAACCGGTCGTGCCGATCACGGTGGCGACGCCGTGGCGGCGACAGATTTCGAGGTGGGCGAGCGTGCCTTCCGGGCGGGTAAAATCGATCAGGCAGTCGGCGCCGGCGATCCCCGCTTCGAGGTCGCCGCTCACCGTTACGCCGCACGGCATGCCGACCAGTTCGCCGGCGTCCTTGCCGAGCGCCGGCGACCCGGGCTGATCGATGGCCGCCGCGAGCGTCGCTTCGCCGTCTTTCAGCGTCGACTCGATCAACATCCGGCCCATGCGCCCGCCGGCGCCGACAATCGCGATTTTCATTCCGCCCATTTCACAACCCGACGCTTTCCATCATCCTGCCAAAAAACCCCCTCCCTTCGACCGGCGGCAACGGTGCGCTGCCGCCTTCCGGCAACGCGCCCAGATCGATCACGCGCGACCGCGTTTCGGGGGCGGCGGCAGCCTCGCCGCCCTGCGCCGCCTCGACATCGCCCTCGACGCGCACCAGCGTGCCGCCGGGTTCGAAGAAGACGGACATCCGGCTCGTCTGGACTTCGCCGGTACGCCCTTTTTGCAGGCGGTATACGTAGTCCCAGCGATCCGCGTGGAACATATCGACCAGCATCGGCGTCCCCAGCACGAAGCGCACCTGATCCTTGGACAGCCCGGGACGCAACTGGGATGCCATCTCCTGGGTGACGACGTTACCCTGCTGCACGTCGATCCGGTACTCGGTAACCAGTCGCGGCACCGAGGAGCATCCGGAAAAAAAAGTGAGCAAAAAAACAACACGAGAGAATCGCGAGAGAGTCATGCGCTTGAAGAGCCTAAAATAAAAGGGGAACAGTAGGTGAAGGTTCCGTGCGCCTGCGAGATTACGGCAATATCCGGCGGGCGGTATATCATAACTGAAAAAAACCATCACCAATCTCCACCGACTAGGGTAATCCATGAGTAATTCCAGCGACCTCAAAAGCATGGGGCTGAAAGCGACCTTCCCGCGCATGAAGATTCTCGAACTGTTCGAGAAAAGCGAAGTGCGCCACTTGACGGCCGAGGACGTGTATCGCCTGCTGGTCGCCGAAAACATGGATATCGGGCTGGCCACGGTCTACCGCGTCCTCACCCAGTTCGAGCAGGCCGGGCTCCTCGAACGGCACCATTTCGAATCCGGGAAAGCCGTCTTTGAAATCAACGCCGGCAAACATCACGATCATCTGGTCTGCGTCAACTGCGGCCGCGTCGAGGAATTTTTTGACCCGGAAATCGAGCGCCGCCAAAACAAGATCGCCGAAGAGCGCGGCTTTGCGATACAGGAGCACGCGCTTTATCTCTACGCCGAATGCAAGAAACCGGCGTGCCCGCACCGCACCGCGCCGGACAAGCCGGAACGGCCCTGATCGCGGCACTGCTGCCGCGGCCACCGCCAGACCCATTCCGGAGCGACATGGAAGCGTTCATCACCTCCGCGCTGCTCGTCGCGCTCGCCGAAATCGGCGACAAGACGCAGTTGCTGTCCTTCGTGCTCGCCGCCCGCCTGCGCCGCCCGGCGGCGATCGTCGCCGGCATTTTTGTCGCGACGATCGCCAATCACGCCCTGGCCGGCTGGGTCGGCGCCTGGGTCGGTAGCCTGTTTTCGCCGGAAACATTGCGCTGGGCGGTCGGCGTCGCTTTTATCGGCTTCGGCCTGTGGACGTTGCGCCCCGACAAGCTGGACGACGACGAAGCGCCGCAGGCCGGCCATGCCGGCGCCTTCATGACCACGCTGATCGCTTTTTTCCTGGCCGAAATGGGCGACAAAACGCAGTTTGCGACCATCGCGCTGGCCGCGCGTTTCGACTCGCTGTTCTGGGTCGTCGTCGGCACCACGCTGGGCATGATGGCCGCCAACGTCCCCGCCGTTCTGGCCGGACAAAAGCTCGCCGACCAACTGCCGCTCAAGGCGATCCGCTGGACGGCGGCAGCGGTATTCGCGGCGACCGGAGCGCTGACGTTGTCCGCATGAAACTGCGGCGCCGGCCAGCCAGCATCGCCGGAAGTCCGTAGGATGCGGTGAGGAGCGAACCGTATCGAGGGGTGCGCCCTGACTTTCGGCGAGGCCTTCGCTTGGCCGCTGGACGACGGGGAGATGAGCGACGGCTGGTTCGAGGGATTGCCTTATCCGCTGCTCGACATGCGGCCGCAAGGGTTTCTGGGACGCAACTTTGCCTACCTGTTCTGGCAATCGCTGGAGGTATCCGGGAACCTGAACGGCTGGACGGACGATGACGCGCTTCATATGCTTGCGATACGGGGGCATGACCAAAGCGGCGACCTGATTCTCGGCGAACGCGCCTACCAGCGGCATCTGGATGGGCGGCGCGATTGGGAGTCGCGCCTGATTGCCGCCAACCGGGTCGCCTTGGCCTACCATCGATACGGCGCGCAGCACGATTTATCGGCACGCCGGCCGCACCATCCTGGAGGTCGTCCGTTTCGACCGTAGTGGCGCCCACGGCCGGCGCCCGCTGTGCTCCCTGTCGAGCCTGAACGGCGTGCTACTGGGTCAGGCAGGCCACCTGGCCGGTCATCGCGAGCGCGCTCCATCGACAGGGCTGGCTACCCGCCGAAACGGCCGGAAAGGTCGCCCTGATCTGGTGGTTTGGCCGGCTGATCACCAACACCGATATGCATGAAGGGAACCTGTCGTTCCACCCCGGCCTGGCTCTGGCGCCGGTGTACGACATGCTGCCGATGCGTTACGCCCCGCTCCGTGGCCGCGAAGTGCCGCCGCAGACCTATGAGCCGGCTCTCCCGCTCCCCAACGAAGCACCCGAATGGCGCCGGGCAGCACAAGCGGCCATCGTCTACTGGGCGCGCTGCGCCGCCGACACCCGTATCGGTGCCGGCTTCCGGGCCATCTGCGCCGAGAATGCAGCCCTCCTGCGCCGGGCAGCCGCGTAGGGGCGTGTCGCGCAAAACGGGCATCGACGACCGCCAGGTGGCTGGGGTTTCATTTCTTGCTTTCGGAAAACCTCTACTCCAGCATCTCCAGCAGGTGCGCCTCGATCTGTGCACGCCCTGCCGGGCTGGCCATCGCAATAATGATCTGGCCGGCGCACAGCAGATAGTCGTCGGGTGGGTTGAACAGCCACTCGTTTTCTTCGCGCACGGCGAGCAGGATGTAATCGGCGCCGCGCAGGCGCAGATCGCCGATCCGGGTCGGCGGAAAACTGGCGGGAACGGGCAGCTCTTCGACGCGCAACTGTTTTTCCGACTTGAGCATTTCGTCGAGGAAATTCACGACGTGCGGGCGCATCATCGCCGACGCCATGCGCATGCCGCCGGTGAAGTCGGGGCAGATGACTTCGTCGGCGCCGGCTTTGCGCATTTTCTCGATATTGCGCATTTCCTGGGCGCGCGCGACGATGCGCAAATCGGGGTTGAGCTGCTTGGCGGTGATGATAATCATCAGGTTGCGCGAATCGTCGCCGGTGACGGCAAACAGCCCGCGCGCATCCCCGATGTCGGCGCCCACCAGCTGGTCGTCGTCGGACGCATCGCCGGTGAGATAGAGCAGGCCGGGGAATTTCTCAATGTTCTCGTCGAATCGCGCCTGCTCGGGGTCGATGGCGACATAGTGTCTCCCTGTGTGGTGCAGCTCGTGCGCCACGTTGCGGCCGACGCGCCCGAAACCGCACACAATGAAGTGGTGCTGCAATTTTCTGATACGCTTTTCCATCCGTCGTCTCCGCAGGGAATAGTCGAGATCTTTTTCCAGAAAAAACACCGTCAAACTGGTAAAAAGAAACGTCAGCACACCGAGGCCGGAAATCGATACCGTTCCGGCAAACAGGCGGTCGCCCAAGGTCGTCATCGGCACCATTTCGCCGTACCCGACCGTAGAGATGGTAATCAGCGTCATATAGATCGCGTCCGACCAGGACGAGCGCCCGTCGCCGATCACGTAGAAACCCGTCGTTCCCAGGCCGATCAGCACCAGCAGAATAGCCACCGCCCACGCGATACGGACGACGATCCGGTTCAACTGGGACATGCCGCCCATCGGCGGAGCGGGCGCGGCAGCCGCCGGCGCCTTCGACAAAACAGGGGAATTCTTACGCATAGCGAATCGCCGGGATGGCGGTCAGCACCCTTTCCACGCCGCCTGGCGCTTGCCGATGAAGGCGTCGATGCCCGCCGCCGCATCTTCCGTCATCATGTTGCAGGCCATCGCTTCGGAAGCGTACTGGTAAGCGGCGTCCAGCCCCATGTCGAGCTGTTGGTAGAACATCCGCTTGCCCATGCCGATGGCGATCGACGACTTGGCGACGATAGACCGCGCGAGATTCTCGACCTCGGCATCGAGCGCATCGTGCGGCGCGACGCGGTTGACCAGCCCCTGCTGCAACGCCGTCCGCGCGTCGATGAAATCGCCGGTGAGCAGCATTTCCAGCGCCTGCTTGCGCCCCAGATTGCGCGACAGGCCGACGGCCGGCGTGGCGCAGAAGAGGCCGACGTTGATGCCCGAGGTGGCGAAGCGCGCGCCGTCGGCGGCGACCGCCAGATCGCACATCGACACCAGCTGGCAGCCGGCAGCCGTGGCGATGCCGTGCACGCGCGCGATCACCGGTTGCGGTATCCGCGTGAGCGCCACCATCATCTCGCCGCACTGCTGGAACAATCTCCGCATGAAAGCTTTGTCGTGGTTGGCGCGCATTTCCTTCAAGTCGTGCCCGGCGCAGAAGGCTTTGCCGGCGCCGGCAACGACCACCACGCGCACCGCCGCGTCCGCCGCCACCGCGTCCAGCGCGCCCTGCAAGGCGGCGATCATGGCCTGCGACAGGGCGTTGAACTGCTGCGGGCGGTTCAGCGTCAGCGTGGCGATGCCGTCGCGGTCGGCGCGCAGGACGTAGGGGTCGTCGTGGGTGGTGGTGTTCATCCTGCGGTCTCCTC
>JACQYA010000027.1 GCA_016208425.1 Betaproteobacteria bacterium
ATCCGATCCTACCTCGCTACGCTCCACAAGCAAGGCGAGAATCTCTTCCTCGCCCTCACCCTGACTTTCCAAGGCTATCCGCCTCAGCCTCGGTTCGCTTGACCTTCAATCGAAGGCTCTGAGCTACCTGAGTAGTTACCGGCAATCAATAACAGCGGTGGCTCTCCTGTAATCAGGAAGGACTGCACAAAATCGGCATCCTTGCTGACCACGATACGTCCATCCTGCTTGGCGCGTGCGATGACTTCTTGGTCTGGAGTGCGGTTCTTCAGGGGTAGATCGAGAGTGTGCAACGCGTCGTATCCCGCTTCGCCCAACCAGTCGGCGAAGCGGCGCGAGAGTTGCGCGTCGACCAGAAATTTCATGCCGCCAGGCGTTCCTGCCGTTTCACGCGAGTCAGTCTTGCTGCGTAGGAGAGCGCAGCCAAAATATCTTCGCGTTCAAGATCTTCATAATCGGCCAAAATCTCATCGGTCGTCATGCCGCTGGCCAACCACTCCAACACGTTTTCGACCGGATAACGCAAACCGCGAATACAGGGCTTGCCGTGACATACCAAAGGATCCACGGTAATACGGTCTCTCATTTTTCGCCTCCTGCATTCCTGAAAATATTCACGGCATTCCCTATTTTGCCAGAGCGCGCATCTTACCCCCACGGTAAATTTTTACCGCCGCTAACCTGTTGAATTTCCGTTATTCCGGCGTTGAAACTGCGCGGCGAATCCCGCCGGAAATGCCCGTTACTTGCTCTTCGCCGCTTTGTCCGTTTTTGGCGGAACGAGAAAGCCTCCGGCCGGAGGGGCTGGCTGCTTCTGCTGCTTCTGTTTCTTTGCTTCCTTGTTTCCGCGTAATTGACCTTTGGCCATGATATTTCTCCTCGCATTACCGTGCATTCAAAAAACCCCGGCGACCCCTGCGAACTCGTCGCTGGAACCTCTCGGGCGTTAAGCCACTCCGGGCATAGAGCGATTCCAACCCACCTTGATGATAGGCCGTCGCGATGCATCGCGTTGAAATTTCTCGGCGACCGGCAGATTTGCACTTGAAGAGTGGCGTGTTTAGTGGCTTTCCGGCCAGACTTTGCAGAACGCTATTTGGCGCGGCTTACGGCAGCGCCGGATGTTTGCGCTACACTTCACCGCACTTGTTCCCCGGAGACACGAGATGACGAACACCCTGTTCCGCCCCCTCAAACTCGGCGCACTGAGCGTACCGAACCGCATTTTCATGGCGCCACTGACGCGCTGCCGGGCCGGCGCCGCACATGTGCCGACGGCTCTGATGGCCGAATACTACGCGCAGCGGGCGAGCGCCGGACTGCTGATCGCCGAGGCCACGATGGCCGTCGAGGGCAACTCCGCTTTCTGGATGGAGCCGGGAATTTACTCCCCGGCGCAGATCGCGGGCAGGAAGCTGACCACCGATGCCGTGCATGCGGCCGGTGGCCGGATTTTTCTGCAAATCTGGCACGGCGGCCGGGCGTGCCACCCGCTTTTGAACAACGGCGCACAGCCCGTCGCCCCGAGTCCGATCGCCATTACCGGCGACGAAGTGCTTACGCCGGAAGGGAAGCAACCCTACGCGATCCCGCGCGAGCTGCGCGACGACGAGCTGCCGGGCATCGTCGCCGGCTTCGGGAAGGCGGCCGAGAACGCCAAGGTGGCGGGGTTCGACGGCGTCGAAGTCCATGGCGCCAACGGCTACCTGCTCGACGAATTCCTGCGCGATGGCGCAAACAAGCGCACCGGCCCCTACGGCGGCCCCATCGAGAACCGGGCGCGGCTGCTGCTCGAAGTGCTCGCCGCGGTCGGCAACGTCTGGGGCAGCGGCCGCGTCGGGCTGCGCATTTCGCCGCTCAACAGCTACAACAGCATGATCGACAGCGACCCGGTGGCGCTCGCCGCCTGGCTGGCCGGGCGGCTGAACGACTTCGGTCTGGCCTATCTGCACGTAATGCGCAGCGACTTCTTCCAGCAGCAAACGGGCGAAGTGCTGACGCCTGTCCGCGCCCACTACAAGGGCGTGCTGATCGGCAACATGGGCTACACGGCCGACGAAGCCGAACAAGCGGTTGCCGGGGGAAAACTCGACGCCGTCGCCTTCGGCACCCCCTTCCTGGCCAACCCCGACCTGCCCGCCCGCATCAAGGCGGGCGCGCCGCTCAACCCGCCCGATCCCGCGACTTTCTACACGCCCGGAGCCGAAGGCTATACCGATTACCCGGCGATGAGCGTTTAGGATCTGCCGGAAAATAGCGGTAACGACTGGTGTGGTCGGCAAGCTCGCCGATGGCTACGGCGGCCCGCCCCACGGCATGACGGGAACGGTGGAGAGGCTATTGGCCGGCGCGCCGTTTATCAGCTTGCGGCTGATCGCCAGATAAACCAGCGTCCGGTTCGCCTCGTCCCACAGGCGCACGATACGGGTTTCCTTGAAGAGGATGGAGGTATCCTCGGCAAAAACGGTTTCTTCCTTGGGCAATTTGGCAGGCAGCGCAATCGGGCCGGTCTGGCGGCAGGCGAGCGAGAACTGCGACGGGTCTTCGGCGAGACCCAGGGTGCCCGAGACACCGCCGGTTCTCGCCTGGCTGACGTGGCAGGTAACGCCCGGCACCCTGGGATCGCCGAAGGCTTCGACGCACACCTTGTGGTTGGCGCCGATCAGTTTCCAGGCCGTCGTGACGCAGCCCACAGTGTCGGCAGCCGCAGGCAGGATCGCCGCCATCGAAATGCTGGCAGCGAGTAGAGGCAGAAATGGGTTCATGGTTGCCGGCTCATCGTTTGGCGTATTGCTTGTTGATCGAAAAGGCTGTCCGGCCGGGTGCACGTACAGCATGCAAAGTTTTAGGCTGCGACCTCAAGATACTCAACGATGCTGTCCGGTTGCGGAACGGTCAAGCCATCTTCGCGAAGCACTTCAACATGAAATTCTATAGCCTCACGAATTTCGTTTTCCGTCTCCTCGACAGTCTGCCCGGTAGCCACGCAACCGGGCAAATCAGGAACGTAAGCCGAGTGGTTGTTTTTTGTTCTTTCGACGACGATGGCGTAGCGCATAGATTTACTCCTTCAGCCCTGCTTGCTTGAGGTTCCCTCGGTTTTTCGTCTGCCATAGGGTAGATTTCATGCTACCAGTTTTTTTCTGATGCTGTTTGCTGATCCAGCTCCCCAAGAACTGTGTTGGCGACCGGTATCCAAGAGCCGGATGCTGTCGTTTCCGGTTATAAAACACCTCGATGTATTCAAAGCTGGCCGCTTTCATCTCGGCATGGGTTGCGTAAATGACGTCGTCACGATACATGTCCGAATGCTATTCCGCACAAACTGCGGTGGGCGCGAACGGCCGGGGCCTACCAACGGCATGACCTCTCCTGTGCTGCACGGGCTCTGCTTGAGCCACGGTTGCCGGGGCGCAAGGTCGTGCGGGGCGGTATCGCGCACG
>JACQYA010000196.1 GCA_016208425.1 Betaproteobacteria bacterium
GTTGTCGGCGTTCTGCTTCACCGTGCTGGTGAGCTGCTCCATGCTGGAGGCGGTCTCTTCCAGGCTGCTCGCCTGCTCCTCGGTGCGGCCGGAAAGATCCTGGTTGCCGGCGGCGATCTCCTTGGCGGCGGTGTTGATGGCCTCCGACGCTTCCTTGATCCGCCCGACAACCTCGCGCAGGTGCGTCACGGTGACATTCGTGTCGTCCTTGAGCTGGCCGAAAATACCGGCGTAACCGCCCTCGACGGTGCGCGTCAAATCGCCGCGCGCCACCAGGTTCAGCACCCCCGAGGTGGCGTCGAGCGCCTGCTGCATGTTGTCGAGCAGGGCGTTGATGCCCTGGCCGAGATTGGCGAAAAAGCCCTCCTTGCCCGCCGTGTCGATGCGCGCATCGAACTCGCCGACAGAAGCGGCTTCAACGATGCTCTCGACCTCCTTCTCGACATGCACTTCCGCCGTGCGGTCCAGCCATTCGGCGACGGCGCCCAAGCGCTCGCCTTGGTCGTTGATGACCGGGTTGGCGGTCACCGTCATGTGCCGGTCGCCGACGAGCAGTTTGGCGGTGTACGGGCTGGTGAAGGTTTCGAGCAGCTTGGTCTGGTGCGCCGGGTTCTTGTGGAAGGTGTCGATGTTGGTGCCGACCAGGTGGTCGGCGTCGAACTTGGGCAACTGCCGCCGTATCCCCTCCTCCGCCCCTTTCAGGATGCGCTGCACCGATTTGTTGATGTAGATAATGTTGCGGGCGGAATCGGCGATCATCACGCCCGTGCTGACGTTGTCCAGCGCGATACGGATGCGCAGGTTGGCGTCGGCGGTCGCGCGCTCCGCCGCGATGCGGTCGCGCAACTGCTCCTGCATGCTCTTCATGTCGGCCAGCAGGCTGTCCGTGTCGCCCGCCCGCAACGGGATTTCGTTATCCAGTTTGCCGCCGGCGATGGCGCGCGCCACGCGCACCGCTTCCGTCGGTTCGCCGCCTATCTCGCCCAGGATGTCGCGGATCAATCTGAACGCGCCGAACAGCGTCAGGAAAATCGCGACAGCCGCCAGCAGCGTATAGAGCATCACCAGACGCTGCGCTTCCCCCAGCAAGCTCTCTGCGGCGCCCGTCAAATCGTCGGCCAGGCGGTTTTCGACTTCCTTGAGCAGGTCGATGCGTTCGGTCGATTTGGCGAACCAGACCTTGGCGTCCATGCCCAGCGATGGCTCGTTCATTTTTTCCAGCACGGCCTTCTTGATCTTCTGCACTTCGTCGACGGCCGGCCCGCTCACCTTGCTCTTGAAAAACTCTGCCTGCCCGGGGCTGGCGTAGACGTGGAACGCCTTAGTCCACGTATCCTGCGCCGAAGATAGCGAAAGGAAACGCACCAGCATGTCGGGCGAGAACTTGTCGGCGCCCAGCACGTTGGACAGCGTCGCGCGCTCGATGCCGGCCGACTCTTTGGCCTGCAAGAAGCTGCCGTATGCCGCCGCGATGCGGGCGACGCCCGCGTCGCCGGAAAGCGATGCCGTTTTCCCGACTACGGCGAGCAAGCCGCCTATCGTGCCCGTGTAGTAGCCGATCGCCTCCGGTCCGGGGATTGCCAGCGCGCTCACCGCCTGGCGCTTGGCGGCCAGATTGCCCAACCGGCTACCGGCATCGGACAACCCCTCTTGCAGGCCGCCCCCGTAGGCCGAGGCGTTAAATCCGGCGAGCTGCCGGTCGAGCTCGGCTTTGCGCTTATCGACCTCCGCCCGCTGTTTCGGCAGTTCGGCGGCAAAATTCTCGCCCTTGCTGCCGATAAATCCGGCGCTCATGCCACGTTCCTTCTGCATCTCGTGCACCAGGGCACCGATGCGCGCGGAAACGCTCGCCAACTCCATCAGCGAATTCATTTCCCGCGCCTGGCTGTTCTTTTCCAGCGCGATGCGCGCCGCGAACAGCAACAGGAACAGCAGCGGAACCAACACGAGTATCAGGAGTTTTTTCTTCAGGCTCATCGCTATTCTCCCGCAAAGGTTTCAAGGCCACGTTATAGCAAGATGATAGCCCGCAATATGGGGCGGTTGTCAAAACCCGGCAGCACTCGAAGAACTATTTCGTCGACGGAAAAACGCCACTTCGCGCAACACTCTGCGTAAGATGCGCGTACCGGTTCCAGACCACAACCCGATGAACACGCCGACACCCATGACGACGCCCGACCGCCAGACCGAAACGGAAACGCCCCGCGCCGGCTTCGCCACGCGCGCCATCCACCACGCCTACGACGCCTACGCCGGGCACGGCTCGCTGAATCCGCCGCTCTACCTGAGTTCGACCTACACCTTCCCGACGGTCGAAGACGGCAGCGCGCGCTTTGCCGGCGAACAGGCGGGGTTCGTTTATTCGCGCGTCGGCAACCCCACCACCGCGCTGCTCGAAGCCAGGCTGGCCGATCTCGAAGGCGGCGAAGCGGCGCTCGTCACCGCGTCCGGCCAGGGCGCCACGACCTCTCTGTTGTGGACGCTGCTCGCGCCCGGCGACGAGATCATCGCCGACAAGACGCTGTACGGCTGCACCTTCGGTTTCCTCAATCACGGCCTGGCCAAATTCGGCGTCAAGGTGACGCACGTCGACCTGACCGACGCGGCCAATCTCGAAGCGGCGATCAATCCGGCGACGCGCGTCGTCTTCTTCGAGACGCCGGCCAACCCGAACATGCGGCTGGTCGACATCGCCGCAATTTCAGCCATCGCGCGCCGGCATGGCGCGAAAACGGTGGTCGACAACACCTATTGCACGCCCTACCTGCAACGCCCGCTCGAACTCGGCGCCGATTTCGTGCTGCATTCGGCGACCAAGTATCTCGGCGGGCACGGCGACCTGCTCGCCGGCGCCATCGTCGGATCGAAGGATACGCTGGATCAGGTGCGCTTCTACGGTCTCAAGGACATGACCGGCGCAGTGCTCTCCTCGCAAGACGCCTTTCTCGTGCTGCGCGGGCTGAAGACGCTGGCTCTGCGCATAGACCGGCACTGCGCCAGCGCGCTGGGCGTCGCCGGATTCCTCGCCGAACATCCGAAGATCGCGGTCGTCCACTATCCCGGCCTGACGACCTTTCCCCAGCATGCCCTCGCCCGCCGCCAGATGGCGCAACCGGGCGGCATGGTCGCTTTCGAGTTCCGGGGCGGCATCGACGCCGGTCGCCGCTTCATGAACGCGCTACAACTGTTCACCCGCGCCGTCAGCCTGGGCGACGCCGAAAGCCTCGCCCAACACCCGGCGAGCATGACGCATTCGTTCTACACGCCGGAACAGCGCGCGGAACACCTGATCGGCGAGGGATTGGTGCGCCTGTCGGTCGGGCTTGAAGATCTCGACGACCTGCTGGCCGACCTGCGCCAGGCCTTGAACGCGGCCTGAGTGACCTTCATCTGCGGCCACTGTCCGACTTTCCCCTTCCGCAAGAAATGTCTGCCCCGATTCGCCTGGTGCTGGACACCAATGTCGTGGTGGATATGCTTCATTTTTCCGACCCGCGCACACAATTACTGCGAGCTGCCATCGACCGTGGCCGGGCGCTGTGCTTTACCGATACGCAGTGTCTGGCCGAGCTGGCCAGGGTAACCGGTTACCCGGAGTTCGGGCTGGATGCCGGGGGGCGCCAGTCCTTGATGAACCGCTATCTGGATTTTGTTTCGATCTGCGATCCGGGCGGCGAAGAAAATTATGGCCTTCCCCGCTGCCGGGATACAGACGACCAGAAATTTCTGACCCTCGGCGTGCGCTGCGGCGCCAATCTGCTGATTACGCGGGACAAACTGTTGCTGAAGCTGGCGCGTCACCGCCATAGACCGCCGCCCTACGCGATTCTTACGGCGGAAGCGGCATGCGGGCATTGAACCTCAAGCCTTCCGAAGATGGCTGCAATTGAATCCGGAAATCAGTTGCCCGGCCTGCGCCTGAAGACCCAGCGCACCGCGTCCGACGCTTCGGCCGCGTAAGCATAGCCCCCGCCGGAAAACCTTTTCAACCCCGCCGGATCGCTTAATCGCTCGACCAGCGCAAAACGCGCCATCAGTCCGCGCGCCCGTTTGGCGTAAAAGCTCACGACCTTGAATTTCCCGCTACTCCAGTCCTCGAAAACAGGCTGAATCACGGGAACGGCCAGTTTGCCCGCCTTGACCGACTTGAAGTATTCCTCGGAAGCGAGATTGACCAATACCGCCGACTTCGACGCAAGGACGGCTTCGTTTAGCGCGTCGACGATACGCTCGCCCCAGAATGCGTAGAGATCCTTGCCGCGCGGGTTGCTTATCCTGGCGCCCATCTCCAAGCGATAGGGCTGCATCAGATCGAGCGGGCGCAATAGGCCATAGAGGCCGGAAAGGATGCGCAGACGATCTTGGGCAAACTGCAAATCGGCCAACGAAAGCGTTCTGGCGTCCAGCCCCTCATAGACATCGCCGTCAAAAGCGAGCGCGGCCTGCTTGGCGTCCGCCGGAGAAAAAGGGCGGCGCCACTCCGCGTAGCGCGTCGCGTTGAGCGCGGCAAGCCGGTCGCCGATCTTCATCAGTTTGCCGATTTCGACCGGCGACAACTCGCGCAGGCGGTCGATCAGTATCTGCGACTGATCGAGGAAGATCGGCTGCGTATATTGATCGACCGTTGGCGGCGTCAGACAATCAAGCGTTTTGGCGGGGGATAAAACGACGATCATGATTTGTATCCAGCACAAAGGGGCGGGTGAGCTTCCGCTATCGCGACGCGAAGACCGGGAGGCGTATCGACAACCCGAGTTACGCTGCCGGAAGTCAACCGGCCAGCAGCTCCAGTTTACGCGAGCGCCAGTCGAGCACGGCCGTGCGCATCGCCATGCGGTCGGCGAGTCCGGGGTAGTCGGCCCGGATCACGTCGGCGGCAAAGCCCGACAGGAAGCGCGACTTGAGTTCCGCCCGGGCGCGGTCGACGCCGATTTCGTCGTAGGGCACCGAGGCGAGCAGCAAGAAACCATCGGCGGGAATGCGGCCGGCGCGCATATTGTTTTCGATGATGCCGGCGGCCTTGCGGATGGGGTCGGCGAGGTCGGGGCTGTAAGGGCCGATAATCAGTGCCAGGTTGGGAGTGTGCAGAAAGTCGAAGCCGCGCCCGAGACAGATCATCCATTCGCGGTGTTCGACATCGAGCGTGCGCTCGCCGAGGCGCGCCTGCTCGCGCACCTGGGCGACGTGAGCCAGGTTGCCGGCCAGCAGCGGCAGCAAATCGGCGCGCATCTGTGCCGGCATGTCCGGCAACAGGGCGGCAAGCCGCAGCTCCAGCGTGGCGACTTCGCCGGTCCCCTGCGTGGAGAGGTCGAGCGTGCGGCCGTCGGCGCCGTGGATCACCAGCGCGTCCTCGTCGGTTTCGAAACCGCAGACCAGCGGATAGACCGTGCCGTGACCGCCGCCGAAAATATGCTCGACCTGCCGCCGGATCTCCCGCGTGTGCGCCATCGCCGCCCGCGTGTCGTAGCGGAAGCCGGCGCAGCCGCGCGCCGGATCACCTTTCGACCAATGGTAGGTAATCAGGAACAGCACGCGCCGGCCGGCGCCGACCATGCGCTGAACGTGGTGCGCGAGCACTTCGCCGAGGTGCGGCCAGCCCAGATCGAACATGCCGCCGAGGTTGCGGAACGGCATCAGGATGCCGGCCGGCGTATTGGTGGCGACCGGGATGTTGATCCGCCCGTCCATGCACTTGAGCACGGCGATGGCGGTCGGATGCCGCGCCAGGTAACGCTCGCGGGCGAGCCAGGCCTCGGGGCTGCGGAACGACTCGCCGTGGCGGCGGGCGAGGTCGAACAGCCAGTCGATGCGCTGTTCTATCGGCTTGCCGTGGATGTCCATCGCCATCTACCCCATGTGCCCTATATGTGCCCTACGTGCCGACGACGCCACCGTCGCGGCGCGTGACGACAAGGGTGGCCGAACGCGGCCTTCCCCCCGTGATTTCCGCAAACTGGCTGGCCGGCCAGGCGGAGTTCGCGGTTGGCGCGGCGGGGTCGGAGCGTCCGCCGGGACGTTCGCCGGGATGCTGGATGTTTACAAACAGGCTGCGCCCGTCGGGCGTTCGCGCGATGCCGGTGATCTCGCAACCGTTCGGGCCGCTCAGGAAGCGCCGGATCTCGCCGCTCGCCGGATCGGCGACCAGCATCTGGTTGTTGCCGAAACGCGCGTAATCGCCCGCATTCAGCGTCCCGGCCGAAACGTCGGTCTGGATCCACAGGCGGCCGTCGCGGTCGAACCCCAGACCGTCCGGGTTGGCGAAGGCGTCGCCCTTGACGTTGCCGCGCTTGCCGGGATCGGCGTGCTGCGGATCGCCGCAGAGCGCGAATATATCCCAAGAAAAATCCTTGGCGCCCGCGTCCCCACCGTTCTCCCGCCAGCGGACGATGTGGCCGAAGAGGTTCGCCGCGCGCGGGTTTGCGGCATCCGGGCCGGGCGCATCGGCGAGGCCGCGCCGGCTGTTGCGGGTCAGCGAGCAATAGACCTCGCCGCTGGCCGGATGGATGGCGATCCCCTCGGGCCGATCCATTTTTGTCGCGCCCACCCGATCCGCCGCGAGCCGGGTGTTGACCAGCACGTCCGCCTGTTCGGCGAAGCCGTTGGCCGCAACCAGCCCGTTCTGCCCGTGTTCGAGCGCCAGCCACTGCCCTTGGCCGTCGTCGCCGAAGCGCGCGACGTAGAGCGTGCCGTCGTCGAGCAGGTTGGCGTTGGCGGCAGGATTCTTGCCGTCGAAGCGCTCGCGCGAAACATATTTGTAGAGAGATTCGAACGGCCCGTCGTCGCTCATGTAGACAACGGCCCGCCCGTCCCCGGCGAGTGCGACGGCGGCGCTTTCGTGCTTGAGGCGGCCGAGCGCGGTGCGCTTGACCGGTACTTTGGTGCGGTTCAAAGGGTCGATCTCGACCACCCAGCCGAAGCGGTTCGCCTCGTTCGGTTCGGTCGCCACGTCGAAACGGCTGTCGTGCTCGTGCCAGCGATAGCCGCCACCCTGCTCGCGGATGCCGTAGCGCTTCTGTTCCGGCGTCGGCTTTTCCGGGCCGTTGAAATAGGCGTCGAAGTTTTCCTCGCAGGTGAGAACCGTGCCCCACGGCGTCGCGCCCATAGCACAGTTGCTGACGGTGCCGAAAACCACGTTGCCGCGCCGGTCGCCCTGCGTGCGCAGCGCGGGCGCGCCGGCCGCCGGGCCGGAAATGCGGATCGGCGTGCGCGCCGTGATCCGTCGCGCATAGGCCGACGGCCGCACGAGCTGCCAGCGCCCATCCTGGCCCTTGCGTCCGATGTGTTCAATTTCGACCACCGAAACGCCGTGCGCGTTCTGCGATTTGACCGTCTTGGCGTGGCTCCAGTCGGCAACACCGCCCGGATGCAACAGGCCATCGTCGGTGTATTCGTGGTTAATGCACAGCACGCCGCGCGCCGACGACGGCTTGCCGTCCTCCGGCAACGGAAAAAAATGCATCCCGTCGTGATGCATGCCGGCCTGCTCGGCCTGCTCAAACGCGCCGTTGCTCGCATCCGCCTTGAACGCCGGGCCGTCGGAAATGGGGTCGCCCCAAGCGTACACCACCTGAACCAGGTAGCCATCGGGTACCTGCACCCTGTCTTCGCTCGAAGCGGCGACCGGCTTGAAGCCGATGCGTGGCTGTCCGAGCGCGCCCGCCAGCGCCGCGATACCGGGAAAGGCTAGCCCTGCACTCACGACACCCGCCTGCAACAAGCGGCGGCGAACCGGGTTTACGGCAAACGCTGGCGCCGGGTCTGGGCTTCGGCTGCCAAGGGCTGGGCTATCGATCAGATCGTCATTCATAGGGGTGTTCTACCGGATCTTGCAAAAGATTACGATTATTCCGCGAATGTCGGGAAATTCCATGACTTGGAACAAAAGGGACAAATACCGGCGGCGGAACGCCGGTCAGCGCGGCGACCTGGACTCGAAACGGCCGAGCAATTTTCCGGCTGCGTCTTTCAGTTCAAGCACGTCGCCAGAAACCGTCGCAGAGGCCGTCGCCCGAAGCGCCCTGACAAAACGGCTCTCCAGTTCGCCGGTTCCGGGATCGAGACAGGCCATCTTGGTCAAGGCAAGCGACCCGAAAGTCAAACGATCCGCGCGGATCTCGAAACTGCCAAAAAAGCGGTTGCAGCCGGCGAATCCATGAACTGTGCCGTCCTCGTCGAGATTCAGGTTCGGTGCGCGCTGCAAACCACCGGCCGCGACGTTCAGTCCGGCGATCTGGGTCGCGTACCACTCGGTGCCGAACAAGGCGATGCGCGAACCGGCGACGCTCGCCGCGCCGGTCACCAGCGAAACCAGCGCCAAAAAAAAGCGCCAACGAAATCGCCGCACGGTCATGGCGCCGGCCTACGCACCGGCGTTAAGCGACCGAAACACCAAACAAGAAAATTTCCGACCACAAAACATCTCCCGATAACCCGCCCATTGTGGCGCGGGCGCGACGCGCTTGCAACACTCGTGCTGGCACGGGGAAGGAGGACGAAAAAAAAAGGGAAAGTGCGCCGCGCACTTTCCCTTTTTCATTTTGGAGCGGGAGAAGAGTCTCGAACTCTCGACCTATACCTTGGCAAGGTATCGCTCTACCAACTGAGCTACTCCCGCAAAACCAACCTCGAATCTACTGGAGGCGCGAGCCGGAGTCGAACCGACCTACACGGATTTGCAATCCGGTGCATAACCGCTTTGCTATCGCGCCGCGCCTACCTCACGATAGGACTGCCGCCACTGAAGAAACACGCGCCTGCTTTTCAAAAATCTGGAGCGGGAGAAGAGTCTCGAACTCTCGACCTATACCTTGGCAAGGTATCGCTCTACCAACTGAGCTACTCCCGCGTGAAGCGAGTGCGCATTATAAAGAGTTGAAATGCGCTGTCAACGATTTCTGGCCGATTTTGTCCTAGCTGTCGCGCTTCCTCTCTTGTTCCACGATCTGGGGCCAAGCCTTTCGCATGTAATAGGCCATAGACCAGAGAGTTAGCACCGCAGCAATGTAAATCAGCCAGATTCCCGTGGCCTTGACGCCAAAACCGCCAATCGGGTCATGGTAAAGCAGGAGCGGGATGGCGACCATCTGCGCCGTCGTTTTGATTTTCCCTATCATCGAAACGGCAACGCTTTTCTGCGCGCCGATCTGCGCCATCCACTCGCGCAGAGCCGAGATCGTAATTTCGCGGCCGATGATGATGCTGGAGACAATCGCGTCGAGCCGGCCGAGCTGAACCAGCATGATGAGCGCCGCGGCGATCATCAGCTTGTCGGCGACCGGATCGAGAAAGGCGCCGAACGCCGAAGTCTGGTTCAAGCGACGCGCCAGATAGCCATCGAGCCAGTCGGTCACGGCGGCGACAACGAAGATAGCCGTCGCCGCCGGATTGCGCCCGATGCCGCACAGCCAGGAATCCGGCACGTAATACACGGCGATCAGCAGCGGAATCAATACGATGCGCAACCAAGTAAGGAGAATCGGTATGTTCAGTGGCATTTACTGACCCTAATGTAAAGCCGCGTAGATATTTTCGGCGAGTTCCCGACTGATGCCCGGAACAGCGGTCAACTGGTCTACCCCGGCATCCGAGATGCCCTGCAAGCCGCCAAAATGCGTAATCAACGCCTTGCGGCGTTTAGGGCCAATATTGTCGATTTCTTCTAGGCGCGAAGTCCGCCGCGCCTTGCCGCGTTGCGCGCGATGGCCGGAAACGGCAAAACGGTGCGCTTCGTCGCGAATTTCCTGAATCAGATGCAGCGCGGGGTGTTCCGGCGCCAATTGTAACGGCTCGCGGCCATCCGCGAAAATCAGTCTTTCCAAACCCGGTTTGCGCGCCTCGCCTTTGACGACGCCCAGCATCGGCAAATGCGACAGGCCCAATTCTTCCAACGCCGACGCCGCAGCGCCCACCTGCCCTTTGCCGCCGTCGATCAGAATCAGCGCCGGCGCCACGCTCTCCCCCGTCGCCACCTTCTCGTAGCGGCGCAGCACGGCCTGCCGTATGGCCGCATAGTCGTCGCCCGGCTCGATGCCGGCAATCTTGAAACGGCGATACTCGGATTTGCGCATGCCGTTGCCTTGATAGACGACGCACGAAGCCACCGTCGCTTCGCCTTGCGTATGGCTGATGTCGAAGCATTCGATGCGCGCTTCCTCCTCTGCGCCTTCGAGGCCAAACGCTTCTTTCAACACTTCGTTCAGCGCTTCGAGCCGCCTGCCCTGCAAGGACAACTGGCCGCGCCGGGCAACGATGGCCAGCCTGCCGTTCTGTTCGGCCATTTCGACCCAGACGCGCTGCATCGATAGCCTGGCTTCGCCGACCGGCACCGAGCGACCGCTCAGTTCCGCCAGCGCATCCGCCGCCTCGCTGTCGGGCAACGGCAGATTCACGAATATGCGGGTCGGAACCGGATGCGAGAGATAGTGCTGGTGCAGGAAGGCCGTCAGCGCCTCGCTCGCCGAAAAACCGCCGGCGTTGCTCGGGAATTGAGGCTTGTCGCCGAGATGCCGGCCGCCGCGCACCATCGCCAAATTAACGCAGATCATGCCGCCGTCCTCGACAGCGGCGACGATATCGACATCCTCGCCCTTGCTGCTTTCAACGTACTGTTTATCCTGCACTTGGCGCAGCGATTGGATCTGGTCACGGTAGAGCGCTGCCTGTTCGAATGCGAGTTGCGCTGCCGCACGATCCATCGCCTCCGTCAGTCGCCCGATAACCTCCTGCTGGCGCCCCTGCAGAAACATCGACGCCATCTGAACATCCTGCGCATAGACCTCGGGCGCGACCAGCTCGACGCACGGCCCCGAACAACGCTTGATCTGATAGAGCAAACAGGGTCGCGAACGGTTGGAAAACACGGAGTTTTCGCAGGTGCGCAGGCGAAACATTTTCTGCAAGAGATGGACGCTCTCACGCACCGCCAGCGATGAAGGAAATGGCCCGAAATAATCGGCGCGCTTGTCGGTACTCCCCCGATAATAGCCCAATCGCGGGAACCGGTCGTGGCTGAGAACGATATAAGGATACGATTTGTCGTCGCGGAACAGGATGTTGTAACGCGGCGCCAGGCTTTTTATCAGGTTGTTCTCAAGCAGCAGCGCCTCGGCCTCGGAGCGCGTGACGGTGCTCTCGACGCTAGCGATCTGCGCCACCATCAGCGCGATGCGCGGGCTAGGGTGCTTGTCGCGGAAATACGAAGCGACGCGCTTCTTCAGATTTTTCGCCTTGCCGACGTAAAGAACGTTGCCGGCGGCGTCGAGCATGCGGTAGACGCCGGGCAATTCGGTCAGCGTGGCAAGCAGCGATCTGGCGTCGAACGTTTCTGTCATTGGCGCGCGGTGCGGGTCGTTGGGTTACGATAATCGTCTGGATGTTATCATGGCAGAGTTTCCGACCATGCCTTCTCCGGCCAATAGACCCGTATGGGATGTTTTTTGCGCCGTCGTCGATAACTACGGCGACATCGGCGTCTGCTGGCGCCTCGCGCGGCAACTGACAGCCGAATACAGGATTTTCGTCCGCCTGTGGGTCGACGACCTGACCAGTTTCCAGCCGTTATGCCCGCAGATAGACCCCGTGGTCGAAATCCAGCAAGTCGACGGCGTCGAGATCAGACGCTGGGATGAGGCGATTCCTGAAATAGCCCCCGGAGAAGTCGTCGTCGAAGCGTTCGGTTGCCGGATTCCCGAGGTTTTCATCGCGGCGATGGCGCGTAGCGAACCCGGCCCGGTGTGGGTCAATCTCGAATATCTGAGCGCCGAAGGATGGGTTGAAGGCTGCCACACCCTAAGTTCGCCGCATCCGCGTCTGCCGCTGACCAAGTACTTCTTCTTCCCCGGCTTTAGCGCCAACACTGGCGGACTGTTACGCGAGCGCGAGCTGCTCGCCCATAGACAGCATTTCGAGGACAGCCCTGCGTCGGAGAATAAATTTTGGCGCCTGACCGGCCATCCGCCGCCGCCCGCCGATGTCTTGTGCGTTTCGCTCTTCGCCTACGAGAACCCGGCAATTGCCGATCTCCTGTCGGTTTGGGAAAAAGCGAGTTCGCCCGTTTGCTGCCTGGTTCCCGTTTCACGCGCCCTCGCACAAGTCGAGAACACCTGCGCCAGGCCCTTGAAAGCTGGGGACAGAGTACAGCGCGGGGCTTTGGAAATACGTGTTCTTCCCTTTGTTCCACAGCGCGATTACGACGCGCTGTTGTGGGCCTGCGACCTGAACTTCGTGCGTGGCGAAGACTCCTTCGTGCGCGCCCAGTGGGCGGCAAAACCGATGGTCTGGCACATCTACCCACAGCGGGAAGATGCTCATAGGGTCAAACTCGATGCCTTTCTGGCCATTTACTGCTTCAACATGGCGCAGGCCGTGGCCGGTGCAGTTCGCCACTTCTGGCATGGGTGGAATACGGGTTCAGTCACGTCGTTGCAGTGGAACGATTTTGCCGCACATCTTCCGCAGCTGCGGCAACACGCCGCGTCCTGGGCGACAAGCCTTGCTCAACAGGAAGATTTATCAAGTGCTCTGGTGCGCTTTTGCCGATCCAAGGTATAATATACGGCTATTTTTTACGCCATATTCGGAACGTACTATGAAAACCGCACAAGAGCTTCGCGTAGGCAACGTATTCATGGTCGGCAACGACCCGATGGTTGTTCTCAAGGCTGAATACAGCAAATCCGGCCGCAACGCCTCGGTCGTCAAGATGAAGATGAAGAACCTGCTGACCGGTTCACCGAGCGAAACCGTCTATCGCGCCGACGACAAGTTCGATGTCGTGCAACTGGAGCGCAAGGAAGTCACCTACTCCTACTTCGCCGACCCGATGTACGTCTTCATGGACGCCGAGTACAACCAGTACGAGATCGAGGCCGACTGCATGGCCGACGCGCTGCCTTACCTTGAAGACGCGATGCCCTGCGAGGTGGTTTTCTACGAAGGCAAGGCCATCTCGGTGGAATTGCCGAACAGCCTGGTGCGCGAAGTCATCTACACCGAACCGGCCGTCAAGGGCGACACCTCGGGCAAGGTCATGAAGCCGGCGCGTCTCGCTACCGGTTTTGAGCTTCCCGTTCCGGCCTTCGTCGAAATCGGCGACAAGATCGAAATCGATACGCGCACCAACGAATATCGCGCGCGCGTGAAGTAACTGGTTCCTCACTTCAGCACAAAAAAACAGCCAAAGCTGCTTTTTTTGGTGCACCCGGCAGAACGCACTCACTTGGAGGAAAATGCCTCCCACTCGCCCGACAAGGAAAATCCAAACCGATGCTGATCTCGTTGCAGCCATTGACGACGACTGAAGTTCCCTCGGTTTTTCGTCTGCCATAGGGTAGATTTCACGCTACCAGTTTTCCCTGATGCTGTTTGCTGATCCAGCTCCCCAAGCACTGTGTTGGCGACAGGTATCCCGGAGCCGGATGCTGTCGTTTCCGGTTATA
>JACQYA010000197.1 GCA_016208425.1 Betaproteobacteria bacterium
ATCCTTGTTCGACAAAACGATCCCGCCATTTGATGACTGTGTTTGGCCGCGTTCGACAGCGTGTCGCCACCTCCTGCACGCGCAGCCCATCAAGGCAGCCAAGAATCATCCTGGCTCGTCCGACGATGCGCACCGCCTCCGTTCGACTGGCGGCGCGCGCTCCATTTCTGCTCGAACTTCCGCCGAGCACGTGATCTTCGGGGCTACTCTTGACATGCCACCAAGAGTACTTAATAACTCTTTATATTGCAACTAAGCACTAGTATAAAAATGGTTCTGTCGATACGGCCAACCATATAATGATAACCATGTATAAGGTTGCCAAAGGCTCTAGTCTGAAATGTTAGCGACAAACGCTGTGGAGCGTCTATAAACGAATAGACTGGGCTGAAACGGAGAGGATCATGAGAGCGAGTGAACTGTCGATACTGATGCGCAAGCTTACGAAACTGACGCCAAGCCAGAGGCTGCGCGTGGTGGCCGGATTGACTGCGACGGAACGCAAAGCGACGACGGCTATTGAATCTGGCGCCGGGCATCGCGGTTGCCCGCGTTGCCACGGTGCGCACGTCGTCAAGAACGGCATGGCGGGCGGCCTGCAGCGGTTCAAGTGCCGGAAGTGCGCGAAGACATTCGACGCCCTGACCGGTACGCCGCCGGCGCATCTGCACCTGCGCGGAAAATGGATCGGACAGGCGGAGGCGATGCGTGGCGGGCTTGGCCGGTCGCCGCGGCATCGGGGTGGCAAGGCGGCAAAGCGCGGCACCTCCAAGAACAGGTGCCCGTGCTGATCGCCCGTGATCGTTCCGGCGCTACGGCCGACTTCGTGCCCGGTACCGGCGATGCGGTGCATGTCGCCGCCGCATTGAAGCCGGTTCTGTCGGCGGATGCCATCCTCTGCACCGATGGCAGCAAGGCCGTGGCGGCGGCGCAGACCCTTGGCATCGAGCATCACGCCGTGAAGCTGGCAGCCGGCATCCGCGCCGACGGCCGTCGGCACATCCAGAACGTCAATGCCTACGACAGCCGACTCAAGGGATGGATGCGCCGCTTCAAGGGCGTTGCGGCCAAATACCCCGACTCCTACCCCGGCCGGTTCCGCGCCATCGGGCGGCCGCAGGGGAAACGCCTGCAACCCCCTCCGTTCTTGGTTCTCGCCGCTACCGCATGTTCCCTTCCTTAATCTTTCAGACTAGAGCCTTGTTTTTTCAACGCCCCAACATGCGTTTAAGGAAATTTCCGGTGTGGCTTCCCTCCACCCCGGAAACGGTCTGCGGCGTGCCGGCGGCCAGGATGCGCCCGCCGCCGCCGCCGCCTTCCGGCCCGAGGTCGACCAGCCAGTCAGCGGTCTTGATTACGTCCAGGTTGTGTTCGATGACGACCACCGTGTTGCCGTGGTCGGCCAGCCGGTGCAGCACCTTCAGCAGCATCTCGATATCCTGGAAGTGCAGTCCGGTGGTCGGCTCGTCGAGGATGTAGAGCGTGCGGCCGGTATCGCGCTTGGAGAGTTCGAGCGCCAGCTTGATGCGTTGCGCTTCGCCGCCGGACAGCGTGGTCGCCGACTGGCCGAGCGTGATGTACGAAAGCCCGACATCGACCAGCGTTTGCAGCTTGCGTGCGACGACCGGCACGGCGTCGAAGAACTCGCGTGCCAGTTCGACGGTCATCAGCAGGATCTCGTGAATGTTCCGGCTCTTGTAGTGAACTTCCAGCGTTTCGCGGTTGTAGCGTTTGCCGTGGCAAACGTCGCAGGGAACGTAGATGTCGGGCAGGAAGTGCATTTCGACCTTGAGCATGCCGTCGCCTTGGCACGCCTCGCAGCGCCCGCCCTTGACGTTGAACGAAAAGCGGCCGGGGCCGTAGCCGCGCGAACGGGATTCCGGAACGCCGGCAAACAGCTCACGGATCGGCGTGAGCAGCCCGGTATAGGTGGCCGGATTGGAACGCGGCGTGCGGCCGATCGGGCTCTGGTCGACGTTAATGACTTTGTCGAAATGGTCGAGGCCGATGATTTCGTCGTGCGCGGCCGGTTCGGCGGTCGAGCCATAAAGGTGCCTGGCGGCGGCGGTATACAAGGTATCGTTGATGAGCGTCGATTTGCCGGAACCGGATACGCCGGTGACGCAGGTAAACAAGCCGACCGGCAGTTCCAGGCGCACGTCTTTCAGGTTGTTGCCGCGCGCGCCGACCACCGTCAGCATGCGGGCCGCATCGGGTTGGCGCGGCTGGCCGGGAATCTCGATCCTTCGCCGGCCGGCGAGATAGTCGCCGGTCAATGAAACCGTGTTGGCGGCAACTTCGTCAGGCGTTCCTTCGGCGACGATGGCGCCGCCGTGGATGCCGGCGCCGGGGCCGATGTCGACCACGTAATCGGCGCTGCGGATGGCGTCTTCGTCGTGTTCGACGACGATCACCGTGTTGCCGATGTCGCGCAGTTGCTTGAGCGTCGCCAGCAGGCGGTCGTTATCGCGCTGGTGCAGACCGATCGACGGTTCGTCGAGGACATACATGACGCCGGTCAAGCCGGAGCCGATCTGCGAAGCCAGGCGGATGCGCTGCGCCTCGCCGCCGGACAGGGTTTCCGCCGAACGGTCGAGCGACAGGTAATCGAGGCCGACGTTAATCAGAAACTGCAGGCGGCTGGTGATTTCCTTGAGGATCTTGTCGGCGACCTGCGCCTTGTTGCCGAGCAGGGTCAGCGCGAGGAAGTAGTCGCGCGCTGCGGCGAGCGGCAGGTGGCTGATTTCGTGCAGGGTCAGCGCGCCGGCCTGCGCGCCGACCCGGACGTTGCGCGCCTCTTCGCGCAGCCGGGCGCCGGCGCAGGTCGGACAGGTCTTGTTGCTGATGAGCTTGGCGAGTTCTTCGCGCACGGCGACCGAATCGGTCTCCTTGTAGCGCCGTTCCAGATTGACGACGATGCCCTCGAAACTGTGCTCGCGCACCGTCAGCTTGCCACGCTCGTTGAGGTAATGAAAAGGCAGCGTTTCGCGCCGCGACCCGTAGAGCAGGATATTGCGTACATTCTCGGGCAGCTCGGAGAACGGCGTGTCGACGTCGAAGCCGTAGTGCGCGGCCAGCGACGTGAGCATCTGGAAGTAGAACTGGTTTCGCCGGTCCCAGCTGCGGATGGCACCCGCCGCCAGCGAAAGCTCGGGGTGCGCGACGATCCGCCGGGGATCGAAGAACTGGATCACGCCGAGTCCGTCGCACTCCGGGCAGGCGCCCATCGGATTGTTGAACGAGAAGATGCGCGGTTCGAGTTCCTGCAGCGAATACGAGCAGACCGGGCAGGCGAACTTGGCCGAGAAAAGATGTTCTTTTCCGCTATCCATTTCGTAGGCGATGGCGCGGCCGTCGGCGTGGCGCAGCGCAGTTTCAAACGATTCGGCGAGGCGCTGGCGCATGTCGTCGCGAATTTTCAGCCGGTCGACGACAACGTCGACCGTGTGCTTTTTCGTCTTGGCCAGTTTCGGCAGCGCATCGATCTCGTGGATGACGCCGTCGACGCGTAGCCGGGCAAAGCCCTGCGCGCGCAATTCGGCGAACAGATCGGCCTGCTCGCCCTTGCGGTTGGCGACGACCGGCGCGAGGATCATCAGTTTCGTTTCTTCGGGCAACGCCAAAACATGGTCGACCATCTGCGAAACGGTTTGCGCTTCCAGCGGCTGTTGGTGCTCCGGGCAGTAGGGCGTGCCGGCGCGGGCGAAGAGCAGGCGCAGGTAGTCGTGAATCTCGGTGACGGTGCCGACCGTCGAGCGCGGATTGTGGCTGGTCGCCTTCTGCTCGATCGAAATGGCCGGCGACAAGCCCTCGATCAGGTCGACGTCGGGCTTCTCCATCAGTTGCAGGAACTGCCGGGCGTAGGCCGACAGCGATTCGACGTAGCGCCGCTGCCCCTCGGCGTAGAGCGTGTCGAAAGCGAGCGAGGATTTGCCGGAGCCGGACAGCCCGGTAATCACGATCAGCCGGTTGCGCGGCAGGTCGAGATCGATGTTCTTCAGATTGTGCGTGCGCGCGCCGCGTATCCTGATATGGCCGATTTCATTCATGGGGACGATGGCCCGGAGGGCTGGGGCAAACCTGTTAATATACGCAATTCCGCAGTTTCGCACCAAACCTATGTCTGCTCCGACCCCAGCTTCGACCCCGAATAGTATGTCCGCCGGCGAGAAACGCGCCGGAATCAGCTTGGCCGCGATATTTGCGTTGCGCATGCTCGGACTTTTCCTGATCCTCCCGGTCTTCGCCATTTACGCCAAAGATTTGCCCGGCGGCGACGACATGGCGATGGTCGGGTTCGCGCTGGGCGCCTACGGCTTTACGCAGGCATGCTTGCAGATCGCCTACGGCGCCGCGTCCGACCGTTTCGGGCGCAAGCCGGTGATCGTCTTCGGCCTGCTCCTCTTCGTCGCCGGCAGTTTTGTCGCCGCTGCGGCGGACGATATTGCCGGCGTAATCGTCGGCCGCATTCTGCAGGGCGCCGGGGCGATTTCCGCTGCCGTCACCGCGCTGGCGGCCGATCTTACGCGCGAGCAGCATCTCACCAAGGTCATGGCGATGATCGGTTCGTCGATCGGGTTGGCGTTCGCGCTGTCCACGGTCGGCGCACCGCTCCTTTACTCGGTGATCGGCATGCCCGGTATCTTCGCGCTGACCGGCATTCTGGCGCTGCTCGCCATTTTCGTCGTGCTCAAGGTCGTTCCGGCCGCGCCGGCTATCCCGCGCCAACCGGGCTGGGCCAGTTTCGTCGAGGTACTGGGCCACCCGCAGTTGCTGCGCATGAATTTCGGCGTGTTCGTCCTGCATCTGATGCAGACCGCGATGTGGGTTCTGGTACCGACAGCGCTGGTGGCGACCGGCGGATTGCCGGCCGCCGAACACTGGAAAATCTATCTGCCGGCCGTGCTGCTGTCCTTCGTCATAATGGTGCCGGCGGTGCTCGCCGCCGATAGGCACGGACGCTTGAAGCTTGTCTTCAACGCCGCGATCGCGCTGCTGGTGGCTGTTCAGCTGGGCTTCGGCTTTTTCGGCGGCGACGTGGTTCTGCTGTCGTTATGGCTGATGCTGTTTTTCGTCGCCTTCAACGTTCTCGAAGCGATGCAGCCTTCGCTGATTTCGCGGATCGCGCCGCCGCACGCGAAAGGCGCGGCGCTCGGCGTCTACAACACCACCCAGTCGCTGGGGCTGTTTCTCGGCGGCGTAGCCGGTGGGTCGCTGGCCAAGCATTCTGGCCAAAACGCGGTGTGGCTGGCTTGCGCGGCGCTCGGCGCCGTCTGGCTCGCGTTCGGCATGACGATGAAGATGCCGCCGCCGCGCGTGCAGCAGTCGCCGGCATAAATCTGTTTATAATCCGCCCCAGACATTTTTCAGGGAGGCATCATGGCTTCGGTCAACAAAGTGATTCTCGTCGGCAATCTTGGCGCCGACCCGGAAACCCGCTACCTGCCCAACGGCGACGCCGTCGCCAACATTCGTTTGGCGACGACCGAATCGTGGAAGGACAAGGCGAGCGGCGAGAAGAAGGAAATTACCGAGTGGCATCGCGTCGTCTTTTTCCGCAAGCTGGCGGAGATTGTCGGCCAGTACCTGAAAAAGGGTTCGGCGGTATATATCGAGGGACGTATCCGTACCCGCAAATGGCAGGACAAGGAAGGCCAGGAGCGGTACACGACCGAGATCGAGGCGAACGAAATGCAGATGCTCGGCGGTCGCCAGAGCGCGTCTTCCGGCGGCGAGGCGGAGTATGGTGGCGGCTATGGCGGCAGCATGCCATCGGCCGGCAGCCCGCCGCCGTCTGGCGCCGCGCGTCCGGCGCCGGCCAAGAAGGCGCCGAGTTTCGACGACATGGACGACGACATCCCGTTTTGATCCTTTTCTGGTCGCTTTCCGGCTTGAGTTGAAGTGATATGTCCAAAGAGAACAGCTTTCGCATTCTTGAAGACATTGCCCGCGATCTGTCGGGCAATGAAATTACCTTTCCGACCTTTCTGGATGTGACTTTCCAGATACGCGGCGCGCTCAAGAACCCGAACCTGACGGTCGATCAGTTGAGCGTGCTGGTCGGCGCCGAGCCGCTGATGAGCACCAAGGTCATCCGGCTGGCCAACTCGGCCGCGCTGAATGCGACCGGGAGAACCATCGCCGACGTCAAGAGCGCTATCACGCGGGTCGGCATGGAGGCGGTGCGCACGATTTCGTTCGCGGTGGCGATGGAACAGTTGCTCGGGTCGAAGAAAATGGCGCCCTTCGAGTGGATTTCGAAACGCCTCTGGGAGCACACGATCCATGTGGCGGCGCTGTGTCGGGTGCTGGCGCGCAAGGTCGGGCGCATCAATCCCGACGAGGCGATGTTTTCCGGGCTGGTGCACGATATCGGTGTTTTCTACCTGTTGTCGCGCGCGACCAACTTTCCCGACCTGATCGAAAACCGCGAAGAGCTGTACGAACTGCTCGCGCACTGGCACGACAATATCGGCCATGCCCTGTTAGCGGCAATGGGGCTGGGGGAGGAGCTGCTCGGCGCCGTTCTGGAGCATGAGGTCGAACGCCAGGTAACGGCCGTGAAGACGCTGGCCGACGTGCTCTTTGTCGCCAACAAGCTGGCCAATCTGCAAACCAGTTGGCGTAATCCCGATTTGGGAGAAGAGGTCAACCTTTCCTCGCTGGCCGGCTTGTTCGACGCCGGGGCGATCAAGGCGCTTCTCGCCGAATCCGAAGAAGACGTCGCCTCTCTGAAGGCCGCGCTCGCCGGCTGAGGCGGCGGGCGACCTCCCCATTTGCCGGCACCCGGAGTCCCGGCAAGCATCTAGCGGAATAATTCATGCACAGCAGCCCGGATCAAAGCAAGCGGCAACTGGCGGCGCTGTCGCTGGCCGCGCTCGGCGTCGTTTATGGCGACATCGGAACCAGCCCGCTCTACACGATGAAAGAAGTTTTCGCCGGCAACCATCCGATTCCGCTATCGCCCGAGAGTGTGCTCGGCATCCTCTCGCTGATCGTCTGGTCGCTAATCGTCATCGTTTCCATAAAATACGTCGTTTTCATCATGCGCGCCGACAACCGGGGCGAGGGCGGCATCATGGCGCTGATCGCGCTCGCCCTGCAGGACGCCAAGGGCAGCCCGAAGCGCGAAAAAGCGATCATGATCGTCGGCGTTCTCGGCGCCGGGATGTTCTACGGCGACGGGATGGTGACGCCGGCGATTTCGGTGCTTTCGGCGCTCGAAGGGCTGGAGGTGGCGACGCCGGCATTCAAACCTTTCGTCATTCCGACCACGCTGTTTGTCCTGCTCGTCCTGTTCTTCTTCCAGCGCCGTGGAACCGCATCGGTCGGCGCCCTGTTCGGGCCGGTGATGATGCTCTGGTTCGCCACGCTGGCAATTCTTGGCCTCTATAACCTGGCGGCGCATCCGAGTGTCTTGCAGGCATTGAACCCGGCATACGGGCTGGAATTTCTCTTCGCGCATCGCGCCATCGCCATCGTGGCGATGGGCGCGGTGGTGCTCTCGGTAACGGGCGCCGAAGCGCTCTATGCGGACATGGGGCACTTCGGGCGCAAGCCGATCCGGCTGGCTTGGTTCGGTTTCGTCCTCCCGGCGCTGATTCTCAACTACTTCGGGCAGGGCGCGCTGATCTTGGCCGACCCGCAAGCGGTGCAGAACCCGTTCTACCACATGGCGCCGGACTGGGCGCTCTATCCGCTGGTCGCACTGTCTACCGTGGCGACGGTCATCGCTTCGCAGGCGGTGATTTCGGGCGCTTTTTCCGTTACCCGCCAAGCCATGCAGCTCGGTTTCGTGCCGCGTTTCGAGGTGCAGTTTACTTCCGAGAAAGAACAGGGGCAGATCTACGTGCCGGGGATCAACTGGGGCTTGTTCGTTGCCGTGGTGATCCTCGTGCTCGGTTTCCAGTCGACGAACAACCTGGCCGCCGCCTACGGTATCGCGGTCACCGGCGACATGGTCATCACCTCGATCTTGGCGACCATCGTCGCGGCGCGGGTGTGGGGTTGGGGCTGGGGGCGGGCGGTTGCGCTATTTACCTGTTTCGTCGTCGTCGAACTGTGTTTCTTGTTCGCCAATCTGCTGAAAATTCCCGACGGTGGCTGGTTCCCGCTGGCGGCGGGCGCGTTCGTATTCACGTTGATGACGACCTGGAAGCGCGGTCGCCAGTTGCTCGCCGAACGCCTGAGCGGCGAGTCGATCGACCTGGAGGCTTTTATCGACGCCTTGCTGGTGTCGATGCCGTCGCGTGTCGAAGGCACTGCGGTATTCATGAATTCCAACGCCAATGTCGTGCCACACGCGATGCTGCACAATCTGATGCACAACAAAGTCTTGCACGAGCGGGTGCTGGTCGTTTCGGCGCAGATGCTCGACGTGCCTTTTATTCCCGATGCCGATCGTGTCGTCGTGCGCAAGCTGAAAGGCAATTTCTACAGCGTGATCGTTTTTTATGGCTTCAAGGACGAGCCGGATATTCCCGCCGCGCTGGACTTGTGCGCCGAGCAGGGTCTCGTGTTCGAGACGATGGAGACTTCTTTCTTTCTCGGCCGCGAAACGCTGATTCCCAAACTCGGCACGGACATGGCGCTGTGGCGTGAAAAGCTGTTCATCGCCATGTTCCGCAACGCCGGCAGCGCGACGAGCTTCTTCAAGATCCCGAGCAACCGGGTGGTGGAGCTGGGTACGCAGGTCGTGCTTTGACCCGGTACGGGAGGCGGGTTCTTACAGGCGACGAATTTTCTCCAGCAGCGCCGTCGTAGACTTTTCGTGGAGAAAGGGTATCGAAACGACGAGGCCGCCCCAACGGGTGACTTCCCCGTTACCGACGATTTTCTCGACCGGCCAGTCGCCACCCTTGACCAGAATATCGGGCCGGCAGTCGAGGATTCTGGACAGCGGCGTGTCTTCGTCGAACCAGGTGACGAGCGAAACGCTTTCCAGCGCCGCCATCACCGCCAGACGGTCGGACAGCGCGTTGACCGGCCGCTCGTCGCCCTTGCCGAGGCGCTTGACCGACGCATCCGAGTTGAGGGCGACCAGCATCGTGGCGCCCAGCGCGCGGGCTTGCGCGAGATAGGTGACGTGACCACGGTGCAGAATGTCGAAACAGCCGTTGGTGAACACCAGCGGCCGTGCCAGCCGCGCGACGCGCGCCCCCAGTTCGGTGGGCGGGACGATTTTGGCTTCGAAGGCGGGCGCCGGAGCGTGCATCGGTTTAACCGGGTGTCTTGGCGCTGGCCGGATCGTTTTTGCCGGAAGTGTCGTTGTCCAGTTCGCGCGCTTTGGCGTCGGAAATGATTTCCATGACCTTGACGACTTTGAGCACGCCGGCCGTCGTGCGCGTCACCCAGACGGCCGAATCGGCCTCTTTTTGCGTGAGCAGACCCATCAGGAAAACGACGCCGGCCTCGGTGACGACCTTGACGCGAACCGGGTTGAAATTGCCGATGTCGACAAAACGGCCTTTCACCTTGGACGTTACGTAGGCGTCGTTGCTGCGCGCGGAGAACGAGGTGATCGCGCCCACCGAGAGCTCGTTGTAGATTCCCTGAACATTGGCGACTTCGCTCGTCAAGCGCTCGACTTCCGCCTTGATTTCGGCGCTCGGGACTTCCCCGGTCAGCAGGACTTTCCGGTTGAAGCTGGTGAAACTGACGTGCACTCTTTCGCCGAATTTTTCGCCGATGCGGGCGCCGGCTTTCCATTCGATAGTCTCGTCTTCCGCCTGCGTGGCCAGCGAACGGCGATCCAGCGAGGCCATCGCGCCGCCGGCCACCCCGGCGACCACCGCCGGAAAACATCCCTGCAAGAGGGGAAGGACGGTGCCGCCGATCAGCAGGCAGCAAAGCAGACGGTTCTTCATTCTTCAACTCCCAGGAGCAGGCAATCGATGCCATCGCACAAGCAGTGGATGGCGAGCAGGTGGGTTTCCTGAATGCGCGCCGTGCGTTCGGACGGGACGCAGAGGTGGATGTCGTCGTCGCGCAGCATCTTGCCGATCGCGCCGCCGTCCCGGCCGGTGAGCGCGACGACGCGCAGGTTGTTGTCGTGCGCGGCGCGGATCGCTTCGACCACGTTGTCGGAATTTCCCGAGGTCGAGATGGCGAGCAGGATGTCGCCCGGCTGGCCGAGCGCCCGTACCTGCTTGGCGAAGACCATCTTGAAACCGTAATCGTTGGCGATGGCGGTCAGGATCGAGCTGTCGGTGGTCAGCGCGATGGCCGCGAGCTCCTGGCGTTCGGCCTCGAAGCGTCCGACCAGTTCGGCGGCAAAGTGCTGGGCGTCGCCGGCGGAGCCGCCGTTGCCGCAGGCGAGAATCTTGCCGTTGCCGACCAGGCAGCCGACCATGGCTTCGACCGCGCCGGCAATCGGCGCGGCCAGCAGCTCTACGGCGTCGAGTTTCGTCTGCGCGCTGTCTGTGAAGTTCCGGCCGATGCGGGCGATGAGATCCATAGGTGTGTTCGCTGTGTGCGTGTTGCAGCGGATAAAAAAACGTCGCCGATTTTAACCGATAAGCGATTAGAGGATGAGATAGACCTCGAACTCGACCCGTCGCCACGGATCGCGCGTCTCCGGGAGCGGGCGCAGCCGGGATACGCGCGCTTCGAGTTTCTCTCCGGCGTCGAGCGCGGCGGCGACGGCGCGGTTTTCGGCGCGCGGCACATAGCCGAGCTGGCGACCGTTCCAGTCTACGCGGATCGCGTTGCGGTCGTGGCGGTTGTCCGGTTCGCGCGCGAGCGTCAGGCGGTCGCCGAGTTTGATCTCGGGCCAGACCTCGGCCACGGCGTAGTACTGGCTGCCGGCCAGCGGCGAGCTTTGTACGAGAATTTTGACGGTCTCTGCCGCGCCCGCTTGAATCCAGACGGCCAGCCACAGCGCCAGGCTAATCTGCGGCAAACGCATCGCGCACCCATTCGATGTGGTTTTCGCGGGCGCTGCCGATGTCGTCGAACAGGATGCAGTCGAAGCGACAATCGCATTCGCCGGCCGCGCGCGCGGCGAGATAGTGGCGTGCCGCGAGGACGATGCGGCGCTGCTTGGCCGGCGTGATGCTGGCGCCGGCGCCGCCGAAAGCCCGGGTGCCGCGCAAGCGCACTTCGACAAAAACCAGCGCCTTGCCGGCGCGGCAGACGAGATCGATTTCGCCGCCCCGGCAGCGGAAATTGCGCTCGAGCACTTGCAGGCCGTGCCGTTCGAGAAAACGGGCGGCCACCTCTTCGGCCTGCTTTCCGCGCCCGTTGCGGTTGCCGGCCGCGCTGCTCGTGGTATCTTTCTCTTTCACGGTTCCTTCGCTACGGTGGAAGAATCGTCAACATTATCTCAAGGATTCGGCATGCTGAAGACTCTTACCTTCGTGCTCGCCCTGTTGGCCGGGAGCCATCTTGCCGGCGCGGCCGACGAGAGCGCGCAAGCGGCCGGCGTCCACCACCACGAAAACCCCGCGTGGTTCAAACAGTCTTTCCTCGATTTGCGCGACGACGTGAAGGAGGCGACGAAAGCCGGCCGGCGCCTGATGCTCTATTTCTACCAGGACGGTTGCCCCTACTGCAGCAAGATGTTGCAGGAAAATTTCGGCCAGAAGGAAATCGCGGACAAGACGCGCAAGCATTTCGACGTGATCGCCATCAACCTCTGGGGCGACCGGGAAGTCGTCGATATGGGCGGCAAGACGGTGCCGGAGAAAGCTTTCGCCACCGCGCTGAAAGTCCAGTTCACGCCCAGCCTGTTGCTGCTCGACGAGAAGGGCGAAGCGGCGTTGCGCCTGAACGGCTACATGCCGCCGCACAAGTTTTCGGTCGCGCTCGATTTTGTGGGGCAGCATCTGGAGAAGAAGCAGCGCTTTACCGACTATCTGGCGGCAAATGCCGGGGAGCCGGCGAGCGGCCGCTTGCATCACGAAGCGTGGCTGATGAAAGCGCCGCTGAAACTCGCGGCGGCGAAAGGCGGAAAGCCGCTGCTCGTGCTGTTCGAGCAGAAAGAATGCGCGGCCTGCGACGAGCTGCACAGCGATGCCTTTACTCGCGCCGACGTGATGAGCCTGCTCGGGCAGTATCGGGTGGCGCAGGTCGACATCGCTTCTCGCGACGCCGTGCAGACACCTGCCGGCGAAACGCTGCCAGCCCGCGACTGGGCGCGCCGAGCCGGCGTGTTCTACACGCCCAGCCTGGTGTTTTTCGATGCTGGAGGGCGCGAGGTGTTCCGCGTCGAAGGTTACTTGAGACCTTTCCATCTGGCTTCTTCCCTGGAATACGTCGCCTCCGGCGCCTATCGCACGCAGCCCGAGTTCCAGCGCTATATCGATACGCGCGCCGCGCTGCGGCGAGCCAGGGGCGAACGCGTCGAGCTGATGAAATAAGTGATGGAAGAAGCGGCCGTCCTCTATGTCGTCCCGACGCCGCTCGGCAATCTGGGCGACATCACGCTGCGCGCGCTCGACGTGTTGCGCCAAGTGCCCTGGGTGGCGGCCGAAGATACGCGCCATACCGCGCCCTTGCTCAAGTACTACGGATGCGGCGCGCGCTTGCTGGCCGCCCACCAGCACAACGAAGAGGGCGCCGCGCAGCAGGTGATCGCCAAGCTGGCCGCCGGGGAATCCGTAGCGCTGGTGTCGGACGCCGGCACACCCGCCGTTTCCGACCCCGGCGCCCGCCTGGTGGCGCGCGTGCGCGACGCAGGTTTTCGTATCGTGCCGCTGCCCGGCCCGTGCGCGGCGATTGCCGCGCTGTCGGCGTCGGGTTTGAGCGAGCCGCACTTTCTCTTCTACGGCTTCTTGCCGAGCAAAGCCAAACAGCGGGCCGACGCCCTGCGCGAACTGCTCACGCACCCTCATGCCCTCATCTTCTACGAGGCTCCGCACCGCATTCTGGAAACGGTGGCCGCTCTGGCCGCAGCGTTCGGGCCGCAACGTACCCTGGTTTTCGCCCGCGAACTGAGCAAGCTGTTCGAGACGATACACGGTTGCCCGCTCGGCGAAGCGTTGGCGTGGCTGCACGCCGATGCGAACCGGCAGCGCGGCGAGTTCGTGCTGCTCGTTTCGGGCGCCCCCGCCCCGGGCGGTGATGGCGAGGGTGAACGTGTGTTGCGCGTGTTGCTGGACGACGGCCTGTCGGTCAAACAGGCGGCAAAGCTGGCGCACGCGATCAGCGGAACGGCGAAGAACACGCTGTACGAGAAGGCGCTGGCGTTGCGGGGCGGGTGAACGGCGGCGCGGCTTCCATGCCGGGTGTTTTCGCATTATGCGGCGCATACCCTGCGCTTGTTGCGCCCTGCCAGGATCAGGCAACGACGACCGGAATTTCGCCGATCCTTGCACGCCACTCCTGTGGTCCGGTGCTGTGCACCGACGTTCCGCTCGAATCGACGGCGACCGTGACCGGCATGTCTTTCACGTCGAACTCGTAGATCGCTTCCATGCCGAGATCGGCGAAGCCGACGACCTTGGCGGCCTTGATCGCTTTTGCCACCAGGTAGGCGGCGCCGCCGACGGCCATCAGGTAGGCCGACCGGTGCTGCTTGATCGCCTCGATTGCGGTTGGGCCGCGCTCGGCCTTGCCGACCATCGAGATGAGGCCGGTCTGCGCCAGCATCATCTCGGTGAAGCCATCCATACGCGTCGCGGTGGTCGGGCCGGCCGGGCCGACGGCTTCGTCGCGCACGGGGTCGACAGGACCCACGTAATAGATGACACGATTCGTAAAGTCGACCGGCAGCTTCTCGCCCTTGGCGAGCATATCCTGGATGCGCTTGTGCGCGGCGTCGCGGCCGGTCAGCATCTTGCCGTTCAGGAGCAGCGTCTGGCCGGGTTTCCAGGCAGCGACCTCGGCCGGCGTCAGGGTGTCGAGATCGACGCGAGTGGAGGTTTCGGTGTTCGGCGTCCAGTTGACCTTCGGCCACTCGTTCATGTCAGGCGGTGTCAGGATGGCCGGGCCGGAACCGTCGAGGTGGAAGTGCGCGTGGCGCGTGGCGGCGCAGTTCGGGATCATCGCCACCGGCAGCGAAGCGGCGTGCGTCGGGTAGTCGAGAATCTTCACGTCGAGCACGGTGGTCAGGCCGCCTAGACCCTGCGCGCCGATGCCGAGCGCGTTCACTTTTTCGTAGAGTTCCAGGCGCAGTTCTTCAACCCGATTGCTGGCGCCACGGGCGACCAGCTCGTGCATGTCGACCGGCGCCATCAGCGATTCTTTGGCCAGCAGCATAGCCTTTTCCGGCGTGCCGCCGATGCCGATGCCGAGAATCCCCGGCGGGCACCAGCCGGCGCCCATCGTCGGCACGGTTTTCAGCACCCAGTCGACGATGGGATCGGAAGGGTTGAGCGCGGTGAACTTCGACTTGTTCTCCGAGCCGCCGCCCTTCGCCGCGCAGATCACTTCGATATGGTGGCCGGGAACGATCTCGGTGTGCACGACGGCCGGCGTGTTGTCCTTCGAGTTCGTACGCTTGCCGGCCGGGTCGAGCAGCACCGAGGCGCGCAGCTTGTTGTCCGGGTTGAGGTAAGCGCGGCGCACGCCCTCGTCACACATCTCCTGCACCGAGAGCGTGGTGTCCCAGCGCACGTCCATGCCGACCTTGAGGAAGATCACGGCAATGCCGGTGTCCTGGCAGATCGGGCGGCGGCCTTCGGCGCACATGCGGCTGTTGGTCAGGATCTGCGCGATGGCGTCCTTCGCGGCGGCGCTCTGCTCGCGCTCGTAGGCGGCGCCGAGCGCCTTGATGTAGTCGAGCGGATGGTAGTAGCTGATGTACTGGAAGGCGTCGGCGACGCTCTGGATGAAGTCTTCCTGGCGGATCGTGGTCATGTCGGGTTCTTTCGTTCAGTGGTGCGCTTTGCCGGCGAGCAGCGTTTTGTTCATGATGCTATCCACCCAGACCATGGCCAGCGCCGAAAAGAGGAAGACGATATGGATGATGACCTGCCACTTGATCGTATGCTCGTCGAGATTGGCGGCGTTGATGAAGGTTTTCAGCAGGTGGATCGACGAAATGCCGATGATCGCGGTAGACAGCTTGATTTTCAGCACGCCGGCGTTGACGTGCGACAGCCATTCGGGCTGGTCGGGGTGGTCATCGAGATCGAGGCGCGAGACGAAGGTTTCGTAACCGCCGATTATGACCATAATCAGCAGGTTGGCGATCATCACCACGTCGATCAGGCCGAGCACGACGAGCATGACCTCGTTTTCGTTGATGTGGGTGGTCGAAAACGCATTCAGCACGAGGTGGGACAACTCGACCATGAAGAGGTAGACATAAACCATCTGCGCCACGATCAGGCCGAGGTAAAGCGGTGCCTGCAGCCAGCGGCTCCAGAAAATGAACATTTCGAGTTTTTGGACTGAGGGACTTTGCGATGCCATCGTTTGTTCGTCCATGATTGGGAGAGGTGCGATTTTACCGGAATGTTCGTTCGCGATTCGAGAAGGCGTATTGGCTGCGGACTGTCCGGTCGCGGCGTCGAGCTGTGGCGGTTAATCCGTGGCTTGGCTTATCCAGCCTGGCGTGAGGGAATCTCCACACGCAAGTAGTCATCGGTCAATTCAAACCCGGCGTCTTTACCGGCATAGGCGCGCGTCAGGGGAACAATCTTGCGGCGAACCCCCATCCCGCGCGCATCCACGTAGCCATAGTCGCGCATGATCTCCACAATGATCGGATTGCGTGGCGACCGTTGTCCGGCCAGCATTTTCTCGATGGTCATCGAATTTTGTAATGCGCCGGGGCTGGTTACTTCCAGACGGTCGGCGTAGTTGACTACCTCAACCTCAATCGAACGTGTCCAGTCGCGGTGAACCAGCGCATTGAGAATCGCCTCACGGACTGCATCAAATGCGTAGCGATAGCTTGATTCCCGGCGCAGTCCCTCATTGATTTCGCCACCATCTTCCGAGATAAACGGACGCATGCGGTCAATCAGGCGTTCGATCAATCCATCTTCGACGATGTTTCGCCCGGCACCGAGCCTGCCTTCCCACAAAGCAACCAGAGAGCCATCAAGCACGGTGTCGTCCTGTGCCCGGTAATCTTTCGCGTCGCTAGCAAAAGACATCCAGCGAACCCCGGCGTAACGCAGACAACGGCGCGGACTGCGTCCAAACAGCACCAAGCCGGCAATGGTGCATGCGGCGGAGCCGTCGGGGCGGTCTCCACCGTAAAGTTGGGGAACACGCCCGCCGGGGTGCTGTCATCCAGCGTCAAGGTTTCCAGCGCAGCGGAGGTTTCGATACCGTGCAGTGCCTGCACAGCATTCAGGTTCGCCAGCCATTGCGCGTCGGTCAGCACGCGCTGGTTCGCCACGCCTGTTTCGCTAAGGGCAAGGCTCGACAAGCCCTCGTCCGCCATCGCCACCCCGCTTTGCGAAGCGTCCGGCTGCCCCGCGAACAGGCTCACCACGGCCTGGATCGCTTCGAGCTGGTAGTCCTGATAGGCGTCGAATTGCAGTTTCATGCGTTCGCCCATTGTATTTGTCTGTCTTCCAGGGCAACTATCTGGAATTTCCAGATAGTTGCCTTGGCATTCAACTCGTCATGGGTGTAGATAGGCTTTTTTATATCGTGCACTTGATTCATGTTTTGCCCAATTGACGGTCAATATTTATGCAGGCCAAGCTTGTCGAACAAGATGCGATTCCGATGACTTGCGTCCTTGACCAACTTGTCGTAGGAAATGATCTCAACATAGCCATTTCCACCGGGCAGTGTCTTGAAATATCCCTCACCATCAATGGACGGGTGATAGTTCATCTCCATCTGGAACCGAAGACTCGGCGTTAGATCGGCAATCAAATATCCAAAATAGCGAATGCCCACGGGATTTATCGGTCGCCCATCAATATCGTTTGTCTTGCTCTGTTTGATTTCAACAAATCGCTGAATGAAGAGGTGGCCCCATTCAGCTGGACAGAATTCCGATTTTCTTAAGTGATATCTCTGCCGGGTTTTAAGCCGCCGCGGCGAGCGGTGACTTGCTGAGGTTGAAGTAAGCCGTGTCTGGTGTGTTTCCGTCAAGCGTTGAATG
>JACQYA010000198.1 GCA_016208425.1 Betaproteobacteria bacterium
AGAAACCTCGTTGAGCGATTCTTCAATCGACTCAAGCAGTTTCGTCGCCTCGCGACCCGATACGACAAACTCGCCCATCGGTTCAATGCGTTTTTGCATTTGGCATGTACTTATATCTGGTTACTGTGAACACGCTCTAGGGTTAACAGGCGAAATTTGCAATGCGGTTTGCAGCAATTATTGGTGATTTTTCGCATCAAATTGTCAACTTTTCAACCTGGCGCTGTAAGTCCGACAGGCTGCTAGCAGATAATCGTCTCTATCCGCCCGTGGTTACGCCATGTCGCCCAAACAATCCACCTGAAATACCGCGCGATCTTCCAGTCGGACTGCGGTCAGGTGGCGGCCCCACAGGCAGCCGGAATCGAGCGCCAGCAACTTGGGTTCGAGCTTGAGGCCGAGCGCCGACCAGTGCCCGGTGACCAGCACTTGCCCGGCGCTACGCCGGGCGGGAACCTGGAACCAGGGCAGGTAGCCCTCTGGCGCATCGGCGAGTTCGCCCTTGGCGCAAAACTCCATGACTCCGGCAGACGTGCAGTAGCGCATGCGCGTCATCGCGTTGACGATGACGCGATGACGCGGCCAGCCGACGAGATCGTCGCGCCAAAACGAGGGTTCGCTACCCCAGAGATTGGCCATTAGCCGGCGATAAGCGGAGCCTTTGAGCGCCGCTTCGACTTCCGCCGCCAACGACCTGGCCCGGGCGACAGTCCATTGTGGTAACAGGCCGGCGTGCACCATGCAAAAATCGCCATCAACATGGCATAGGGGTTGCTGGCGCAACCAATGCAGCAGTTCGTCCCGGTCGGGTGCGCGCAGGATATCGTCCAGCGTGTCGCCGTTTTTGGCGCGCTTTCCGAATCCTTCGGCGACCATCAGTAAATACAGGTCGTGGTTGCCCAATACCAGCGTTACGGCGTTGCCGAGCCGGCGCACGAAACGCAGGGTTTCCAGCGACTCCGGCCCACGGTTGACCAGGTCGCCAACCAGCCACAGCCGATCCTTCCCTGGATCGAAAGCACATATGTCGAGCAAGCGCCTGAACGGGGTATAGCAGCCTTGTATGTCGCCGACAGCGTAGATACTCATCGTAGGGGTGCTCCATATCCGCGCTTATGGATTTGGCGGACTCAAAAAGAGATTCTCAAACATTTTTGTCGCCCGCCGGCCTGGCCGACCAGGCGCGGTCGACGGCCAGCATGAGGCCGAGAACCAACACCAGCGCGGCACCCGCCCCCAGCAGTGGCCAAGGCATGGGCTGCGCCAAAAGAACATGCGCGGCACTTCCCGCGACAAGCATCAGCCCGTAGTACGCCAGCGCGGTGCGCCGATGCCCCCAACCCATGCGGATCAGCCGCTGGTAATAGTGTTCGCGGTGTGCTTGCCAGAAACGGTCTCCGCGCAGCAGGCGTTTGAGCAACGTGATGCTGGCGTCGAACACAAAAGGAGAAAATACCAAAAGAGGAAACCAGGGAGTCCATAACCCTTTGCCAACTCCTTCGATGGCGATGATCGCCGCAGCGAAACCGATCGGCGCCGAGCCGGAGTCGCCCATGAAAATTCTGGCCGGATGAAAATTGAAAGCCAAAAAAGCCAATGCGGCCGCGGCAAACGAAAAACAGTACGTGGCCAAACCGGTGTCACCGCCCCGAAAGGCGGCCAGCGCGAGAAACGAGAAGCCGAAAACGGTCATCCCCCCGGCCAAACCATCCGACCCGTCCATGAAGTTGTAGAGATTGGTGCTCCAGACGACGGCGGCGGCAGCCAAAATCCACGGCACCAAGGACGCTTCGCCCAGCGGCTGCGACAAAGCCCAGACCGCGACGAGCGCTTGTATCGCAATTCTCGGCGCGATCGATACACCGCGCACGTCGTCTATCAGCGACACGGCAACCAGGGGGAGCAGCGGGTAGAATCGGTCGGCCGCACCCGCCGCAACGGCAGCGACCCCGACGGCCAGCAGGATCGCCAGCCCGCCGACACGGGGAACCGGCCGGACGTGCAGGGATCGGGAGTTGGGCCGGTCGAGCGCGCGCTCGGCGAGACCCGAACGCAAGAGCGCCATCAATGCGGCAGCGCAGACCAAAAACGACCCGGCTGAAGCGTACAGACCGGCGTGCGCGGCATCGTTCATCTTCCGCGCTCCAGCGGCCGCAGAGCCCGAGAAAGTGCGGGGGTTGCGGGCTTTGCTGGTGGTTCCGGACGGCACCCCCAGCAGGCGACAGCCCGTGCCGGCAGCGCGGGGTAAAATAGACAGACCCCGAAACCATAGCCCATGCCGCCACCCCGTGTTGTGACTCTACCGACGCTACCCATCGTTTCCGTTCTGATCGTCAATTTTAACAGTGGCGCCTGGCTTGCGCGTTGCGTGGATTCCGTGCTGGCCAACGATTTTCCCCTGGAGATTCTTGTTGGCGACAACGGGTCGAGCGACGACAGCATAGCGCAACTGACAGCCAGGCACGGCCAGCGCACCGGATGCCGGATATTTTTCAACGGTTGCAACCTCGGTTTCGCCACAGCCAGCAACCGGCTGTTGGCCGCGTCGCGCGGCGAGTTTCTGCTCTTGTTAAACCCCGATTGCACGATCGCGCCGAACACCCTTGCCGCGATGATTGCCGAGTTTCGCCGCCACCCGGGCGCCGGCATGGCCGGTTGTCTGATCCGCAACCTCGACGGCAGCGAGCAGCGCGGTTGCCGCAGGCGCATTCCTACGCTCGAGTCGGCGCTCTACCGCAGTTTACCGCTCGCGTCATACGCCAGGCGGTCGGCGGGTGATCTCAACTTTGACCTGACGGGCACCCCGCTGCCGGCGGCACCCTGCGACGTGGAAGCCATCTCCGGCGCCTTCATGCTGGTATCGCGCCAGGCGTTCGAGACAGTCGGGCCGATGGACGAAGGCTACTTCCTGCACTGCGAGGATCTCGACTGGTGTTTGCGCTTCACACGCGCCGGACTGCGTATCCTTTTTGTGCCGAACGTCGAAATCGCACACGGGCAAGGCGTTTGCAGTGCGGCGCGGCCGCTCCGGGTCGAGTGGCACAAGCACCGGGGGATGCAATATTTCTATCGCAAGTTCTACGGCGCCAATAACCCGCCGCTGGAGGTCTTGATGACGAACCTGGCGATCTGGGCGCATTTTGCCGTGGCCTGCGCCAGGCGGCTGCTGCCCGGTTCCGCGCGTCACCACAAGACGCCGCCGGCGTTGTAGCGAACGCTCTTCCGGGCGTTCGGCGGCAGTTGCGGATCTATCGAAGTATCGTGCTTGGCGCGGTAATTGTGACGGTCACGGTATTCTTGATTCCGTACTTGTCGGTGAAGTAGATCGGGATGGCTTGTCCGGAAGTGCTCTTTTTTGCCACCACGCGCACGGTTCCCGGCGTTGTCGCCAGCGATCCCGGGATATCCATCAGGTCGGGTCGGGTGTTCAGGATGGAAATCGGCGCGCCGCCGCCGGTAACGTAGATAAGCGACGATTCGCCCACATTAAGCGTGATGGTAGCGGGCAGAACCGTATTGCCACCGGTGCTCGCGGAAATCTTGATCTCTCCGATCGACGCGGAAGTCCCGGCGGCGTCGGTGAAGCGAAGGAAGGTCTTAGAACTGCCGCTGCTTTGCTTCATCGCGATAGTTATGGTCGTCGGCGTGGTTGCCACGGTTGCCGGCGCGTCTACCCACGCCGGCGTCGGGTTGTAGACCGCCAGCGGTGGCACCCCGCCCTCGATGCGCACGTCCACCAGAGTCCCTTCGGTGACATCGATGCTGGATGGGCTGACGTAGAGAGGGATGCTGGCGGAGTCGACGGTGATCGGCAAGGCCGTCCCGTTGTAGTCAAATACGGTGAGCTGCGTCGTGCCGACGGTCTTGCCATCGATGACCAAAGGCTGTCCGATCCCGGTGGCGTCCGCTGCGAGCAGCTCGTAAGAGATGATGCCCGGAAGGCTGGCAGTGACAAAATATGGCGGCAAACCGCCCGAAATGTAGACCGTAGCCCTCTGGCCGATGGTCGCGCTGACCTTGTTTGACGATACCGCTAGCGCGGCCTTGTTGGCGCCTGCCGGGTAATTCGAATAGTCCAGTACCGGCCTGACGACGCAGGTTTCGACGCCGGTTTGATCGACCAAAACTGGTGTCGACGAAGCGACGAGCGTGCAATATTGACTGTTGGAGGTGGCTGGAGTGGTCACTTTTGTGCAGTATTTCGAGTTGTCGATGAGCGAGCAGAACTGGCTGCGTTTCACCAGGGAACCCGTGCAATACCCGTTGTCGGCGCTACCCGTAGTGGCGTTGCAAATCCCTATTTCCGGTGAAAAACAAGCGCCCGTATAGACGCTATCGGGTACGTTTTTCACACAAGACCAGTAATCGGTGGCACCGGTTGTCGGGTTGCAGAGCCCGGGGCCGGCAGAAAAACAACCGCCGGCGTAAATGCTCGGCGGGACGTTAACCACACAGCTTTCAGCGGTGGCGGCGACGCAAGTATTTGCGGCAGAAAATACGCAACTTCCGGCATAAACGCTATCGGCGACATTCTTGACGCACGTTGTGGTGGCCGCTGTCTCGGTATCGGCGACGCAAGTGCCGGCGGCGGTCAGCACGCAGTTTCCGGAATAGACGGAATCCGTTACGTTTTTGGCACAGATGCTCGCCCCGGCGCTACCGCTACTGACCTTGCCCGTAAACGTCACCATCATCCTGAAATTTCCGGTGGTGGGGCCTTCGCCCGGATTCGGGTAAATCTGCACGTCGGAAGTCCCCGCGATGTTTGCCGGCGAGTTGGTGGTCACCGAAAGCGGGCAACACGGGTCGTCGGCAACGTGTTTCCAGACTTGCGGTTTCGTGCTGCCCGCCACGTTGATCACATAGCTCAACTCGCCGCCGGAGTCCGTGCAATATTTGTTCGACATTGTTCCGACGATGGGGTAACTCAAATCGTAGCCGGGCGAGGAAGTGCTCATCACGTTGCCTAGATCGACCAGGCTCCAGCTCGCGCCGGCGGGATTGTTGTCGGGGTCGGGCAGGGCGAGCTTGACATTCGAGTAGACCGTCGAATCGATTTTCAGTACCGGAACCGTCAGGGTTCCGGCGGTTTTGTTGTACAGCGCCGCATCGGCCGCGTTGAGCGGGTTGACCGGCACGCCCTTGTCGTTGAGGCTCCACAGGACGGGCGGCACGGGCAGGGTCAGGAGCATCTTCGAGAAATAAAACTGCCCCGCCTTGACCAGCTGCAAGGTCATCAAGTTGCTGCTTTTGTTGAATACCGACATTTGCGCCGAAACGGGCGCAACGATTAGTGCCACCAGCGCGGCGACCAGAAATTTTTTCAGTTTATGCTTCATCACATCACCTTGATGTCAAGTGCAAAAATATCCGCCATTCCCGCGCAGGCGGGAACCCATATTGCCCCGACCCCCTCCGCCGCATGGATTCCCGCCTGTTCGGGAATGGTGGAACGGGGTGCTGAAGCGTTAGAAAAACGGTGGTCCGACATGTTCAGCGCCCGCCCAAACTCTCGCTGATAATCTTCGGCGTGATAAAAACCAACAGCTCGGTGCGGTCGTCGGTCGTGTCTTTTTGCTTGAACAGCCAGCCCAGATAGGGAATGTCGCCGAGAAGCGGCGTCCGGTTCGTGTTTTCGCGCTTATCCTGCGTATAGATTCCGCCGATGACTACCGTACCACCGTTCTCGACCAATACCTCGGTTTTTACGTGCTTGGTGTCGATGGCGATGCCGGTTCTCAGCTGGTATTTCGGATTGGGGGCGTCCTTGTTGATATCCAGCTTCATCATCACCTTGCCGTCCGGCGTAATTTGCGGCGTTACCTTGAGCGAGAGATTGGCCTTCTTGAACGCGACGGTGGTCGCACCGCTCGACGAGGCGGATTCGTAGGGCAATTCGACGCCTTGCTCGATCAGCGCCTCGCTTTGATCCGCCGTCACCACTCGCGGGCTGGAAACCACCTTGCCGCGACCATCGGCCTCCAGAGCCGAAAGTTCGAGGTTGAGGAACTGCGTCTTCGAATTGTTGAACAAGGTGAAGGAAAAGGCGCTGGGCGTTGCCGTCCCGATCTTGTTGGCCGGCAAATTGACCCCCAGACTCTCGCTGAACGCGGGTTGCGTCGCCTGCTGTCCGGTGAGGTAGGCGTTCGCCGACATCTGCCCGCCGACGGTGTAGCGCGCGCCGCCGATGCCGTGGCCGGCCGTGGCGCCGGCCAGATCCATCAACCCGAGCCGCACCCCCAGATTCCTGCTGAACGTATCGGCCGCCTCGACGATTCTCGCCTCGATCAGCACTTGTCTGACGGGTACGTCGATCTTCGCGATCAACCGGCGGACATCTTCGAGCCGGCTGGGCGTGTCTTGCACAAAAAGCTTGTTCGTGCGCTTGTCGACTGCCGCGCTGCCGCGCTTCGAGAGCATGCTGTTGCCCTGCGCGTCCTTGGTCGTCAGCAATTTCTGAAGCTCCTCGGCTTTTTGGTAGTTCATCTGAAAGTCTTCGGTGCGGATCGGCTCGATGTCACCGATCTGCAGCTTGGATTCCAGCTCCAGCTTTTCGCGGGTAGCCAGTTCGTCGCGCGGCGCGATCGAAATCACGTTGCCGCTCTTGCGCATGTCCAGACCCTTCTGCCGAAGGATGATGTCCAGCGCCTGATCCCAGGGAACATCCTTGAGAATCAGCGTGATCGCCCCCGAAACGGTATCGCTGACGACTACGTTCATCCCCGTGAACTCGCCGATGACCTGAAGCAGGCGGCGCACGTCGACGTTCTGGAAATTGAGGGAAAGGCGCTCGCCCTTGTAACCGCCTCGCGACCCTTGTATCAGTTTGTTGGGATCTTCCACGACGGGGCGAACTTCGACGACAAACTGCGATTCCGTTTGATAGGCCACATGTTCCCACAAGCCCTTGGGGGTAATGACGATACGCCCGTTTTCGCCGTTTTGCTGGGTGACCAGATGCATCACCGGCGTGCCAAAGTCGGCGACATCCAGCTTTTTGCGCAGCTCATCCGGAACGAATACCTTTGAAAAATCGACGGTCAGCGACTGCCCCTGCTGCCGTATATCGACGCCGGCGTTCGCGTCGCTCAGCTCGACGACAATTCTGGCCTCGCCGTCCTTGCCCCGCCTGAAGCTCACGTCGCGAAGCGCGCTTTGCACCTGCGCCGGTTGAAAACTTGCAAACTGAGAAAGGCGTTGCGGCACGGTAACGGAACCGGGGAGCGGCGTCAGGGTAACGTAGACAAACCTGTCCTCGCCGCGAACTTCGTACTCCATGCGTTTGTCGAGATTGAGCACCAGGCGCGTCCGATCTCCGACCTGCACCAGGCCGAGGTTGCGCAAGGCGCCAGTGTTGACGCTCTGGGTGTTTCGTCCCAGCCCGTTCGAGGCGCCCATAAAATCCAGGGCGACGCGCGCCGGGGTCGCTGTCGAAAACCCCGTGGGGAGCGAGCTGACGGCGCTCTTTAGCGCGACCTTGACGATCAGTTGCGCTCCCTGCTGATCGACGTTGATCGCTTCGATAACGTTTCCGTCGGCGGACGACGCCCCTGTTTCCGCTGCCGCCACGGGCGAGGCGTCCGTCGCCAGCAACAGAATGCCGCCACAGACGGCTGCCAGTAGTTTCTTCACTTGCGCGACTCCTGTTGTTCCTGAAGCTGGAGAACGCTCGTCCGTTCGATCCAGTCTCCCCCCGCGTCCTGAATCAGCTCGCGCAAGGAAATTTCAAAGTCCGATACTTTGGTGACGACCCCGAAATCCTGCCCCAGGTAATTCCCGATCTTCACTCTGTGCAAGGTATTGTCTGCTTTGACAATTGCATGAAAATCCTTGCCTCGCTGCAAGACGCCAATAAATACCAGCGATTCCAGCGGATACTGCTCCAGCTCCTCCTTTTGGCGGTGAAGATCCGGGCGTTTGCCGGCGCCCGCCTTGTTCGATTCCGGGACGATCTTTGCCGGCCTGAACGGATCTAGAGCCCCCTCCGGTTGATAGCGCGACGGAGAATACGGCGCAACCTGCGGTATGGGCGGTATCCTGACTTTGGAATCTTTCGCGGCGCCGGCCATCCACTGCCGCAAGTCTTCGTGTTCCCCGCCGGAACATCCGGCCAGCAACACCGTGCCGCCGAGGAAAAGCACGGCAACGGGGTTCATTTGCGCGCTCCCTTTTTGGCTTCGAGCGCGGCCTTCTTCTGCTTTGCCACTTCTTCCTCGTCCAGATACCGGAAGGTCTTGGCGCTGGTTTCCATGACCAGGGAACCGTCTTTCGCCTGCGCGTTGGCCGACACCGACAAGTCGCCCAGAATGACGATTCTGGACAAGGCGCCGACATCGGCGGCAAATGCGCCAAAATCGTGATAGCTCCCGGTCAGGCGAACCGATATCGGCAGTTCCGCGTAGAACTCTTTGAGGACTTCTGACCCGGGTTTGAACAGATCGAACTGGAGCCCGCGCCCCAGACCGGCCTGGCTGATTTCCACCAGCAAGCTTTCCACTTCCGATTTGTTCGGCAACTGTTTCAAAAGCGCCCCAAAAGAATGATCTATTTCTTCGAGCTGCTGGGTGTACAAATCCAGGTTGGCCGCCTGATTGCTTTTCTGTATGTATTCTTCCCGGAGCTTGAGCTCGTCGTTCTGCTTTGCCGACAACAGATCGAACTGGTCGTTGAGGAAAAACCACCAGCCAAACGCAAAAGAGAACACGAATACGGCGATCAACACGACAATGCGCGGCAACAAAGGCCAAGTGCCGACGTCGTTCGGGTTCAAGGTTCTGAAATCGTCAAGAACCGATGTGAGGTCTAGCCGCGCCTTGAATTCCGGGAGTTTCATGGCTTTGCCTCCACGGGCATCGCCGCTCCGGCCTTGGCGGCGGATTCTAATGATCGCTTCAATTGAAAGACAAGAACAAATTCGTTGAGCCGGCGCTTATCGACGGTGACCGCCTTGATTTCCATCAGTTGGGGGCTTGCCATCCACGGCGAACTTTCAAGGTTGCGCATCAGGGACGAGACGCGCGAGTTGGATTGCGCGTACCCGGTGACGCTCACCTTCCGGCCTTCTTGCTTGATCGACTTTAGGTAGACGCCGTCCGGCACGCTCTTCGTCAGCTCCCCCAGCAGATGGACGGCTTCCGAACGGTCGCTCTGGAGAGATTCGATGACCTCCTTGCGCGCCAGCAGCGCCTGCATCTGCTCTTTGAGGCGTTTGATCTGGTCGTTGCGGGCATCCAGAATGGCGATCTCTTTCCGGAGAAATTCGTTCTTGCTTTCCTGCTCGCCGATATATCCGTTCCAGATCGAATAGATCAGCAACACGACCAAAGCGGCGAGGACGAGAACCAGCGCCGCCAGCGTGTAAAACTGCGTTCTTCGCGCCTTCCGCTTTTCTTCCCTGTGCGGCAGGAGGTTGATCCGGATCATCAGTCGAACCTCCGCATCGCCAAGCCGCAGGCAACCAATAGCAGGGGCGCGTCGCCCCGCAGGTTTTTCGCCATGATGCGGCCGGACAGCGTCATGTCGACAAAGGGGTTGGCGATGATCGTGGTGACTTGGGTGCGCGCCGCGACCACTTCGTCCGCGCCCGGGATGACGGCGCAACCGCCCGCCAGAACGATCAGGTCGACCTGGCTGAACTGGGTGGAGGTAAAGAAAAACTGGAGTGCCCGCGACACTTCCAGAGCCATGTTCTCGATAAAAGGACGCAACAGCTCGGTCTCGTAATTGTCCGGCAGCGCACTGTTGCGCTTGGCCAGTTCCGCCTCCTCGAAACTCATCCCGTAAAAGCGCGCGATATCCTGGGTCAACTGGTTGCCGCCGAAAACCTGTTCGCGGACATAGAGTTGCTGGCCGCCCCGGAACACCGCCAGATTCATGACATTAGCACCAATGTCGACGAGCGCGATAACCTGCCCCTTACCGCCAATCGGCAACTGCTTCTCGATCAGCTCGAACGCCGCCAGCCCGGCATAGGACTCGACATCCATCACCACCGGCTTCAGGCCGGCCGCCTCGACCACGGCCACGCGGTCTTCGACCTTTTCCTTGCGCGAAGCGGCGATCAGCACCTCAATTTCATCGGGCGAAGACGTGGACGCCCCGAGTACCTGAAAGTCGAGGTTCACTTCTTCGAGCGGAAACGGGATGTACTGGTTGGCTTCCGATTCAACTTGGAGTTCGAGCAGATCTTCGCGTTGGCCGGCCGGCACAATAATTTTTTTGGTGATCACCGCCGCCGTCGGCAAAGCGACGGCGGCGGCTCTCGTCGACGTCGCCAGCCTCTTCCACGCCCGTTTGATCGACTCGGCAACCAGCTCCAGATTGACGATGTTGCCGTCCGAGACGACATCTTTGGGCAAGACTTCGATGACGTACCGCTCGACGCGGTAACCGTCCTTGGCGTTGCCACCAAGCTCGACCATCTTGACCGCCGACGAGCTGATGTCAATGCCAACCAAGGGTCGCGTTTTGGGGTTGAAAATCGAAAAATCGAGCTGCAAGTCGCCACCCTTTGCCAGAAAAAACCTTTAATAATTAGCAGTTAGCGAACTATTGTACAAACCGCATTAGATGCTAGCAACAAGCATAGGGCCTGTAAAGCGATATTTCCGCCGCAATCCGGCCACCCGTCGGCTTTCAAGAAACTCGCCGGGTCGCCCCAAGAGATTCCTGGCTCGTTGACGGGAGCGCAATGCGAAGCGGCCTTTTCGGGGAGGCTCATTTCGCCTTGGCTTATAATGCCCGCTCCTTCCCCCTCGACCAGGGATTCATCTTGCCTAACATCGTCCGCTGGATACTTTATCCGGTGCTGGTAGTTATCGGACTTGCCGCGATCATTTTCGCGATCGCGGGTGTCGTCCTCGTATTGACGTACCCCAATCTCCCGTCGCTGGACGCGTTGACGGACTATCGCCCGAAAATTCCGCTGCGCGTGTTCACCGCAGACAACTATCTGATCGGGGAATTTGGCGAGGAACGGCGTGCCGTCGTGCGTATCGAGGACGTGCCAGACCTGATGAAACAGGCGATTCTCGCGGCCGAAGACGAGCGTTTCTACCAGCACGGTGGCGTTGATACGCTCGGGGTGCTGCGCGCCGCTTTCTACAACCTGCTGGGTGCGGGAAAACGCCAAGGCGCGTCGACCATCACACAGCAGGTCGCACGCAACTTCTTTCTTTCGGCAGAAAAAACCTATACCCGTAAAATCTACGAGGTTTTGCTATCGTTCAAAATCGAGCATAACCTGAGCAAGAACCAGATTTTGGAGCTTTACATCAACCAGATATTTCTCGGACAGCGCGCCTATGGTTTTGGCGCTGCCGCCCAGATCTATTTCGGCAAATCGCTCAAGGACTTGACGGTCGCCGAGGCCGCCATGCTCGCCGGCCTTCCCAAGGCGCCTTCCGCCTACAACCCGGTGGTTAACCCGAAGCGCGCACGGCTGCGCCAACAATATGTGCTGCGCCGGATGCACGAGCTTGACTTTATCGACGCCAAGCAGCAAGAGGCCGCGCTCAAGCAAACGCTAATCATCAAGCGCGATGCTAGCGAATTTGCCGTGCACGCGGAGTTTGTCGCCGAGATGGCGCGCCAGGTGACGGCCGAGCGTTTCCCCGAGGATGTGTACACGCGGGGGTTGCGCGTGTACACGACGATACTGAAAGCCGACCAGGAAGCGGCCTACGCCAGCGTGCGGCGCGGCGTTTTCGACTACGACCGGCGTCACGGCTACCGGGGAGCGGAAGCCTATCTCGACATGAGCGAGGTGAAGTCCGACCAGGACGAGGCGCTGGACGAGCTGATGCAGGATCTCGGCGACACCGACGACCTGCATCCGGCGGTCGTGCTGGCGGCCAACGCGAGCGAAGTGCGGGCGTATCGGCGGGGCGGCGAACTGCTGGCGATGAGCGGCGACGCGATCAAATTCGCGGCGCGCATGATCGACGACAAAGCGCCCGCCACCAAACGCCTGCGCCGGGGCGCATTGATCCGGGTACAAAAGGACGACAAGGGGAGCTGGCAAATTGCGCAGATGCCGCAGGTCGAAGCGTCGCTTCTCGCCGCCGACCCGAAGACGGGGGCAATCCGGGCTCTGGTCGGCGGTTTCGACTTCAACCGCAGCAAGTTCAACCACGCCACGCAAGCCTGGCGCCAGCCGGGATCAAGCTTCAAGCCCTTCATCTATTCCGCTTCGCTGGAGAAGGGTTTCACGCCGGCGTCGATCATCAACGATGAACCGATCACGTTCCCGGCGTCGGTGACCGGCAGCCAGGCGTGGGAACCGAAGAACTACGACGGCAAGTACGAAGGCCCGATGCGCATGCGGACCGGCCTTGCCAAGTCGAAAAACATGGTGTCCATCCGGCTGCTGCAAGCAATAGGGGTGCACTACGCGCAGGATTACGTCACGCATTTTGGGTTCGATTCGGACAAACACCCGCCCTACCTGACAATGGCGCTCGGTGCTGGATCGGTGACCCCCTGGCAGATGCTCGGCGGTTATTCCATTTTTGCCAACGGTGGCTACCGGATTCAGCCCTTCGTCGTGCACCAGATCCAGGACGAAAAGAGGCAGGTGCTGGGCGTCGCCCACCCCGTCCCCGCCGGCAGCGATGGCGCGCGCGTGATCGATCCGCGCAACGCCTATCTGATGGACAGCATGCTACGCGACGTGACGCTCTACGGCACGGCCGCCCGCGCCTCGACCCTCCTCAAACGGCGGGATCTGGCCGGCAAGACGGGAACGACCAACGAACACGTCGACGCCTGGTTTTGCGGCTACCAGCAAACCGTCGTCGCCTGCTCATGGATAGGCTTCGATCAGCCGAAGAACCTCGGCAACGGCGAGACCGGCGGCTCGGCAGCCCTTCCCGCGTGGATAGGCTATATGACCAAGGTGCTCAAAGACGTTCCCGAGACCTTCCCGCCGCAGCCGGAAGGTCTGGTCGCGCTGGATGCGCCGGGGCATGGCAAAGGGCCGGCCAAGGAACTGTTCTACAGGGAGAATGCGCCAGCGGAAGTACCGTCCGAGCCACCGCAGGATGAAAGCATCAAACCGGTAGATTAGGCCGGCCGGCCTGCGCGCCGACCAGCTTCGACAGCGCCGCCATCAGCTCGGCGTTGTCGCGCGTATCGCGCCAGGCATCGCCGGCCCAGCGAAAGTGGAAGCCGCCCGATTTCGCGGCGACCCACACTTCCTTTGCCGCGCCGTGTCGGTTGACGACAATTTTGCTGCCGTCGGCGAACTCGATTTCGAGCACACCGGCAGCGATCATCCCGTAGTCCAAGTCGGCATCGCTCGTTTCGAGCCACGCCTCGATCTGATTTAGCGCCGCATCGGCCAGCGCGTTGAATTCGTTATCGTTCATCCTGTGCTACCATTTTCTAATTTGAAGTAACTACTTATGTGTCGATATCCGGCATTTGCCGCTGCTCTGGTCGCCAGTTTCATTGCGGTCAACCTTGCCGGCTGCGGCACCAAGGGGCCGCTTACGCTGCCGCAAAAACCTCAGGCGCTAGCCGGCGCCGCAGCGCCGGTAGCGCGAACCGATCTTAACACGGCCGATGGGCGGGGCAGATGAGCGCTTTTCCTCTGAAGGACGGCGTTTTGCGCGCCGAATCGGTTTCTCTTTCCGAGATTGCCGAGCGGTTCGGCACCCCTTGTTATGTATATTCGCGCGCGGCGTTGGAAGCGGCGCTAGACGAGTTTCAACAAGAGCTGGCCGGCGTCGACTCGCTCGTTTGTTACGCCGTCAAAGCCAACTCCAACCTTGCGGTGCTCGGCGTGTTCGCGCGCCGTGGCGCCGGTTTCGACATCGTTTCCGCCGGTGAGCTGAAACGTGTTTTGGCCGCCGGCGCCGATCCGCGGAAGGTCGTATTTTCCGGTGTCGGTAAAACCGCCGCCGAAATGGCGTTTGCGCTCGACGCCGGCATTCTCTGCTTCAACGTCGAATCGGCGTCTGAGCTTGATCGCTTGAATGAAGTCGCCGGCCGGCTTGGCAAGAAAGCACCGATCAGCCTACGGGTCAATCCCGATGTTGACGCCAAGACTCACCCTTACATCTCGACTGGTCTCAAGGAAAACAAGTTCGGCGTCGCTTACGAGGAAGCGTGTGCGCTTTATCGGCAAGCAGCCAGCATGCCGAATTTGCGGATCGCCGGCATCGACTGTCACATCGGTTCGCAACTGCTTGACCCGGCGCCCTTTGCCGAAGCGCTGGACAAAGTGCTGCTGCTGATCGACCAACTCGCCGCCGAGGGTATCGGGCTGCACCACATCGACCTTGGTGGCGGCCTTGGCATTCGCTATCGCGACGAAGAAGCGCCCACGGTAAACGCTTATCTGCAACCGCTGCTGAAGAAGTTGCAGGGTCGGTCGCTCAAAATTCTGCTGGAACCGGGGCGGCGACTGGTGGGCAACGCCGGCCTGTTGTTGACCCGTGTCGAGTATCTCAAACCCGGCGAGATCAAGAACTTCGCCATCGTCGACGCAGCGATGAACGATCTGGTACGGCCGGCGCTGTACGACGCCTGGCACGACATCCTGCCGGTCAGCCCGCGCAGCGACGCGGCATTGTCCTGGGAAATCGTCGGCCCGGTATGCGAATCCGGCGACTTTCTCGGCCACGACCGCCGTTTGGCGCTGGTGCCCGGCGATTTGCTGGCGATCCTGTCGGCGGGCGCCTACGGGATGGCCATGAGCTCGAACTACAACGCCCGCCCGCGCGCTGCCGAAGTCATGGTTGACGGGTGTCAGGCGCACCTCGTTCGTCGCCGCGAAACCGTCGAGGAACTCTACGCTCAGGAAAGTCTGTTGCCGTGAGCCGGTATTCAAGTCGCTTGCTCTCGCTCGCCGCTCTGCTGGCCTTGGCCGGCTGCTCGGAAAATCAGTCCGACAAGAAAGCCGTACCGCCGCCGGTGACGACCGCTGTGGCGACTGCTTAGGATCTGATGTTACGCAGTCGCTCGGAACAACTGAAGCTCAGGATTCTGTCTTGACTATGGGACTCACTTTAATCCATGCCTATCCGGTTGACGCCCAATGCCACTAAATATGGTGTTCCGGGAAAGCCCATCAAAACCGCCCCGCGACGGACGTGCGTCCTTGTCCCGCTGGGCTTGGCGAGAATCGCCGCACCCGCGTTGCCGCAATTTCGCCGATTTCTAAACCCACTACCCATAG